>CAZPQS010000079.1:0-6017 GCA_964588765.1 uncultured Planctomycetales bacterium | reverse complement strand
CGACAATGCTGCTTCCCTCGTATCCATAAGGACCTCGGTTGCAATAGTAACGAGCAAATTTAGGATTGTCGAGAGCCCGGCCGTTAATATAAATCTTACCGTCTTTTATCTGAACAACCTCTCCTTCTGTGGCAATCAATCTCTTTATGAAGTCTCGACGGGTATCCTTAGGATAAATAAATACTACGATATCTCCTCTCTGCGGCTTTCTGAAACCCGGAAGCCTTAAGTCGGTAAATGGAATCTTGGCTCCGTAAATAAATTTATTTACCAGAATCCGGTCGCCTTCCATTAGCGTCGGCCGCATTGAGCCGGAGGGAATCTTGAATGCCTGAACAATAAATGTCCGAATAAACATTGCCAGAATAAGGGCAATGACTATTGATTCAACCCATTCCCTGATTACCGATTTCTTTTTGTATTTAACCTTTGGCATTTACTATATCCTCAATATTTCCAGGAACGCCTCCTGGGGTATTTCTACCTTACCAAATTGCTTCAGGCGTTTTTTCCCTTTTTTCTGAATATTCCAGAGTTTGCGCTTGCGGGTAATGTCTCCGCCGTAGCACTTGGCGGTAACATTCTTTCCCAGCGGACGTATTCTCTCAGAGGCAATAACCTTGCCCTCTACCTTTGCCTGAATACGTACCTCAAATAACTGACGCGGTATTATTTCCTTAAGTTTATTTACCACTGCCTGCGCTTTTGTATACGCCTTGTCTTTATGTATTAAATAGGAGAATGCATCGCAAACAACGTCGTTAAGCGCAATCTCCAGCTTTGCCAGTTCAATGGGCTTATATCCGCAGAACTCATAATCAATTGAACCGTATCCCCGGGTCTGGGATTTGATACGGTCGTAAAAATCGACTATCAATTCAGAAAGCGGCATAGTAAAATTCAATCTCACCCTTTGCTGGCTCAGATATTCGCTGGATACAAATATGCCGCGGCGAGACTTGGTAAAATTGCAAATCGCCTCTATATCCTGTATTGGAATAATCATCAACAGATTAACGTACGGTTCCTGAACCTCGGCAATCTCGGAAGACGAAGGAAGGCTGTCCGGATTATCCACATCTAAAAGCGTACCGTCCTTCTTTCTTACCCGATAAACAACATTGGGGACGGAGAGTACCAGATTCAAGTCGTATTCCCTCTCCAAGCGCTCCTGAACAATCTCCATATGAAGCAACCCCAGAAAGCCGCAGCGGAAACCATTGCCGAATGACTGCGAATTCTCAGGCTCATAAACAAACGAAGAATCCGAAAGCCTCAATTTTTCCATTGCCTCGCGCAGGCGTAAAAAATCCCCGGCATTAACCGGATATATGCCGCAGAAAACAAGGGGTTTCAGTTTTTTGTATCCGGGGAGCGGATATTCGACAGATCTATCCAAGTCGGTAACCGTATCGCCAATCACTATCTCCTGTGGATTGCGGATATTCGCGGTAAGATATCCTACATCTCCCGTATTCAACTCATTCACGCTCACGGGCTTTAAATTTTTGATTATTCCCAGTTCCTCAATTTTATGGGTTGTGCCCTGCTGTATAAACTTTATTTTACTTTCTTTGGTAAGTTTTCCCTGCATTACCCTGACGAATATTACCACGCCCTTAAAGGTGTCGAACCGGGAATCAAAAACCAGACACGCAAGAGGCTTCCCGGAGTCTCCGCCCGGCACGGGGATATCCGCGACTATCCTCTCAAGAACCTCCTCAACGCCATCGCCAAGTTTTGCGGAAGCCAATATAATCTCCTCTTCCTTAAAGCCGAACGTATTGACCAGCTGCTCTGTGACCCCTTCGATATCCGCATTGGATAAATCTATCTTGTTTACGACCGGGATAATCTTCAGGTTATTTTCCTTTGCCAGATAGAAATTAGCCACTGTCTGCGCCTCCACTCCCTGCGCAGCATCAATAACCAGGACTGCCCCCTCGCAAGCAGCCAGGGATTTGGAAACCTCATAAGTGAAGTCAACGTGGCCGGGTGTATCGATAAGATTGAGAATATAGGTCTTCTTGTCTTTTGCCCGGTAATCAAGGGTCACAACCGATGCCTTGATTGTTATACCCCGCTCTCTCTCCAGCTCCATATCGTCCAGGAGTTGTTCCTGCATATGCCTCTTGTCAATGGCTCCGGTCACCTCTAAAATCCGGTCGGCAAGGGTGGATTTTCCGTGGTCAATATGAGCAATTATTGAAAAATTCCTGATTAAAGACTTATCCATTGGGATTATCGGGCAGCGGCGAGTTGCGAATTATCTTTAGTATGGCATTGACTACTTCCTGGATAGACATTTTTGTCGTATCGATATAAACCGCATTGTCTGCCTTTCTTAGGGGCGCACAATTGCGTGTCGAATCTATGCAATCGCGGTTCCTGACGTCGGACTCAACTTCCTTTAAGGTTATCCGGGCGGCTACTGTCTCTAATTCCTTAAATCTCCTTTTGACGCGCTCATTAAATTCTGCGTCAAGATAAAATTTATGGTCCGCATCGGGAAAAACTACCGTACCGATATCGCGCCCGTCAACAACCGAATCGCTCTGCCTGCCAATACTGCGCTGTAATTTCAACATCTGCTCTCTTACGCCTTTTATCTTGGCGACATCAGATACATACTTGGTTACCTCGGGTAAACGTATCCTGCGGGATACGTCCTCATCGTCCAGGAGAATCTTAATTGAACCGTCCTTGTTATTGCTGATAACCAATTGCGTATCTTTGCACATTTGTATAAGGCTTGCCTCATCCCCAAGGTCTATATTTTTATCCAGCGCTTTGAGGGTAAGGGCACGGTATATTGCTCCGGTATCAAGATAGATAAAGCCCAATTCCTTTGCTAAACGACGGGCAACCGTGCTTTTACCCGCTCCTGCCGGACCATCTATTGCTATAATCATTTAAGGTTTTCTAGTTCTTTGCGCTCTAATCTTGCCTGCCTTAAAATTCTTTCCAGCGCCTTTGTATCCCTTTGTATAATCGCTGATTTAATGCGGGATAGGGAAGCTGAAAATTTCTTTAGGGCGTTTAAGACATTCTCAGAATTTGTAAGCAGGATGTCCTTCCACAGTGTATCGGCAGATGCGGCAATGCGCGTTGTATCCCTCAATCCGCTGGAGGCAAGATATAAACTGTTGCGGGGAACCGACTGGATAAGGCAAAAGGCAGCGATATGGGGTAGATGGCTAACATAGGAAATAAGCTTATCGTGTCTGGCAGGAGTAAGATAAATAACCCTTGCTCCCAATTCAATCCAAAACCTCTTTATTTTACCCAAAGCTGCCTTTGAGGTCTTTGTTGTCGGAGTCAATATACATAAAGAATCGCAAAATAAATCAGCCTCGGCATTTATTATTCCCTGTTTTTCCGAGCCGGATAAAGGATGAGCGCCAACAAAATTGGGCAGCACATTCTCCAGCTTCCTGACTATCAATTTTTTGGTACTGCCGGTGTCGGTTACTAAAGCGCCCGGACGGACCAATGAACTAATCCTGGCACCAATCTGAATTATTGAATTTACCGGAGTAGCCAAAATCACCAGGTCCGCTCCATTAATTGCCGAAACATTTAAAAACCCGCGGTCAATGGCTCCTCGTTTTATTGCTGAATTGATCGTTTTTTTGTGTCGGGCTATTCCAATAACCTGCCTTGCCAACTTTTTCTTTTTAATACCCAACCCTATTGAGCCGCCGATTAATCCTACGCCGATTATTGCTACCTTATTAAATAATCTCATCTTTTATGTCCGGATTTTAACCTGTGCACAAAATTAAGTAATTACATCTTTCTGTTTACTGCTTTGGCCAATGTCTTCAATTCATGCATTAGCTGGCTGAATTTTTCCGGCAGAAGCGATTGTGCTCCGTCGGACAATGCCTCTTCGGGATGAGCGTGCACCTCAATAATCAAGCCGTCGCAACCCGCAGCTACCGCGGCCTTGGAAAGAGGAGGAACTAAACTCCATTTGCCCGCAGCGTGGCTGGGGTCAACAATCACCGGCAAATGGGACAAATGCTTTACCGCGGGAATTGCGCTTACATCCAGGGTATTGCGGGTGTAATCTTCAAAGGTGCGGATTCCCCGCTCGCATAGGATAACGTTAAAATTGCCTTCGGATAGAATATATTCGGCGGACATCAGCCACTCTTTTATCGTAGAAGACATCCCCCGCTTCAAGAGAATCGGCTTCTGCGTCTCGCCTACCTCGCGCAGCAAATTAAAATTCTGCATATTGCGGGCGCCAATCTGCAAGACATCGGCAAAGCGCGCAACCAGCTTCACGTCGCGCGGGTCCATAACCTCGGTAACCGTTACCATTCCCAGCTCATCCCCTATCTGTTTTAGATATTCCAGTCCCTCCTGACCCAGTCCCTGAAAGCTGTAAGGAGATGTACGCGGTTTAAAAGCCCCGCCGCGCAAAACTGCCGCCCCCTGCTTCTTAACGCCGGAGGCAATCTCCCGAAGAAGATTAAGATTCTCTACTGCGCAGGGTCCGGCCATAACCACAATTCTATCTGCCCCGATCTTTACATTTTTGCCCAGGTCAATAACGGAATCCTCGGGTTTAAATTCACGGGAAACCAGCCGATAGGGAGACAGGACAGGCAAAACCTTTTCTACTCCGGGAAACACCTCCAGGGGCGTTACCCTTAAGACATCTTCGGGACCGATTACGCCGATAATTGTCCGCTCAACCCCCTGAGATACGTGAGGGGTTAAGCCCAATTTCTTCACCCGTTGAATGATATAATCCATCTGCTCCTGGGTTGCGCCCCGCTCCAATACAATAATCATCTTGGCCTCACTTTCTTAATACCCTCTTTAATACTTCGATAAATCTCTTATTTTCCGACAATGTTCCGACGGTAACCCGGATAAAATTATCCAATCCATACTGCTGCATATCCCGGATAATCACGCCGGACTTAAGCATCCGCTTATGAAGCGTCTTGCCATTTCTGCCTGCATCAATGAGAATAAAGTTAGCCGCCGAAGGCAGGAACCTTAAGCCTAATTTGGTCAACTGCCGGTAAAGATAATCCTTGCCCTGTAAAATAATCCTTCTTGTCTTTTTAATAAAAGCCTCATCCTCCAATGCTGCCGCTGCCCCTACCTGAGCAAGGAGATTTACATTAAACGGCTGCCTGGCTCTCTGCATATAAGAGATTAATCTGGGAGAGGCCGCGGCGTACCCGATTCGCAAACCTGCCAAGCCAAAGCTTTTAGAAAAGGTCTTCAGGATTATTACATTGCCTCTTTTTAAATAATCCAGACTCCGGGGGAAATCTGCGGCATCAACAAAAATATCATACGCCTCATCCAGAACAACGATTACGCGGCGAGGCACCCGATTCAGAAATTCATCTAATTGCCTTTTATTCACATAGGTCCCGGTGGGATTATTGGGATTGGCAATAAAGATAACCTTGGTCTTTTTATTAATTTTTTTAAGCATGGCTTTCAAGTCATAGGTAAAGTCACTCAAGGGCACCTTAATCATCCGGCGCCCAAGCACCTGGGCTAAAATCTGATACTCAAGGAAGGTTGTGTCGGCGGTTATGATATTTTCGTCTTCCTCGACAAAGGTCTTAATAATAATATCGATTAGTTCATCGGAGCCGTTGCCGAAGATAAACCGCCGGGGGCTGAGTTTATACTTGCGGGAAAGTGCCTGGCGCAAATAAAAACAGTCTCCCTCGGGATAGCGATTAATCTGACTTAAAGCCCTTTTTATTGCCAGCCTTGCCTTTGGACTCCCGCCCAGGGGGTTCTCATTGGAAGCGAGCTTGATTACATCCTCAAGCCCAAATTGCCGCTTAACCTCCTCAATCGGCATACCCGGCTGATAAGGAACAAGATTAACAATATTTTTTCTTACCAGGGACATCCTTTCACCCAATCGGGGGGACACCCTTGTATTCAGCTAAAAGGGTGTCCCTAAAGCTATACGGGATAGGAGCCGAGGATTTTTAAAAATTTACATTTGTCCTCTAACTCCTCCAGGG
>CAZPQS010000078.1:0-6070 GCA_964588765.1 uncultured Planctomycetales bacterium | reverse complement strand
CCTTAAGGCATGACAGCTGATATTCACTGCCACAGGCAAACCGGCAATATGCGTAGGATAAGTCTGGATATTTACCCCTAAACAGGTTGTCTCCCCCCCCAGACCCATTGGTCCGATATTTAACTTATTAATCGCGGATAACAAATCCTTCTCTAATCTATAAATTTCTGATTTTCCCCCGCCTTTGACGGAATCCTTCTTTGGCGGGATATTTCTGATTTTTTTAAGCAAGGCCTTCTTGGCTAAGAAACAGGCATAATCGGCCGTACCGCCAATACCCACTCCGACAATAAAAGGCGGGCAGGCATCGGGACCGGCTTCTTTTACGCTCTCAATGATAAACTGTTTTATCTGGCCAATGCCGGCAGTAGGAAAAAACATCTTCAATCTGGTTTTATTTTCACAGCCAAATCCTTTGGGCAAAACCGTTAACCTTAAATTACCGCCCTTGACTAAATCAAGATGGATAATTGCCGGCTTGAATCCTGTTTTCTTTCTTAACAAGGGCTCATCGACAATTGAGTTCCTTAAATATCCCTTTTTATAACCGGCCTCCACGCCCTTGTTAATGGCTATCTTTAAATCACCGATAACCCTTAGATTATCCCCCAATTCCACAAATACACAGGGCAAGCCTGTATCCTGGCATATCGCCAAGCTGTCCTTTCCGGCAAGGGCGGCATTTTGAATAACTGCCCCCAAAATATCCTTTGCCCTGGCTTTGTTTTCTCTGTGATAACTTCTCCTTAAAGCTGCGATAACGTCGGGGCGCAGTTTTGTATTTGCCTGGATACAAAGCCGGGCTACTGCCTGCCGTATAATCGCTGAATTTATTCGCCTCATCTTTTATACTCTGCCGAAACCGTTGTTTTAATCCCGCCGCGCACATTAAACTCGCCAATAACCTTAAGCCGGCGGGGACGAGCTGCCCTTACTAAATCCTCAAGCATCTTATTTACTACGTGCTCATGAAATATCCCGAGGTTACGATAAAAAATCGTATACATCTTAAATGACTTCAACTCAATGCAATATTTATCCGGCGAATATTCGATTCTGATTGTGGCAAAGTCAGGCAGTCCCGTCTTCGGACATATGCAGGTAAACTCGGAGATTTCAAGATTTATAGCGTATTCCTTATCGGGATATTTATTCTGCCAGACCTCAATCCGGGGAGTCTCTAATCTTCTAATATTTTCCTGTAATCCTTTATAACCGGATTTGCGCTTACTCATTTTACTCCCACCACCTTATGCATCTGAGGAATAATCCTCACGTCCGATAGAAACCTAAGAGAATATCTTTTAAATTCTTGAATCTTATCCATGAGCAATTTATTAAATTCAAACGAATTTGGCTGTAAAATGAAAGGGACATTGCGATTAAAATTGGATAACAGCTCAACTGCTTTCCTCAGGTCCGCCAACTCTGTGGTATAGCAGATAACTGCTTTGACAAACGCCTCCTTTTGCGAGGCAATCCTTAAAAACGCTTCGTGCTCCTGCCAAAACTCCCTCAACCCGGTTGAAGAGGGAAATTTAAAATCCAAGGCAATAATATCGGTATAATCGATGATATCCTTTAATGCCTCGGGCAGGGTTGCGTTTGTCTCTAAATAAGTTGTCAATCCCTCCTGTTTAACCAGAGGCAGGAATTCTTTTAAAAAATCCTTCTGCGCCAAAGGCTCGCCCCCGGTCAGGGAAATGGAATGAAAATCATTGGAATGCGATTTTAAATGACTGAATAATTCATAAGATTCGTATTCCTTAAATGAATACAGTCGGGTATCGCAGAATCTGCAATGATTCAGATTGCAGCCGTAGAAGCGGATAAAAATCTGTTTCTCGCCTAAATATGTTCCTTCGCCCTGGATGCTCTGAAAAACCTCTGCAATCTTTGCCTTCATCTTAGAAGGGGGTCGGAAATCCCTGCTTGAGCAAAGCCCCGGGCGCGAAAATAGCAGCTATCGCATCTGCCGCAAGGCTTCTTCCCGCCCTTATAACAGGACCGGGTTAATTCAAACGGAACCCCCAGCCTCCTGCCCAGTTTAATAATTTGCGATTTTCTCATGCCGATTAGAGGGGTAAAAATCTTTATCCCTTTTTCTTCTATTCCCGCCTTTGTCCCTCTCTTAATTAATCTGTCAAATGCCTGAAAGAAATCCTTCCGGCAATCGGGGTAGCCGGAATAATCCTCGGCATGCGCGCCGATAAATATCGCCCTGGCGCCTGCTGTCTCAGCAAAAGAAAGAGCAAAACTCAAGAAAATGATGTTCCGGGCCGGCACATAGGTCGAGGGGATACCTTCTTTTTTCCTATTAAGCCTTACTGATTTTTGCGGAATCTTTATATTTTTATCTAATAAACTTGAGCCTTTCCAGGGAAAATCTATCTTTAAAACTTTATATCGGCAACCCGCTGTTTTAGCAATTCTTTTTGCCGACTCAATTTCTTTTTTATGGCGTTGTCCGTAATCAAAAATCAGGCAATGGCAGGAAAACCCTCGCCTCTTGGCCAGATAAAGAGTTACAGCCGAATCTAATCCGCCGGATAAAAGAACAATCGCCTGCCTGCAGACAGATACAACCCTCTTAGCCGCCATAATAAGTAGCCGAACACCTATCCGATTCCCAGACTGTTACTGACTTAAGGCCAGAGACCTCTTTTCTGAGATTGTTATATATAAATTTAGCGATATTTTCCGAACTGGGATTTATTTTTTTAAAGTAATTCAGGCTATTAAGATGTTTGTGGTCCAAAGAATCCAGAACCTTATTCAACCGGGATTTTATTTGTTTGAAATCCATAAGCATCCCGGTCTTATCCAGACTTTTGCCTCCAAGGACAACCTCAACCTTCCAGTTATGTCCGTGAAGCTCCTCGCACCTGCCCCGGTATCCCTTTAGATTATGCGCGGCACTGAATTCGTCGGATACCTTAATCTCAAACATCGGTTATCCTCTTAACCTGCGGGAGCCGATGACCCAGGAAGCGCACTGCCTGATTGGTAAATCCCTGAGGGTCGTCAGTAACATAGAATCTGCATCTGCCGTTACTCCCGGGATTGCTCCTGCTGAGCCCTTCTTTCTGCAGAACTCCGCTAACCTCCCTTACCACCTGTCGGGCAGAATCAATCAGCTTGATACCCTTTCCCAGAACCTTCCTGATTATCGGTTTAAGAAGCGGATAATGAGTGCAGCCGAGAATCAGGGTATCTATATTTTTGTTTCTCTTGCTGAAGTTGCCGAGATACCTTTTAGCAATGGCAATTGTCACTGACTGATTAAGCCAGCCTTCCTCAACCAGAGGCACAAATAAGGGGCATGCCTGACTGAATACCTTAATTGCCGGGTCAATCCTGTTTATCTGTCTCTCATAAGCCTTGCTGTTTATGGTTGAGCACGTGCCGATTACGCCTATACATTTTGTCCTGGTTAACTTAGCTGCCTGCCTGGCTCCCGGCTGAATCACGCCGACAATAGGAATGTGAAAACGCTGGCGGATAACCTCTAAAGCAAGGCTCGAAGCAGTATTACAGGCAATGACGATAAGCTTAACATTCTGCTTCATCAGAAACAGGATATTATCCAGTGTAAATCTGATTATTGTGTCGGCGGATTTTGTGCCGTAAGGAAGGTGAGCGGTATCCCCCAGATAAATTATGTCCTCACCGGGCAACTGCCGCCTCAATTCCTTAACCACGGTAAGACCGCCAATTCCTGAATCAAATACCCCAATCGGCCTCATTATTTTTAGGGACACCCTTTGACCCAATCGGGAGCCTGTCCCAACTGTAATCGTAAGGGTGTCCCCCATTTTTATGGTGGAGGTGGCGGGAGTTGAACCCGCGTCCTCAAGCAACCAAATAAAAGTCGCTACATGTTTAGTCTGTCTTTTGAGCTTAATCCAGAAAAACTCCGGCAGACAGGATTTCTTCAGGACGCAGCCTTTTTGGTCTCACCCGAACATCAAAGGCTAATCTGCCCGGGCCAGCCTAAATTAACCGCTCAATCCCAATCCTTAGGCAGATCAGGTTGAGGCCTTCCTTATTATTAAGGAAGGACTGGCGCCATAACAGGAGCAATAGGCGCTGCAAAAACAGGCGCAACAATCCTATTTGCCTCTGCTAATATACGAGTGTTCTCGTTGGCGTTTATAATGTGCAAGGTGTTTTACGAGGCCTCCTTGCCACCTCGACATGCTACTTTTATCCAATTTGCCTAAGTCGAGCCCTTTCACCCCCATCTTTTATATCCGCTAAGTTGCATCTTAGGCAATACTTATTTTGTCAACTTAGCGATGTCTCTTGGCTTTTATTGCCCTTCTTATCTCTAACTCTGCCTCCCGGCGTTTCAGGTCCCGACGCCGGTCATACATTTTCTTGCCCCGGCAGAGCGCTAATTCAATCTTGACAAATCCGCGCTCATTAAAATAAAGCCGCAGGGGAATTAAGGTCATCCCGCGCTGGAGAATTTCTCCTGCAATCTTGCTGATTTGATTCTTATGTAGAAGCAGGCAGCGTACCCGGACAGGGTCAACATTAAAGAAGCTGGCCTCAGCATAGGGGGTAATATGCATATTATACAGCAAAACCCGGCCGTTTTCAATCCGGGCAAAACTATCGTTAAGGTTCGCTTGCCCTGCCCTAATTGACTTAACCTCGCTGCCCTTAAGCTCAATCCCCGCTTCCCAAATCTTAAGAATCTCATAATCACGGCGCGCCTTACGATTCCTAACTTCTATCTTATCCATACCAGACTCAAAAACAGGAGTATGCTAATTAAACTAAACAGGTGAGTAAACAATACCCCCTGGCTGATTAACAAATCCTCCCTTTTATAATGCGTGATAATCAATGAAAGCGAAGTAGCCGACGGCATGGCTAACTGCATTATCAGCAATAGACTAAACAGCCAGGGCAGAGAAAATTTCCAGATAAATAACAAACCCAATAAAGGCAGAATTAAAAGTTTGCTTACGACCACCAAAACCAATGGTTTTAACTGGACCCGACGGATTTGAATTAAACCCAGACTTCCCCCAACCACAAACATTGCCAATGGAAGAGTAGAGCTACCTATCATCCGCAAGGGTTTTAAGATAATCCCGGGGATAAATCTATTTACACCCAAACCAACCAGAATCATCGTAATTACCGTTGCTAATACCGGCGGACTGAAAAGGCTGCTTAATTCAAATCTTTTATTTAGCTGAGAGGATAAGAAATGAACTCCCAAAGACCACACCACCAGATTAAATCCCAGCAGGAATAAAAATATATAGATAAACATCAAGCCCGCCTCTTCAGGGCTTAATAAAGCAGCAGCCAAAGCAAGAGGAATCCAGCCAGAGTTCTGGAAGGCGACCAAACTTAAAAACTGCCTTTTGGCTTCGTCTTGTTTAATAAGGTTAACAAAAAACCCGCCAACCAGCAAACCAAGAAATGTAATTGCAAAACTGGTCAATGGAAAAACCCACCAGGCAGGTTCCAGGTCGAATTTGAATCCCCGGATTAACTGAGAGAAAATCATTGCCGGCAGGGTTATCCCGATAACCAATCGGCTAAGAAGGTCCATCCCCTGCCTGGTTAAAATATTTTTCTTTACCAGAAAATAGCCGATCGCTCCCAGAATAAAGATTTGGCCGACTGCCCCGGAAACTAAACCAAAAGATTTTAAAAACATAGGTTAATTATACACCAAAATCAACTCCCCGCAATTCTTATTTAGGGACGTTTATTGCGCCAATCGGGGGACAGGCTCCCGATCGGCTCAAAGGGAGTCCCCCGAAAGGCTTAAAGGATGTCCCTAAATTAATTGACAAGTTCTTTGGTCTAATATATACTTGAAAATGATTCTTGCCGAGATGGTGAAATTGGCAGACACGCAGCGTTCAGGACGCTGTGGGCTTAAGCCCTTGGGGGTTCGACTCCCCCTCTCGGCACCATACCATAGTGTAAGGCTGGCCCCAAAGACTCCTACCCTCTACTATAATAAACAAAGGAGGCAAGAAATCTCACGCAGATTTTTGGAGAATTTTGAAACCAAGGGTTTCAAGAGGCGGTTTAATTA
>CAZPQS010000077.1:0-6109 GCA_964588765.1 uncultured Planctomycetales bacterium | reverse complement strand
TGGCTCAGGGGTTAACCGGATTTGAAGCGGTAAGGTATGCAGTATATTTGCACGGTTTGGCAGGGGATTTGGCAGCGAGGGAGAAGACGCAGGTCGGTATGATTGCCTCGGATATAATCGATAGAATACCCGAGGCAATAAAGATTAGTTCATAGTTGATAGTCCATAGTAAATAGTGTGTAGTATGCAGGAATTAGCAACAGCGAACGACGCTGGCGTAGCTCAGCAGGCAGAGCACCTCACTTGTAATGAGGGGGTCGGAGGTTCGATTCCTCTCGCCAGCTTCTGTTTTAACCATGAAGATTATTCGTTATCCAAGTAAGAAACTTCAGGAGATTTACAGGCGCGGCATACCCCGCTCAAAGCGAATCAAGGAGAGGGTGGAAAGGATTATCGAGGATGTGCGCCTTCAGGGCGATGATGCCCTGATGAGATATACCAAGAAATTCGACGGCGTTAAGATTTCCGCAAAATCACTGCGGGTTTCGGAAGCGGAGATTTCCGGCGCCTATCAGAATATCGAGCCGGATTTTGTTACGAGTCTAAAGGAAATCATCGAGAACATAACCCGTTTTTATCGCCGGCAGATAAAAAAATCCTGGAAGATAAAGGATGCCGAGGGAGCGGTCCTGGGTGAGAATTATCATCCGTTGGATAGGGTTGGCATATATGTGCCGTCGGCTCAGGCGCCTCTGGTTTCCACGGTTTATATGACCGTGTTGCCGGCAAGGATTGCCGGTGTCCGGCAGATTGTTTTGGTTAGCCCCCCGGATAAAAACGGGAACATAAATCCCCATATTTTAGTAGTGGCTAATTTACTGAAGGTTGATGAGATATACCGGGTAGGCGGTGCTCAGGCAATTGCTGCTTTAGCCTTCGGCACCAAGAGTATCCCGCGCGTAGATAAGATTATCGGTCCGGGCAATGTCTATGTTACCGAGGCAAAGCGCCAGGTATTCGGTTTTGTGGGCGTGGATATGCTTGCCGGTCCTACCGAATTAGTTGTTATTGCCAGCCGTCTCTCTGACCCTAAATTGGTTATCGCCGACCTCAAGGCGCAAATAGAGCATAACAAAGCCCAGGTTTTTTTAGTTACGAATTCCAGGGCGCTGGCGCGCCAGGTTAAGTCCCAGGTTGAGGACAACGGATACATTATATTGACCAAGAATTTAGACCAGGCTGCCGAAGTAACCAACCTTATAGCTCCCGAGCACTTGGAGATTCTGGTTAAGAAGCCGGTAAGTCTGGTTAAAAAGATAAGAAATGCAGGAGCGATATTTTTAGGGCCTTTCAGTCCCGTGGCAGTGGGGGATTATTTTGCGGGTCCCAGCCATGTTCTGCCTACCGGCAGCAGCGCGCGGTTCTTCTCCGGGTTGAACCTGTCTGATTTTATTAAAAGTAACCATATCATCTCTTATTCCAAGAAGGCATTAGAGAAGGCAAGACAGTCTCTGGAAAAGATTGCTGGTATTGAGGGGCTGAATCAGCATGCCGAGTCAGTTAAGGCAAGATTCTTATGATAGGGAGTGATTATGTTTAAACTGTTTAAACGTAAAATTGAGAGAAAGGCAAAGATTGAAAGAAAAACCAGAGAAACAGAAATAATCTGCAGTTTGAATATTGACGGCAAAGGCAAGGCAGAAATCGCCACCGGCATCGGGTTCCTTGACCATATGCTGGAGTTATTTGTCTTTCACGGATTATTTGACCTCAAGCTTAAGGCAAGGGGTGACCTGAAGGTGGATTTGCATCATACGAATGAGGACATAGGAATTGTTCTGGGTCAGGCATTTAAAAAGGCATTAGGCAATATGCAGGGCATAAGGAGAATGGGGTTTGCCTCTGTGCCGATGGAGGATGTTTTGGCGGATGTAACTATAGATATATCGGGTCGCGGTCATTTCAGGGATATAAGGGCAAATTTTGACATCTCAACAGGCGAAAAAAGAGAGGGCTATACCCTGGAGGATGCAAATCATTTCTTTGAATCATTCGCAAACCAGAGCGGCATTAATTTGATTATTAGGGTAGAATATAACCTCTCAGGGCCTCCTTCTATCGATATCCATACGGCCTTAGAACCCGTTTTTAAATCTTTGGGCTTAGCGCTAAAACAAGCGACATCCATTGAACCCCGTCGGAGCGGTATCCCCTCAACCAAGGGAATCATTGATTAATTATGCTTATTATTCCGGCAATCGATTTAAAGGGCGGCAAGGTAGTCAGATTGCTGCGAGGTAATTTTGAACATAAGACGGTTTACTCCAGCGAGCCGGTTAATACGGCACGGCATTGGGAAAGACAGGGCGCAAGGTATCTGCATGTAGTAGACCTGGATGGAGCCAAAAGCGGCAAGATTCATCATCTGGATGCGATAAAAAAGATGACCAAGGCGGTTAAGATACCCATTGAATTCGGCGGAGGAATAAGACAGGCCAGGAGTATAAGGCAGGCGCTGGATTGCGGGGTTAAGAGAGTAGTTCTGGGTACGAAATTAGAGGATCTCGATTTTTTACGCAGAGCATTTAGAGAATTCAAACAGAGGATAATCGTCAGTATCGATGCAAAAGCGAATATAGCCCGGGTCAGTGGCTGGCAAAGGGAATATAAAAATTCAGACATCCTGCAATTAATCAGGAGGTTAGAGGATATCGGATTTGAACAGATTATTTATACAGATATCAGCCGTGACGGGGCTCTTTGCGGGCCGAACATTGCCATGATTAAGCGGATTTTAAAAAAATCTCAACTTTCTGTCATTGCATCGGGCGGGATCTCAAGCCTCGCGGACTTACTTAAACTGAAGGCATTGAGCAAACAGGGTCTGCTTGGGGTTATTGTGGGTAAGGCGCTGTATGAGGGGAGATTTACGTTAAGGCAGGCGTTAAAGATATGTTAAGAAGGTAAGTTGGAGTAAAAACTGTCCCTATGACTATGGAGATTAAGGATTTAAGGTTTGATAAGAAGGGATTGATTCCGGCGATAATCCAGGATGTGAAGACCGGCGCTGTCCTGATGCTTGGTTATATGAATAAGAGGTCTCTGGCCAGGACCTTAAAATCAGGCAGGACCTGTTTTTGGTCCCGTTCACGCAAAGAATATTGGGTAAAGGGGGCGACCTCGGGGAATACCCAATCGGTAAAATCCGTATATTATGACTGCGATATGGATGCGTTGCTTATAAAGGTGCGCCAGAAGGGCGTTGCCTGCCATACAGGGAATTACTCCTGTTTTTACAGGAAGTTCAAACCAAAGACGCGCAAGAAGAAAAGTTAAAGAGAACCGTCCCTTATAGAGAGTGATGTATTTTCCGAACGCAAAAGAATTCGCAAGGTTAGCCAAAAAGGGGAATCTCATACCGGTATATAAAGAGATACGTGCTGACCTGGATACGCCGGTCTCGGCATTTTTAAAAATCAGGTCAGGCAGATATAATTATCTCTTAGAATCCGTAGAGGGCGTCCAGGCAATTGCCCGTTATTCATTTTTAGGAACAGAGCCTGCTTTGGTATTAAGAAGCAAAGGCAATTTAATGGAGATAATTGATAATCACAAGCACACGACAAAAAGATTCAAATTAAAAACCGACCCATTGGATGAGATTAAAAAGATTATGTCCGGCCTCCGAGCCGTTACCTATTCGGGTTTGCCCCGTTTTTGCGGGGGGTTTGTAGGATATTTAGGGTATGACGTGGTTCGGTTCTTTGAGGAAATTCCCAATAAAAATCCCGATGATTTAGGAATCTGGGATTGTGTATGGGTTTTAAGCGACACGCTGCTCGTTTTTGACCGTTTGCACCATACTATAAAAATTGTTGCTAATGCCTTAATCACTAATCCGGGAAAGATAAACAGGGCTTATAATTTGGCAAAGGAGAAGATTGAGCGGCTGCATACCCGATTAATGAAGCCCGTCCCTGCGATAAGAGCCAAACGGGCCGATTTAAACCCCAAAATTATTTCTAATTTCAGTAAACAGAAGTATCTAAATCTAATTAAGAAAGCAAAGAGCTACATTCGGCAAGGGGAGATTATTCAGGTAGTGCCTTCTCAGCGGTTTTGCTTGCCGCTGGACGGAAAGCCGCCGTTGGATATCTATCGCACCTTAAGGAGCCTTAATCCTTCCAGCTATATGTTTTTCCTGGAACTTAAGGATTATTTCTTATTGGGTTCTTCTCCCGAAGTTCTGGTACGCTGTGAAAAGGCAAAGGTAATAACTCGTCCGATTGCCGGCACGCGCCGCAGAGGCAGTAATGAAAAAGAGGACCGTAAATTCGAGAATCAATTATTAAACAGCAAAAAGGAGAAGGCCGAACACATAATGCTGGTAGATTTAGGCAGGAATGATTTAGGCAGGGTTTGTAAATTTGGAACGGTTGAGGTTGTCGATTTTATGCATGTAGAAAAATACTCCCACGTAATGCATCTGGTGAGTCAGGTAGAGGGTAAGTTACGCAAAGATAAAGATATATACGATTGTCTAAGGGCAACGTTTCCTGCCGGTACGGTGAGCGGCAGCCCCAAGGTCAGGGCAATGGAGATAATCGATGAATTGGAGAATACTCAGCGCGGACCATACGCCGGCTGCGTAGGATATTTTAGTTTTTCCGGCAACCTGGATACCTGCATTACAATCCGGACAATATTGATAAAAAACGATACTGCCTATGTCCAGGCCGGGGGAGGTATTGTCGCTGATTCAAATCCCGAAAGGGAATACCAGGAGACAATAAATAAGGCAAGAGCGCAGATTGAGGCAATAACCAATTAAAGGAGGCAAAATTATGCCAGTGCGTATACGTTTAAGAAGAATTGGAAAAAATCCTAAAAGGAGGCCTTTTTTCCGGATTAGTGTTTTTGACAAAAGGAAAAGCCGGGACAGCCGCTGTATCGAAGAATTGGGCTTCTATAATCCCACCCAAAAGCCGGCATTGATTAAGATAAATAAGGAAAGACTTGATTACTGGCTATCCTGCGGCGCCCAGATGTCCGAGAGAGTAAAGAGCTTGGTAAACAGGGCCGATAAAAAAAGCAATGCAGCCGAAACCGATACCGAAAAACAAACCCAGGGTTAACAAAAAAAGGAGCTAATATGCAACCAGCAACCGCCAATCCATTAATTAATTTCCTTCCGCTGATTATCATTTTCGTTATCTTTTATTACTTACTCATCAGGCCGCAGAAATTAAGCCAGAGAGAGCATCAGAAGATGATTCAGAATTTGAATAAGAACGACGAGGTAGTAACTACGGGCGGTTTACACGGCACAATTATTAATGTCAAGGATAAGACATTGACTTTGCGGATAGATGAGAATGTAAAAGTAGAAATTGATAAAAACTGCGTCGCTTACCTAAAAAAAACCTAACAATTAAATATTTCTAATCCGCAATCCGTAATAATATGCAAAGAGCCCCGGTTTATAAGATAATTCTAATTTTAGGCATTATCGTCATAATGGCTTTCTATACCTTCCCTCTGGATAAAAGAATAAATTTAGGGTTGGATTTGAAGGGGGGGATGCATTTTTTATTAAAGGTGGATGCCAGCCAGTTGCCAAAGCAGAGGATGCCCGGGGCGGTCCAACAACAGGTCGAGATTCTACGCGACCGTATCCTTGATAAATTCGGGACCTTCAACCCTCTTGTTCAACAACAGGGAGAAGACGAGATTGTCGTACAATTGCCCGGCATTACCGACCGCCAGCAGGCATTGGAGTTGATAGGCCGGGCTGCCTTTCTGGAATTTAAATTAGTTTCCGACGATAAAGATAAACTGATGTCCGGCCTCCGGGGAGAAACTCCCGAGGGGTATGAGCTGAAATATTCCCAGGAAGATAGTGAGCCCTTACTTTTAGAAAAGGACGCTCTCTTGACCGGCGAGGCCTTAAGGAATGCTTATGTGCGCCTTGGCCATCAGTTTGGTCAACCAGAGGTCGCTTTGGAATTCAATCCGGAAGGGGCAAAAATATTTGCCCGGATTACCGCAAATAATATCGGCCGCAGGCTGGCCATAATTCTTGACGGGAAGGTGCAGTCTGCCCCGCGCATAAGAGAGGAGATTCCTTCCGGGGAGGCAATAATCAGCTGCCGTTATACGACCGAGAAGG
>CAZPQS010000076.1:0-6142 GCA_964588765.1 uncultured Planctomycetales bacterium | reverse complement strand
GCCCGATACGGGCAATATGGATATAAATTTGATAGAGGAAAGAATAACAAAACGCACCAGGGCAATCGTGCCCGTAGATTACGGCGGTTATCCGGTAGATTATAAAAGGGTTCGTCAAATAGCCAAGAAACATAATTTATTGGTAATCGAAGATGCCTGCCATGCCTTAGGCGCAATGTATCGGGACGAAAGAATAGGGGGTTGTTCTTATTCGGATATGACTGTTTTCAGTTTTCATTCGGTAAAATCAATTACTACCGGCGAGGGGGGAGCAGTTTTAACAAATAATAAAGAGTATCACGATAGACTCATAATGTTCAGGCAGCATGGAGTAACAAAAGAAACAGATAAATTTAAACGTAAGGATGAAGGAGACTGGTATTATGAAATGCATTCTTTGGGATATAACTACAGATTAACCGATATACAGAGTGCTTTAGGAATTTCCCAATTGAGGAAGATAGATAAATTTATAAAAAGAAGAAGAGAGATTTCAGGAATTTACAGCCGCGCATTTAGAAACTACGAATTCTTTGATTTACCGCCTGAGTGCGAATATGGTAAATCGAGCTGGCATTTATACCCCATAAGATTGAAGGATGCTTATAAAGACAAGAAAAAGATTATTTTTTCCAAGTTGCGGGAACAGGGGCTGTGGGTGCAGGTACATTATATACCCGTCTATTGGCAGCCCTATTATCGTAAGCAGGGATATAAGCAGGGGATTTGTCCAAAGGCGGAGGATTTCTACCAGAGAGAAATAAGCATTCCCATATATCCTTTTATGTCGGACGGCGATGTAGATTATGTAATAAAAACAGTTCTATCGGTGTTTAAGGAGTGCAGAGAGGATTTATCTTATAAGATAGCCTTGGGGACGGCGCAATTCGGATTAAATTACGGGGTAAATAATAAAAGAGGTAAAATCACAAAGCCGGAAGCATTTAAGATATTAAATTATGCCTCAAACAAAGGAATAGATTCGCTTGATAGCGCTTATATTTACGGCGATAGTGAAAAAATTATCGGGCGGTTCATTAAGGATTACAAAGCAAACTTGAAGGTTATCTCCAAATTACCTCCTTTGGACACAAAAAGTTCTAAAACCATAGAGGCAATTATAAATAAGTCACTCCTGCGGTTGGAGAGCGGTGTCATCTACGGATATTTAATTCATGAGTTTAAAGATTTCTTACGGAATCCCAAGGTATGGGACGTTTTAAAAAGATTGCGGGCAAGGGAAATCGTAAGCAAAATCGGATTTTCTATTTATAATCCCGTTGAATTAGAGACAATCCTTAATAAGGATATAACCTGTGATATAGTTCAGTTGCCCTTTAGCGTATTCGACCGAAGGTTTGAGAGTTATTTTCCGCTAATGAAAGAAAAGGGTATGGAAATTTATGCGCGTTCTATATTCTTGCAGGGTTTAGTTTTTATGAATCCTGGCAATCTTCCGTTTAAGCTAAGCAAGGCCCGAGACTATATAAAGCAGTTGAGAAGTTTATCGTTAGAGCATGATATTCCTATAAATGCCTTGTGTTTAAATTTTGCGCTAATCAATGAAAACATCGATAAGGTGATAATAGGCATAGACAGCCTCGGGCACCTAAAAAGTAATTTAACAGCGAGTCGTTATAGCGGGAAAGTAAACAGCATTCGCAATAAATTAGACGGATTGGTTATATATGATGAGGATATATTACTGCCTTACAGGTGGACAGAGAGATGAAAGACAAGATTAATATTGTCGGGAAAAGGATATTTTTAAGAATTTTAACCCCCAAAGATGTTACCCGGAAGTATGTCGAATGGATGCATGATGACGAAGTCACGAGATTTACGGAAAGCAGGGGCAAGAAATATACCTTAGGAGAACTTAAAGATTATGTTCGACAGAAGAAAGAAAATTTAAATGATTACCTGTTTGGTATTTTTTTAAAAGAGAGCAACGAGCATATAGGCAACATAAAGATTGGTTCGATTAATCAAACCGAAAAAGAAGCCGATATAGGCATAATAATCGGCAATAAAACTATATGGGGTGAGGGCTATGCCACAGAGGCTATAGAATTAGCTACAGAGTATGCATTTAATGGCTTAGGCCTTGACAGGTTAATTGCCGGGATGATTAAAGGTAATATAGGTTCATATAAGGCTTTTATAAAGGCAGGCTATAGAAACAGCGCCGGTCCAATCTCGGATAAAGAGGAATCTGCGGATGACGGCCTGTGGGTTGAGAGGATTAAGCCTGAATAGGTGCTATGTCGAAGGATAAGAAGATGCAAGGGAATAATAGCGGCGTTGATTTGTGGAATAAAGCAAAGAAATTAATACCGGGCGGCAATCATTTATTGTCCAAGAGGTCAGAAATGTTTCTGCCCGGGAAGTGGCCATCATATTATAAGCGGGCAAAGGGAGTAGAGATCTGGGATTTGGATGAAAATAGATATATTGATATGAGCATCATGGGCATTGGGGCCTGTGTTCTTGGGTATGCCTGTGAGGCGGTAGATAAAGCAGTAAAGGGGGCAATCAAGCAGGGCGCTATGGCTACTCTTAATTGTTATGAAGAGGTAGAGCTTGCCCAGAAATTGGTTAATCTTCATCCTTGGGCCGATATGGTGAAGTTTGCCAGGACAGGCGGTGAAGCAAACGCTGTAGCCATACGTATTGCCAGGGCTTTTACCCGCAGGGATAAAGTTGCCTTTTGCGGTTACCATGGCTGGAGTGATTGGTATTTAGCTGCCAACCTCGCAGATTCAGAGAATCTGGACGGGCATTTATTGCCGGGGTTAGCTCCCCTGGGGGTTCCCCGGGCATTCAAGGGTAGTTCTTTGCCTTTTAATTATGGAAATATAGAGGAGTTGGAAAAGATAATAAAGGAGAATAAAGGCGATATCGGTGTAATAATTATGGAGGTTGCCCGGCACCAGGAGGCTGATTTGGATTTTTTAAACAAGGTTCGCCTGCTGGCAACCCAAATAGGCGCTGTTCTTATTTTTGATGAGATATCTTCCGGTTTTAGATTAACTACAGGCGGAATGCATCTGTTGTATGATATTGAGCCGGATATGGCAGTTCTGGGAAAGGCCTTAGGTAATGGTTATCCTATTACCGCTGTTTTAGGCAAAAAGTCAGTGATGGAGGCAGCCCAGGATACATTTATAAGCAGTACTTTCTGGACAGAGAGGGTTGGGCCGGTGGCAGCCCTTGAGACCATAAGGCAGTTTGAAGGACGGAATGTGGCCAATCATTTAATTAAGATAGGAACTTATATTGGCGAGGGGCTTGGAAAAATATTTTCCTCCAGAGCCCTTAATATACAAATTGTCGGGCTTGCATCTGTACCGATAATGGATATCAAAGAAGATAACCCCCTGGTTATTAAAACTATATTTACCCAGGAGATGCTAAAGAGAGGATTTTTGGCTTCTAATATTATCTATGTTTCCTACGCCCACACAAAAGAGGTGGTTGACAAATATCTAAAAGAAGCAGACGAGGTCTTTGCGATGATTGCTTTAGCAAAAAAGAAGGGCGGCTTGGAAAATCTCCTTGAAGGGCCTGTGTGTCATAGCGGTTTTAAGAGATTAAATTAAGGAGCAGCGGTGATATTGGCGATTGTTCAGGCAAGAATGTCTTCAACCCGTCTATACGGTAAGATAATGAAAGAGATTTTAGGTAAGCCTTTAATAGGTTATTTGTTAGAGTCTTTAACTTATTCCAGGAGAATAAACAAAATAGTAGTTGCTACCTCGACAGGAGAAGAGAACAATCGATTGTGCAATTATGTAGAATCCCAAGGGTTCGATGTTTATAGAGGCAGCGAAGACGATGTTCTTGACAGGTTTTATCAGGCAGCGGTCAAATACCGGCCAGACAGTATCGTTAGAGTTACCGGAGATTGCCCTCTCATTGACCCCGGGGTTTGCGATCGGCTTATTGATGAATATGTTGATAAAGAAGTCGACTATGCCTGTTTAGGCTTGACATTCGCCGAAGGTCTTGATTGTGAAATCTTTTCCTTCGATGCTTTAGAGTCAGCATATAAAAATGCCAGGATGCAGTCAGAAAGGGAGCACGTAACCCCCTATATTTATAGCAATCCGGATTTATTTAGTAAATTTACCCTGGAGAATAAGACCGACGATAGTAAATATAGATTTACGGTAGATGAGTCCCAGGATTTTGAGGTTGTCAAAACCATAATCGAGAATCTATACAGGGCGAAAGGGCTCCCCCTTAGCAGCGGCGAGATAAAGCGATATCTGGACGATCATCCGGATATCGTCAGAAAAAATATGCACATAATGAGAAACGAAGGTTATTTAAAATCCGTAAAACAAGACCGCACCGCGTAGAGATGAAAATTCTATTTTTAACCGAGGGCGGCAGAGAATTTGGCTTTGGGCACATAACCAGGTGTATTGCTCTTTCTCAGGCGATGAAGATGTTACAGCCCGAAACCGATATAAGTTTTGTAATACATTGCGGTAGACTCCCCGGGCAATCTTTGGGAATTAGCGATGATATAGATACAACAGTTTTTAATTGGTGCCGGCAAAAATCCAGAACTTATGAACTGGTAGGCCGAGGCGATTTGGTAATTATTGATTCTTATTTAGCCGAACAATCATTATATAACGATATTTCACAAA
Organism: uncultured Planctomycetales bacterium; assembly: GCA_964588765.1. Classification (GTDB taxonomy): domain Bacteria; phylum Omnitrophota; class Gorgyraeia; order Gygaellales; family JAHJCI01; genus CAZPQS01. The sequence goes on along the minus strand of CAZPQS010000076.1, from coordinate 1,481 downwards.
TGACCTCCGGTTGTGTTTTAATGGTGGATGACTATAAGCGCATCGATTATCCTGAAGGCATAGTGGTTAGCCCTTCCATTTACGGCGACAGTTTGAATTATCCAGATAACGGAAAGACTACTTATCTGTCGGGTAAAGATTATATAATCCTTCGCAAAGAATTCTGGAATGTCGAAGATAAAAATATAAATAAAGATATCAAAAATATGCTTGTAACGCTGGGCGGTTCCAAGCAGAGTATCGATTTACTCGATGATATAGTCCGATATTTAAGGTCTCATTTTGATTTTAATCTCAATATTATAGATGTCAGAGAGGGAAGGATTGGCGCCGCCGATATGCGAAATTTTATGCTCGATGCAGATTTATGCATATCCGGCGGCGGCCAGACTACCGAGGAGCTTTTAAGAACAGGTACGCCAGCGATTGGCATTTGCTTCGCTGACAATCAAGTTTTGAATCTTAATCGGTTAAGCGCTCTGGGTTTAATTGAGAATGCCGGATGGTATAACAACCCAAAATTTAAAGAGAGGTTACACGCTTCTGTAGTGAAATTGTCTCCTTATCAAGAGAGGGTATCTTATTATAAAGCGGCGCGCAATACCATAGACGGCCGGGGCGCATTAAGGGTTATGCAGACGGCGATGGAGGAGCTTTCAAAGCTTGAGCGTAAGGTTACCTAAGAGAGAGGCTTAAGGCTATGTTTAAAAGAAGTACGCAAAAAGTTTTTATTGTTGCAGAAATCTCCGCTAACCATGGGCAGAATTTTAATCGCGCAGTAAATCTGATAAAAAAAGCGGCTGACTGCGGCGTTGATGCCGTAAAGTTCCAAACCTATAAGCCCGATACAATGACAATAGATGTGGATAACCGTTATTTTAGAATTAAACATTCCAAATGGGGGGGGCAGACTCTATACCAGCTCTACAGTAAAGCCTATACCCCCTGGAGATGGTTTAAGAAGTTAAAGAAAGTCGCCTGCGACGAAGGCCTTGTATTATTTTCAACCGCTTTTGATAAGACATCGGTTGATTTTCTTGAAGATTTAGGAGTACCGTTGTATAAGGTTGCTTCTTTTGAGCTGGTTGATTTACCATTAATTGAATATATAGCGAAGACCGGCAAACCTATAATTATGTCAACAGGGATGGCTACCTTGTCGGAAATTAAAGAAGCTGTATATATGGCAAAAAATTCCGGGGCAAAAGATATTACCCTTATGCGCTGCATCAGCAGTTACCCCGCTCAACCAGAACAGATGAATCTCAGGACCATACCCGATATGCAAAGAATGTTTAAGTTGCCGGTTGGACTTTCCGATCATACTGAAGGCATAGCCGTTTCTATCGCCGCCGTTGCTTTAGGCGCTCAAGTTATTGAGAAGCATTTTACCTTATCAAGAGATATCAAGACCGAAGACAATTTCTTTTCTATAGAGCCCGATGAGTTGAAGATGCTGGTAGAGAATATAAGGGGCGTAG
>CAZPQS010000075.1:0-6402 GCA_964588765.1 uncultured Planctomycetales bacterium | reverse complement strand
TTTGGACTGGAAGACGATGCGCCCCATACCCTGGAGGATGTGGGCAGGATATTTAAGGTTACCCGCGAGCGCGTGCGGCAGATCGAAGCAAAGGCATTGAAGAAATTACGCCACCCCAGTCGTTCAAGAAGATTGCGCCCCTTTCTTGATATGAGCCTTTCTCAGGAACGCAATCTTTAATAAATTAGTTCCATTTTCGCACAAAAAGGCTCTGGGAATGAGTTTATAATTTTCAGAGCCTTTTTATTTATTACACAATCGCCTCTGTTAATAAGCCTCTTTTCGTCCAAAATAACTTTACAATCTTAAATAAATCTGTTAATATTAAAAAGCAAAAGCGAACGACACGGGCGATTGGCTCAGTTGGTTAGAGCGTTGCGTTCACATCGCAAAGGTCACAGGTTCGAATCCTGTATCGCCCACCATTTAGAGACGAGAATCTGTGAAATATCTAATCCTGCCAATTTTAATACTGTTCTTATTAAGCGGCTGTGCTTCGGGTGGGTTCTCTGTAGATAAAGGAATAGCTAAATTTGCCATTCCTTTTGACTGGCCTCAACCCCGGAAGAAAGAGCTCGCCGGACAATTAGACAAGGTCTATGTCGGTATGTCCAAATCCGACCTGTACGAGCTATTCGCAGGGTTTAAACAGAAGGGCTGTCATAAGGAAGGCAATAAGGAGTGGATTACCTTTTCTACGCGGGAGACAGAAATGCCAGGCGGCACAGTTACCTTTTATCTGGTAGACAATAAAGTCAAGGAGTACAAGAGGAGTGAAACAGACCTCTCCAGTTGCCAATCCTGCCGTAAAGAAAATCTTTACAATCTTCCCTAAATCTGGTAATATAATTTTTTAAGCTATTGCGAGCGACAGGTTTCTGGTAGTTATCTGCTGACAAGCGGATGAGCTTTAGCTTTGTACTGTCCGTTGATTTCCTTCGGGATGGGCCCATAGCTCAGTGGTAGAGCAGGTGACTCATAAGGCAAGCGTCATTTCTGTAGCTTGTTGAATAAATTAAAGTTATGATTATTGACGTGAATAAACATGTGAATAAAAAAAAGTTTTTCTAATAGAATTTATGAAAGGTATCAATAAAACAATAACATTATCTATAGTCTTAAGTGTAATTATATTAATAGGAATAGGTATTCTGGGCCGTCTTAATAAAATAGGTTGGATAGATTTAAATTGGATGCCTAAAAAAATTTATTTTCATAATATAGATGCTAGTCTGTTCAAAGGTTGGTCCTTATTTAGTAATAGAGTAGAAAAAGAAAAAAATATTAATAATATGCTACTTACTGATCTACCAAAAAAAATAAACAACAAATATGAATATCCGGTAATGTTTACTAGTCAAGGAAATATTTATACAGCTGCTATTATATCAGACGACACTGTTACTGTATCTAATTATAAACATGTAGATTATGAGATAATTGAGAAAATAGCTAAAGAAATGGAGAAGGAAAGAAAATTAAGAGCAGGTGAGTAGAAGTCACCTGTGTTATAGTGTGAATAAAATGTGAATACTGTTATGGAAAATAAGGCAAAAATCGACAATTCAAAGGGGAGAAGATTAAGGACAGGTGGTCGTCGATAAAATCATATTTTCGTAAGTCGTTGGGGCCCATAGCTCAGTGGTAGAGCAGGTGACTCATAATCACTTGGTCGGAGGTTCGAACCCTTCTGGGCCCAGATTGATAATCTTATTATCGTGGTTGGTTGGTGATAACCGACGACCAAGAAAGGGGAGTTTGAGGGGGAGATTTGAGTTAGACCGCTAAAATGGGGAGCCTGAGGAGAAGTGTCCGATGTCGATTTAAAAGAACAGATTAACTGGCTGATAAAATTACAGGCTATTGATACACAGATTTATAGTCTGCAGCGGGAGAAACAGGGTATACCATTGAAATTAAAGGAGCAGGAAGAAACATTTGCAAGGAAAAAAGAAAGTTTAGCCCAATTAGAAAAAAGGGGACTGGATTTGCAAAAGCAGAGGAAAGCCAAAGAGTTGGAACTTGCAACAAAGGAAGGGGAATCGCACAAGATGCAAACCCAGCTTTACCAGATCAAGACTAATAAAGAATACAGCGCTAAGTTAAAAGAGATCGATGGAGTCAAGGCGGATGCTTCTGTACTGGAGGATGCGATTTTAGCCTTATTCGATGAGGCGGATAAATTAAAGAATGATGTAGATAAGGAGAAGGGATTCCTTACTGAAGAGGAAAAGAAGGCTAATGACCAGAAGCAAAAATTAAATCTGCGTAACAAGGAGATCGAGGATAAGTTATCCCAACTGCATTCACAGAGAAATCAGATTACTCAGCAGATTAACCCCAAGATTTTATCCAAATACGAGAAGATTCTTAAGAATCGCGATTATCTGGCAATTGTCAAGGTAGAAAAAGATGCCTGCCAGGGTTGTTTTATGAATGTGCCGCCTCAGGTGATTAATCTTATCAAGATGTACGACAATCTTGTTATCTGTGAGGTATGCCAGCGGATTTTGTATATAGAGGATGAAGGAGTTGGAGATTTACATTGATGGCGCATCCCGGGGGAACCCCGGGCCGGCGGGGATAGGGGTGATTTTTAGCCAGGATGGCCGGGTAATCAAGAATATATCCGTGCATTTAGGAATTCAGACCAATAATGTTGCCGAATATACGGCTTTAATCTTTGGCTTACAGGAAGCCCTTATTCTTCACGCCGGCGTCATAAGGATATATACGGACAGCCAGCTGCTCTGCCGGCAGATAAACAATGAATATAAAATAAAAAGTCCCAACCTGATTGGTTTATATTCTCAGGCTAAGCATTTATTATCCGCTTTTGATTGTGCGGAAGTGAAATATATCTCCCGCGATAAGAACCGCGGAGCAGATAAATTAGCAAAAAAGGCAATAAAGGTAAGATAATACACGTAGGCCAGGGTGGCTACCCTGCATTCAAATTGCAGGGAGGAAAGTCCGAACTCCGAAGGGCAGCGTGGTTGCTAACAGCGACCTCCGGCATTAATGCCGGAAAGGAAAGTGCCACAGAAAATATACCGCCCAGCACTAATTTTTAATTTTATTTATTTTAATAAAGTCCAAAAATTAGTGCTGGGTAAGGGTGAAAAGGTAGTGTAAGAGACTACCGGGTTGTGCGTGAGCACAGCCGCAAGGCAAACCCCACGCGGAGCAAGATCACACAGAGACGAGAACTGGTCCCGGTTCGCTATAAAGTCTCGGGTAGATCGCTAAATCCCTATGGCAACATTGGGATAAGAGAAATGGCCACTAAAAAACAGAATTCGGCTTATTGGCCTGCGTATTGTTTCGGTAAACATAAAACCAACTAATTTTAACAGGAGGACAAAAGATGTCTGGTCATTCAAAATGGGCAAGTATAAAGCATAAAAAGGCAGCTACCGATGCCAAGAAAGGGCAGCTTTATACCAAGATTATCAAGGAGATTACTATTGCTGCGCGAAATGGAGGGGGGAGTCCCGATACAAACGCAGCCTTACGAACAGCGATTGCCAAAGCCAAAGAAGCGAATATGCCTTCGGATAATGTAAAAAATGCAATAAAAAGGGGAACCGGAGAACTGCCCGGCGTTACTTATGAGACAGTAACCTATGAGGGTTATGGACCGGCGGGCGTGGCGGTTATGGTCGAGGCCCTTACCGATAATAAAAACCGCACTACTGCGGAACTGCGCAATATCTTTTCCAAAAAGGGCGGCAATCTTGCCGGAACGGGTTCGGTCAGCTGGATGTTTTCCAAAAAGGGTTATATTTTAGTAGATAAGAGTCAATCCAAAGAGGAAGAATTAATGGGATTAATTTTAGAAGCGGGGGCAGAGGATATGAAAGCCTCGGATAGTAATTATGAGATTACCACCGCCGTACAGGATTTAGAGTCGGTAAAAAAAGCACTTAATCAAAAGGGGATTACCCCTCAGGCAGCGGAGTTGACGATGATACCCGCCTCTACAATCAAGATTAATGCTCCCGATACTGCAAAGCAAATCTTGGGTTTGATTGAGGCAATAGAGGACCATGAGGATGTGCAGCAGGTTTACTCCAATTTTGATATTCCCGATGAAATCTTAGAAAAGAGCTCCGTTTCTTGATATGCGGATATTAGGAATAGATCCCGCTTTGAGCATTACGGGCTTCGGGGTGGTTGATGAGACGATTGACGGCTTATCTTTAGTAGATGCGGGTGTAGTAAAAACCGAATCCAAACATTCTTTACCCCAGAGACTGGTGGCAATTCATCAGGGAATTTTAGATACGGTTGAGAAATTAAAACCCGGCTGCATAATTTTGGAAAAGCTCTATGTTCATTACCGTCATCCTACCACTGCTTATATTTTGGGCCAGGCGCGGGGTATTATTTGTTTAATCAGCGCCGAAGTGCATCTGCCCTTATTTGAATATGCGGCAACGCGGGTCAAGAAGGCAATTATCGGTCAGGGCTTGGCGTCCAAGACTCAGATTCAGAAAATGGTTGCCGGTATTCTGGGTTTGAAACAGTTGCCTAAATATCAGGATATAACCGATGCCCTTGCCTTGGCAATTGCCCATAGTTATATAGCCAGAACGAAGCGCCAATTGTTCGGGCAAAACATAGGAAGATGATTTCACGGATATCAGGGAAAATAATCAAGAGGGGGGCTGATTTTTTGCTGGTTGAGGTTGGCGGCATAGGATACGAGGTATTCTTGCCTCAAGCGGTGATGCAGAGGATAAATGAAAATCAGGATACAGAAGAACGTGTGAGTTTAATAACCTATTATTATCATCAGGTAGAGCCCGCCCGAAGCACGCCTGTGCTTATCGGTTTTCTTAATGAGATAGAAAAGGATTTTTTTCAACAGTTTATCACAGTTTCGGGAATCGGTCCCCGCGCAGCCCTGCGGGCTTTGAATAAACCCATATCGGTAATCGCCCAGGCAATCGATGAAGGCAATGTTAATTTTCTTAAGTCTCTTCCCGGCATCGGTCAGCAACGGGCAAAGGAAATTATTGCTAAGCTCCAGGGAAAGGTCGGTAAATTTGGCTTAATTCAGGATTCCTGGGTTTCCCGGGAGGAGGTAGAAAAGGATATTGCCAAGGATGCCTTGGCAGTGCTGATGCAATTGCAGTATAAGAAGTCCGAGGCCAAGATGATGATTGATAAGGCCTTAAAAGACGCCCCTGGTCTTAAAACCAGCGAGGAATTGCTTAACGAGATTTATAAGCAAAGACAAAAGGAATAGAATACCAATCACAACAAGATTGGTAAACAGAAAATATGATTGAGGGTAATCCACGGGCTATTATTGAAGCTCTGTTGTTTGTCAGCGAAAAGCCGCTGCTGATTGAGCAAGTCCATCGCGTTACAAACGATTTAGATTCGGCAAGGATTCGGGCGATACTGGAGGAGCTAAAGACAGAATATTCAAATTCAAATAGAGGTATGCGCATTATCGAGGTAGCCGGCGGTTTTCAGATGGTTACCGCTCAAGAACTCAGCGCATATTTAAAGAAATTTTATCAGAAGCCTCCGGAGAGATTATCCCAGCCGACTCTGGAGACCCTGTCAATAATTGCTTACAAGCAGCCGATAACGCGCAGGGAGATAGAAAGTATAAGAGGCGTGGATGTCAGCGGTATAGTAAAGAATTTAGTCAATAGAGGTTTACTGCGAACTGCAGGCAGAAGGAAGGCTCCCGGACGGCCAATTGTTTATATTACCACTCGCCAGTTCCTGCAATATTTCGGTTTAAGGTCCTTGGAGGAATTGCCAAAAATGGAGGAGTTTGCTAAAGCGGAGGTAGGTAAGGATGAATTTAAAAGAGTTGCGCCGTAAAATTGACAAGCTCGATACGCGGTTGATTAATTTACTCAATCAGCGTGCACGCATTGCCTCGGGCATTGCCCAGGCTAAGGAGAACCAGGGTGAAGCACGTTATTCTCCGGACCGAGAAAAACAGATTTTAAGTCGCATCTCGCGTATAAACCCGGGTCCGCTTTCATCTACGGCGGTAGAGGCGGTATATCGGGAGATTATGTCAGGCAGTTTATCCCAATGTGAGCCCCTGGTGATTGCTTACTTAGGGCCGCAGGCCAGCTTTACTCATCAGGCAGCACTAAAGAAATTTGGCTCCCAGGTGGTATATGCTCCCTGCAATTCAATCAATGATGTTTTTAGCGACGTGGAAAAAGATAGCGCAGATTACGGGGTTGTGCCCATTGAGAATTCCATTGAAGGAGCGATTACCCATACCCTGGATATGTTTGTCGATTCTGATTTAAAGATATGTGCCCAGATTATTTTGGAGATTTCTCATAATCTTCTGGGAAATTACCCAAGGTCAAAGATAAAACGCATATATTCTAATCCCCAGGTGTTTGCACAATGCCG
>CAZPQS010000074.1:0-6431 GCA_964588765.1 uncultured Planctomycetales bacterium | reverse complement strand
GGCTGGCGGTAATAACCGTCTTTCCCGTGCCGCCCTTACCGCTGATAACGACTATTTGCCTCATTTTATCTTTTCTTTAATTAAATTATATAAATTAATGAATTTCTCTTTATATTCCGGCAGCGCCTCAATAATGTTTATACCCTTTGAATAAGCCACGGCAATCTCCTTATTAAAAGGAATTTTCATAAGTACCGGTATATTTTCCTTTTTACAATAATTATCTACTTTTTTATCCCCTATGTCTGAACGATTGATAACCACGGCAAAAGGAATCTTTAATTCCTTCAGAGTCTGGACAGCCAGTTTTAAATCGTGCAATCCGAATGGGGTGGGTTCCGTAACCAGCAGGCAAAAATTACTGTCTTTAACTGATTCGATAACCGGGCAGGACGTTCCGGGCGGAGCATCGATTATCACAATCCTGGAAGAATCGATACATTCCTTGACTGCTCTAATCAAGGGGGGAGACATCGCCTCGCCGATATTAAGCCGACCATGAATAAATATAAGGTTATCCCTGTTCCCGATTTCTACTATACCTATCTGTCTTCCTGTTTCCTTTATTGCGTTCTGAGGGCAAAGATAAGAACAGGCGCCGCAGCCATGGCAAAGCTCAGGAAAGACTAAAACCTTATCCTTGATTACCGCAATGGCGTTATAGGCGCATACCTCGGCGCATCTGCCGCAAAAATTACATTTGGATAAATCTACCTGAGGGACGGGGATAGTTACCGGATAACTCTTTTCAATATGGGGTTTTAAAAAGATGTGGGCATTAGGCTCCTCGACATCGCAATCGAGGAACTGGATATCTTTGAGAGAAAGCGCCAGATTTACAGCGACAGTGGTTTTACCTGTGCCGCCCTTTCCGCTGGCAACAGAGATTATCATTTGATTAATTAATTGGCGAGTTTAAATTCAAGCACGGACCATCCGCGAGCCACACTTGGGACAATTTACAGAATAACAGGGAACGCCTGCCTGATGGGAGACTTTGGCTCCGCAGCTGGAGCAGACACACTCGCCTGCCGGCCCTGCGCCGGGGCGATTACCGCCCATTCTGCCTCTGCCGCCACCGCGGCCCCTTCCTCTGCCTCTCCCCGGGCCTTGACCAAACGGTCCGGTTCCATCTCCAAATGGCATTTTATTACTCCTTTCCCGGCAGACCAAACTTCGGACCTACGCTTGGTCCCTGAGTTGATTTTAATTTACCCTTCTTATATTTCTCAATTGCCTGTTTAACTGTTCCCGAGACTCCCACAATAACTTTTATTCCTGCTGCCTGTAAAGTAGCAAAGGCATTGGGACCGACATTGCCGGTTAATACTGCCTCAACGCCTTTATTGACCATAAGTTGTCCGGATTGAATACCTGCTCCTCCACCGGCACTAATACTGGGATTCTGTGCCGCTTCAAACTCCAGGGTATCCGGGTTAACGATAATAAAATATTGGCAGCGGCCAAATCGGGGGTCAACCGGAGATTCTAAGTTATTGCCTTGTGCGGTTACGCAGATTTTCATTGGTTTTCCTCCTCAGGGTGCTCACATTCGGTTTTCTCTATACCATACCCTCTACCTGAACCGGGCCGGCATAGACTCTCACCGCCTTCAAGCGTTCCCTTAATTATCTTATCAATTACCTCATCTATGCCGCCGCTTATCCCCATTATCGTCTGAATCCCTGCCTGGGAAAATAATCCCTCTGCTCTATGCCCCATACCGCCGGCAATAATACATTCAACTCCCTTCTTATGAAGGAATTCAGGCAGGAATCCGGGATGATGACCGGGATTAGCAATAGTTTGTTTATCAATCACCTTCCCATTATCAATCTCGATAATGGTAAAAGAAGGACACCGGCCAAAGTGAGCAGATACAACATCTCCGTCTGTAGAGATAGCTATTCGCAAAATCACCCCTCCCTTTTTACTCGAGGCTCAACTTTGCTCGAGACTGAACTTTGATTAAGTTCATTAACTTTTTTTAGGCTTAGCCGCAGATTCTAATTCGGTTATGCGCTGGTTTATGGAGTTAATCTCCTCCTGCATAGCCCTGGCCTGCTCCTTCAACATATCCGCTTCTTGCTGAGGCGTAATCTCAGCAGCACCCCAGGGATTATAGGGATTTGCACCCTGACCTCCCCAGGCAGGAAGACCCTGTGCTGCCCTCACCCAACCGGGAAGTCCGGTAGCATAGTACCAGTTTCTTCTGCCTCGGCCACCGCCGCGGCCATAGAATCCCCTACCCCGGCCAGAATAACCCCGGCCAAAATAACCTCGACCGGGAATAGGATTCATATAACCGGGCGCAGAATAACCTGCGCAGTAACCAGCCGCCCTTCCAGTCATTGGTCCTAATCCTGCAGGACCGGTTCCGTCTCCGCCTGGCATTTCAATCACCTCCCTTATTTATTGTTCCCTTGGCACTTCTCGCACAGTCCAAGAAATTGAATCAGATGGTTATTAATCTCGAAATTATACTTTCTGGAAAGCTCCTTTTCCGTTTTATTTACCAATTCCTTTTCCTGGTCAACAAAATTCGTGTAATCAATTACCCTGCCGCAATTTGTGCACACTAAATGATGATGGTGTTTTGTTACCCTTGGACCTTGGCTCAATTCATATCTTGCCCTGCCGTCACCAAAGTCAAATTTAAAAACCAGGCCCATATTCACCAAAAGCTCCAGGGTTCTATATATCGTAGTCAGGCCGATAGCCGGATACTTCTTATGTACCTCAAGATATATATCCTCGGCGCTCAGGTGTTTATCCGTTTTATTTAAAAGCTCCAGAATTGCCTGACGGGGAACGGTTATCCTGAAACCGGCATCTTGAAAATGGTTAAACCACCAGCGTGGTCCTCCTCCAAAGCCGCGCGGCATTCAAACCTCCTTCTTCCTTATTGAAAATGGTTTCCATTACCAAATATAACACAAAAAAAATATTTGTCAAGTCTTTCTTTTACCAAAAATCGCTGTCCCGATTCTTACTAAATTTGCCCCTTCCTGGACGGCAATCCGATAAGAATCAGACATCCCCATTGAGAGATACTTCATTTCCACCCCGGGCAAATTTAGCGATTTTATCCGCCCAAAGAGCTGACGGGTTTCTCTAAAAAGGGGGCGCAATTCTTCCGGATTTTCCAAAAATGGCCCCATGGTCATCAAACCGGCTATCTTTACATACCTCAATTGACGAATCTGCTCAATCACCGGCTCCGCATCCTCAGGAAACAGCCCGAATTTCTGCTCCTCCCGCGCGCAATTTATCTCAATCAAAACCGGCATTACCCTGTTTCTCAATTGACAAGCCTTATCAATCTCCCGGGCAATCTTAAAAGAATCTACGGTCTCAATCATATCAAAAATCTCCACTGCCCGCTTTACCTTGTTTCCCTGCAGGTGCCCGATAAAATGCCATTGGGCATTCCCTCCGATGACCTCGAATTTATCCTCTGCCTCCCGAACATAGTTCTCCCCCACAATCTTAATCCCTCCCTCAATTGCTTCCAGGAGTTCGTTAACAGTCCTTGATTTACCGGCTGCAACTACTTGGACTCCGGCGGGTAATTGAGTAAATATCCTTCTTACATTTTCTTTAATCACATTATTCATTTTACCTAAAACAAAAATCCTCTTATCAAAATTGTCCTATTCCCTTTCTTATCATCATAACCGCAATAGCAGCCAATAATAGACTCGTCACCTTTGATAAAGCCTTGGTACCTGCCTCCCCTAAGCTCTTTATCAAAATTCCAGACATGGAAAATATTAATCCCGCTAAAAGAATATTGATAAACACCGAAATTAACGTAGCGTAGATTCCGTATTCTGCGATGATTATTAACGACGTAGTAAGAACAGCCGGGCCAACGATTAATGGAGTGCCCAGCGGAACGGCTCCCAGCTCCCTGGCAGGCAGACGGCGCCTTTTGCCCGGATTGACTATATCTATTACCGCAATGGAAAATAGAACCACTCCCCCCGCTATCATAAAATCGCCTATTGTTATATTAAGAAGTCTAAATACCGCTTTACCTAAAAATATAAACCCTACTGCTAAACAGAGAGCCGTTATCATTGACTTAAGGATAACCTGCAATTGCTCTCTTTTCATCAAACCCTGAGTGAAAGAGACAAATATCGGCAATACCCCAATCGCATCGACTGCTACAAATACGGGAATAAAAGCCAAAAAGATACTTTTAATCATAGCGCCCTCCTTTAATACCTGCCTGTCTTACACTTATCTTACTACTAATAAAAACCCTCTGCAAGTTTAATCGCAGAGGGGAATGCCTATAAAGAGGCTTGATCCTGGCTTGATTAATCTAAATTATGACGCGGGCTTTATGCTTATCTTCTTATTCTTAATCTCCACGGTTCCGTTAATTTCGGCATGTATATTATTATTTCCTATATAAGTATTTTCCCCGGACTTTAGAGTCTTGGCATTTATTACCAATAAAGCCCCGGCAGCTACTCTTTGGTTAGACCCAACCTTTAATCTCTGCTGCCAGGCCCTAGAACCGTGTTTTTGAACGTTATGAGTTCCTTTAAAAGCCATTTCGACTCCAAATTTAAATAGCTATATTTAAATAGCTGTCGTATTATATTAAATTTGGCTGTAACTGTCAAGATATAACTATGTAATTCTACCCCAAACAAAAACCCTCCGCAAGTTAAAGGGTGTCCCTATCTTCTATTTTTTTACGAAGCAGTTTTTTCTCTGAATGCCTGCGTTTTGCCTCCAGGATTTTTAATTTTGCCCTCCTGGACCTCCTGCGCTTCTGCCGTCGTATCTTCGCAATCCGTTTTCTCTCCTCGGATAAATCTCCCAGGATTAAGGTCTCAACCTTCCTTGCCAGAATCTTCCGGGCAATATAGCGGTTTAAGGCTTGTGAACGTTCGCGCTGGCATTTAACCTCTATCCCCGTTGGGATATGTCTTAGATATACGCAGGTGGAGCTTTTATTGACCTTTTGCCCTCCGGGCCCGGAGGACCTTATGAACTTTTCTATGATATCCGCTTCCTTGATGCCAAGGCGCAGCATCTTCGCAGCCAGCGCCTTATCTTTATCTAACCCTACTCCAAAATCAGGCATCCATTACTACCTTTTCCTATTCTACCCCAAAAACCCTCTGCAAGTTTAACCGATGGAAATTGACGTCTTGATGAATTCCCGGAAAAGGGGATGGGCCCTGTCAGGCTTGGATTTAAATTCTGGATGAAATTGACAGGCAACAAACCAGGGGTGTTCTTTCAACTCGATTATCTCTACTAAATTCTGTTTAGGATTAATCCCGGAGAAGACCATCCCGTTCTTCTCCATAATCTCTCTATATTTATTATTAAATTCATACCGATGTCTATGGCGTTCAAAAATCTTGCTTTTCCCGTAAGCAGAAAAGGCATTGCTGCCTTTTTGCAATTTGCATTCATATGCCCCCAGGCGCATTGTCGCACCCATCTCCTTAACCTTTTTCTGTTCTTCCAATAAACTTATCACCGGATGTTTTGTATCCTTGTCAAACTCTGTCGAATTTGCTCCTTTCAAACCGCAAACATTCCTGGCAAACTCAATTACTGCGGTTTGCATTCCCAGGCATAACCCCAGGAACGGAATTTTATTTTTCCTTGCAAACTGTATTGCCTTGATTTTTCCTTCTATCCCTCTATGCCCGAATCCGCCCGGGACAAGGATGCCTTTTATACCTTTGAGGTATTTCTCAACGCCGTTCTTTTCAATGTCCTCTGAATCTACCCTTTTTATCATCAGGGCTGCGTCATTGGCAATTGCGCCGTGAGTCAATGCTTCATATATTGACTTGTATGCATCCTGAAGAGATATATACTTACCCACAACCGCAATCTGGGCTTTCTTTTTCGGATGCTTTAATCTCTTTATTACCTCATTTTCCCATTTAGATAAATCTCCTTCTTTGCATTTTAGATTAAAAAGCCTGAGTATTATCCTGTCTAAACCTTCATTCTGAAGCTTTGAGGGGATTTCATAAATTGTTTTGACATCTACGGCGGGTATTACCGCTTCGCGGTCCACATTACAGAAGAGCGCTATCTTCTCGCATGCCTCTTTAGTGAGCTGCTTTTCAGTCCGGCATATAATAATATCGGGAGTAATTCCTATCTGGCGGAGCGTGCTCACGCTATGTTGAGTAGGTTTTGTTTTAATCTCGGCCGCTGATTTTATAAAGGGGACCAATGTAACGTGTATATTTATTGCATAATCCTTTCCCAATTCAATCCTCAACTGTCTTATTGCCTCCAGGAACGGAAGCCCCTCAATATCGCCGACAGTACCCCCTATCTCGACAATTACCACATCGGGCCTCTGGCTATTGGTAACCTTCTTTATCTCATTCTTTATCTCATCGGTGATATGGGGGATTATCTGAACGGTCTTGCCG
>CAZPQS010000073.1:0-6448 GCA_964588765.1 uncultured Planctomycetales bacterium | reverse complement strand
CCTATAATAAGCTTTCCATTCTTCTTTAAAACCCGCTTTGCTTCTTTAATAACCCTGTACGGGTCTTTTGTAAAAGATAAAGTAATAATAATCGCGACATAATCAAAACCGGCATTTTTAAATGCCAGGTGCTCGCCGGAACCTGATTTTGCATTCACCCCTCTGTGTCTGGCGATTTTTATCATATTTCTTGAAGGGTCAATCCCAAACCTAATCCCCAAAGGTGCCGAGAACCGCCCCGTACCGACTCCGATTTCCAAACCCTTGCCTGTTTCAGGCAAAACCTTCTTTATAGCTTCCAACTCCGAGAGATAGGCAAATTTATTTCTATCGTACCAGGAGTCATATCTTCTATAATATCTATCGAACACGCTTTTCATTATGCCTTCCACTTTAAAAATTAAGGGGACGGTTTTACATAACCCTTTATTTAGAGAGAACCGTCCCCTCTACTTATAGATCTAAGCTATCCCACCAGCCGTCATAGAATTGTTTCAGATGCCGGTAAGTCTCTTTATCAAGGCTGCTTCTTTTTACATCCTTCTCCTTAAAGGAATAGCGATAACTACCGCAATAAGTCAAAATTATATCTTTAGCATGGTTAATCTTCTTCATCATCTCTTCAGCTTGCCCTTTTTCTTTATCTTGTAAGCGGTCAGGATGATATTTTAAACTTAGCTGCCGATAGGCATCCTTTATCTCCTCTAATGTAGCGGTCTCATCCAGGCCTAATACTTTTCTTGCCTCATCAATCTGGTTAAAGTCAGCCATTTTTATTCTCCTTAATGCGGGCGCCCGTTTAGATAAATTTATCAAATACGCCTCAGCGCATTAAAATCCATTTTGAGGGTTTTTTTCATATTTATATTATAAGTAACTACGGCTGGATGATAGAGAGGAACAATCTTTATAGAATCGGAGGAGGAGCGATATGGAAAAACTTGCCCGTGAATCTTGCTTATACCCTTAATCTTGTCTTGCAAGCCGAATCTCTCCATTATGTATTTGGTTGCAAAATTACCCAGGCAACAGAAAATCTTCGGCTTAATAATCTCAATCTGCCCTTCAAGGTATGGGCTGCAGGCTCTTATCTCTTCTTCTTTTGGATTTCGGTTACCGGGAGGACGGCATTTTAGAATATTAGTAATATAGATATCCTGCCTTTTAATGCCTGCTTCGGATAAAAGCTCATCCAAGACCTTGCCTGCCTCTCCGCAAAATGGACGACCGGTCTTATCTTCATTGGCTCCCGGAGCCTCGCCAATGAATATCGTCCTTGCCCCGGCGCTACCCTCACCGACAACGGGATTTATCCTCCCCTTCCACAGACTGCATCTCCTGCAGCTTAAAATTTCTCTTTTTAATCTTTGGAGTCCGTCTTCCATCAGCTAATATTTAGATTCAGTTTTTATCTGAGCGTTGACTTCCACCTTTGCCTTTATGGAATTGGAAATAAGGCAATTATTTTCGGCAAGCGCCATAAACTCTCTTGCCTTTTGGATGTCCTCATCAGAACTAACAGCGATTTTTGGCTTTATTTTTATTCCGGAGAACATAAATTGATTACCGACCCTTTCTAAAGTCCCCTCTGCCTCGCTTTCATAACTTATAAGCCCCAATCCCTGCTTATTAACATAATGCAGAAATGTGGTCATAATGCAGGTATTAACCGAGGCAACAAATAATTCTTCCGGAGTCCAGATACCGGGATGGCCCTTAAATTCAGGAGGCGTGGCTATTTCGATATCCGGCTTACCTATAGAAGAAAGTAAACCCCGTCTCTGGCCTTGCCATTTTAAAGAATTCCTATAAATGAACTGCTTGGTTTTTATCTTAGGCTCAGGCATCCTCTGTATCAGTAACAGGTAGGGCAGGTTCCCGTAGGGCAACTTGGACCAGAGAGACTTGAGTCGCCTTTACCGGAAGAGATATTAACGCCAAACGAAGTAATGGATTTCTCAATATTCCTGCTGCCGCACTTTTTACAAATCCTCTCTTCATCCTTACTCGTCATACCCGTTAATAAGTCAAATTTGCTGCCGCAGTCTTTACAGATATAGCTGAATATCGGCACAATATCCTCCTTTTTATTCTCTTCTTTCCTTAGATGACCTTACAAATAAAAGCGGGAATATAATGTCGCTTATACAACAGGGAATCCAAACAGCAAGAAACAAAAATATAAAAATAACGATGTATGAAAACCACTGCAGGCTCTGGCCTACTGCCATAATTATATGAAACAAGGATGCCCAGGTGCTTAATAGAACGTGTCCGGCATGAGGAAATTTCGTTCTTGGCATGAAGTATGCTACCATAATGCCGATTAACGCCAGGGGATTAACCAACCACCATTTTTCAATAAAACCTATATGGATACCCCTGTTTGGCATACGAAGCAAGGTCTCCCCAAGATAGGGAATCAATGAATCGCTCACCGTAGCTATGCCTATGGAACCTACGTAACCAATTACAAGCAGAATCCAGAGATTGCATTTACCTCTTATATGCTTGCCGTGACCGCAAGTATGAAGTTCATAAATAGAAGCCGTAACAAGTGCGCTTAAAACAATATGGAGAGGATGGAGAACATAAAAAATTTTATAAGCAACGGCGGAAGAAAATTTTTGAAAAAATATCATAATTATAATGCCGGTAATCGCCCCGAATACCGTAAAAGGCGCGTGCTCCCTCAATTCATTAAGTATCTGTTTAAGCATCAAAACACCTCCTACACTTCTAAAGTCTGCCCTACCCTTATAGAGATAAAATCTTCCCTGTATTCATCATTAAATATCTTAACAGCCTCTTTGCCCGTGCAATGCGTGGGACCCGCCTTAGTCACCCCCATTTTCTTGAATTCCTCAACCATAATCTTAATTAATCTTGCATCCCGGTCAATAAGATGGAATCCCCCCGCAACCAGATAGAACTTTTCCCCGGGAAACTTGCTTTTTATCTCTTCCAGAATCTTAATAATACCCGGATGCGAACAGCCTGTCAACACGGAAATACCTTTTGGACTTTTTATAATAACCGCCTGCTCCGCAATGCCCGCGCCTGCGTAATGCCCGAGAATCTGGCCGCTAACGTAAATACCCGGGGAAACCCGAGTAAGCTTATCTACTTCCATAAATTCTGAATTTAAATCTTCGACTTTCCTTTTAAATTCCTCGCTGAAATTCGGGCAACCATATACCTTTAATTTCTTCTTTTTTAGCATCTCCCATAATCCCCCGGTATGGTCCCAATGGTCATGTGAAATAATTATTGCCTGAATAGCATCGGTTTCCAAGCCCAACCGTTGCATATTAGCAATTAACCATTGACCATTTTCTCCGGTGTCAAAAAGGATTCTATCATCGATTAGAAATGATACTCCCCATCCGGTATGAAGACTTCTATTTATCGCTTCCTTATCAAACAAAATCCTGACCTGCATATTAAAACCCGATTTGCTTAAAGCCCCGCTTTTTTAAAAAGCCTCCCGGATGAATATATTTATTTATAAAAATTAAATGCCCGGGACAACGGCAGTCAGAGCTGCCAAAATTCCGGACTATCTCGCTGCTTAAATTATTGTTTATTAAACCGACTATTGCGCATTCTCTTCTATCGCCGCCGGTCCATATCCGTTTCAGACGCGCAGCGCTTGAGTTCAACAAATAATCAATATGCCAGAATAATTTTTTATCGGCTGATAAATGCCGTCTGAGACGGGAGTTTAATCTATTCCTGGCCGAACCGACATAAAGATAAAAGCCCTTACTGAAACTCACGTTGCCTAATTTTCCGATTGAAATCCTTATATCTTTATTTACTTCTATGCTCAGAATATAGGTTTGCCCCCCAAGGAAGCCCGATAGCTGTTTCATCTCCTGCATACGCCGTTATCCGAACAGGGCGGTTTATCGCTACCCTTCATTAAAATAACGTCTCCCACCTGGCATCCTATATCCCCGGCGACCACCTCGCACTTCACTCTAAATAGAAAATATATCGGCCCGTCTTCTTCGGACAGGGCTTCAAAGTTACCCTGCCCTTTACTGATAACTAAATCTGCATCCTTATATACTTTGAGAAACTCTTCGGAGCAAAATTTTAGAACCGTCCCCGGTGCGTCACAGCCGCTGGATATAACCCGCGCAACCTTATCTATACCGCATATTAAAGCATCTTCTTTTAAGGCATCATTAATTATGGGTTTATCTTTTACCGCATAAAAAATCTCTTTCATCCCGGGGAATTTCCTTATCTCTTCTATTAAAATCCGGTCAAAAACCGTCTCACCGGCATTATCCGCTAAATAAAGAATCCTATCTGCCCCTTGCAGGGCATATTTGAATTCCCGGTAAGCAAAAATCGGCTTATTATATTCAAAATGAATGTCAAAATTACCATTGAGAAAATCTTTTACCTCTTCCTCAATCTTCAAAGAATTTTTTACTCCGTAATCAATAACATTGCCGGCTATGGCTAACTCCACTGCCGTAAGAAATCTATCTTTTGATGCTGCCATCTTCTGTCTTAAAGCGGGTAGGAGATCAAGAGCTAATTTGTTGCTTTTATCTTTGACCTCCTTGAATGGGTCGGCGCTTTGGGTTACATCCTTTACCACCTGATAAATTACCCTCCCTATCTCCGGCGGGGGCGCAGTTAAAGAAAGCTTAGAAAGAGACCCGGCAAATTCATCCAGTATCCTCTTCTGGATTATTTCATCAACCCCGGTAAGCCTTCCTGCCTCCAGCGCCTGTTTAAAAAAACAGGGTATACAATCCAGATATGTCTTCATCTTATACAAATATCCTGAATAGCTTATTAGGTATTCCTACCGCCAGATTTTCCCTTCTCATATCTGCGTATTTTCTTGAATCATCGCAGCCAAAGGAAAAACTGATATTCCCTTCTAAAT
This sequence comes from uncultured Planctomycetales bacterium, assembly GCA_964588765.1. Lineage (GTDB taxonomy): Bacteria > Omnitrophota > Gorgyraeia > Gygaellales > JAHJCI01 > CAZPQS01. Next base: position 1,536 of record CAZPQS010000073.1, on the reverse strand, counting down.
AGGTTCTCACGGCAATGCCCCCGCAGATTGACATCATACTAAAAAGGTCGACTTTTAAATTTTCTCCTTTTTGATTGTGATAAATCTTTATTAAACGCATAATCTCCTCGGGCGGCATATAGGACATAACCAGGTCCGGCTCGCCATCGGTATTTAATCCTATGTAATTGAAGGGCTCTTTTAAATAAGGAATCTTTAAAAGCATCGATTCGACAATTCCGTTTTCCGTCCGGCGCTTCTCCTGACAGCTATCAAGAAGCGCGCTCTTATGATTCGGCTCCCATCCGAAACAATAGCGCGCACCCGGGCAGGATATACTTTCTCTATCCAGGATAACCGGCCTGACTATCGCTTCCTTCGTCGCCTCGCAGAATCTTACATTCTTTAGCCTTTCTACTCTTCTTTGTGTTAGAGGCGAATCTGCCTCTTGCAAAAAATCCGGTTTTTCCTTATAGAATTTTACTTTTATCCACTGACTGCTGAATTTCTCCGAAAACCTCCAGTTCATCGCTACCCCCCCCTTTTTAATGAGCACATCACTTAGCGAACAAAGTGAAGCTAAGTGATAAGTGCGAATTAAACCCAGCACTAATTTTTAGCTCTGAATTTAATCAGTAAAATTAGTGCTGGGTAAGTTCGACCATACGACTTATGTTCACTTCGCTCCATAAGTCGTAGCCTCACTTATTTTAACTCTTTCTCTAATCTTTGCCAAATATTTCTTATCTGGCTTTTTACTCTACCGTCGGCGTATTCCATAATTGTCTTGCCTTGCACTACTGACTTAACAACCGATTCATCAAAACATATCCTGCCCGTAACTTCGATTTTGTTTTCCCGGGCATATTGTTCTATTTTACGGGTCATATCCGGATTTAAATCAAACTTATTTATTACTAATTTAACTTGCGTGCGGAAGTGCCTGGCAACATCAATGACCCTTCCAGCGTCATGCAGGCCGGATAAGGTCGGCTCAGTTACTACCAGAGCAAAATCTACGCCTGATAAGGAGGCAATCACCGGGCATCCTATGCCCGGGGCACCGTCAACAATTACCCAATCCAAACCTTTATTCTCAGCTATATCCCTTGCCTTCTGCCTTACCACGGTAACAAGTTATCCGGAGTTCTCCTCAGCAATACCTAATTTTGCATGAACCAAAGGACCAAATCGAGTATCGGAAATAAACCATTCGCCCGAAATATTCTCCCTCATCCTTATCGCTTCTACGGGACAGACATAACTGCAAAAGCCGCATCCTTCACAGGAAATCGGGTCAACGGTAAAATCCCTGGATACCGCATTAAAGCGGCAGGCAGTTATGCATTTACCGCATTGCTTACAGAGTTTCTTATTAATCCTTGCTGTCTTGCCGCTTCTAAACTCGTGTCTTTCCAAAATCTTTGGATTTAATAACAGATGCAGGTCCGCGGCATCCACATCGCAGTCAGCCATTACCTTATTTTTCGCTAAAGCAGCGAGGCTGGCGGTAATAACCGTCTTTCCCGTGCCGCCCTTACCGCTGATAACGACTAT
>CAZPQS010000072.1:0-6510 GCA_964588765.1 uncultured Planctomycetales bacterium | reverse complement strand
AGAGCGAACGGCTCATACCCGTTATGTCACTGGTTCAAATCCAGTCGCCGCCATTTAATTTTTAGGGCGGGAGAAACGTCCCTCGATTGAGGCAAGAAGTGTCCCTGATAAAGAGAGCAAGAGATACAATCAGAAGGTATAATCTATTGGATAAGAATGACAGGGTGGTGGTGGGGGTTTCCGGCGGGCCGGATTCGGTTGCGCTTATGTATTGTCTCAACTCATTGAGAAAGGAGTTCAATCTGAATTTACATATTGCCCATTTAGACCATCGATTAAGAGAGAGCTCTTTTAAGGATAAGGAATTTGTAAAATCGCTTGCCCGGAGATTAAATTTACCTTTTACTTCGGCAGAGGTTAATATAAGCAGGTTAACTAAAAAGGGTTCGCTTGAGGAGATTGCCCGAGAGGCGAGATTAAGATTTTTATTTTCTGTGGCTAAGAAGGCGGGAGCGGACAAGATTGCTCTTGGGCACAATCAGGACGACCAGGCAGAGACCGTGCTTATGCGCCTGATTAGGGGAACGGGCTTATCCGGGCTCGGTTCAATCCTTGCCAAACGCAGGATTGACAATCGGGTAATTATCAGACCCTTGATTGAAATCCCGCGAAAGGTTATCGAGTCTTATTTAAAGAGAAAGAGGATTAAGCCTTGCATCGATTTATCCAATAAAGATATCGTCTATTTTCGCAACCGAATTAGAAATCGCCTTATTCCCGAACTAAACAAGACTTACAATCCGAATATAAAAGAGGTTTTGGCAAATGTCGCCCAAATTGCCGCCTGCGATTATGATTATTTAGAAAAAACAGCCCAAAAAGTGCTTAACGGATTAAAAAAGCCTCTGGCTAGGCGCAGGAATAATCCTGCTGCCGGAATGAGGTTCGACTTAAATAAGTTTTCAAGACTGCATTCGGCTATTCAAAGATTGGTCTTAAGGCTTTCTATCGCACGAATAACAGGTACAACTCCAGGGCTTTATTTTAAACACATTAAAGAGATAGAGGACTTAATCATAGGCCGCCCGGTAAATTCTATCGTTGATCTTCCCCGGGGTATTTCCGTGGTTAAAAATAAGAAATACCTTTGTATTTATCGAAAGAAACCCCTGTAAAGCGGTAAGTCTTAAAAACACTTGCTTTTATGATAAGTTGGATTTATAATATTTTGTGAGGACTAAATGCGAGGTAGAAATTTGATGAATAAAAGAGATAAGAAGCCGGGTAAAAAATCGCGGCAATTGCCGATTATCTGGATACTGGTTATCTTTGCAATATTCTATCTTTTAAGCAATATTAAAATTCCCCCTACCGGCGCACCGCAGGAGATTACCTATAGCAATTTCTACCATATCCTTAAAGATAACCCGGACAGGATATCGTCCGTGACCAAGACGGAGAATCTTCTTCAGGGGGAGTTTAGCGATAAAACTCGATTTTTTGTCAATATCCCCGAGGATGACCAGGAATTACTCAGTCTCTTGCGCGAGAATGTCCAGGTGTTCCAGGTTAAACCGCCCCGTACTTTCTTAGCCAATCTATTTGTATATTTTGGGCCGATCTTGATCTTGATTTTGTTCTGGTGGATGCTGGCTGCGCGCGGAGAGCAATTAGGCAATCGGATAATGTCTTTTGGCAAGGCGCGGCCGGTTATTCAATCGGAGAAAAAGAAGGCGACCTTTGAGGATGTAGCAGGCGTCGATGAGGCCAAAGAGGAATTAAAAGAGGTTATTGAATTTTTAAAAGACCCGAAGAGATTCCAGCGCTTAGGCGGTAAAATTCCCAAGGGTGTTTTGCTGGTCGGCCCTCCGGGATGCGGCAAGACCTTGATTGCTCGCGCGGTTGCCGGGGAAGCCGGGGTTCCCTTCTTTAGTATCTCCGGCTCAGACTTTGTTGAGATGTTTGTGGGTGTGGGGGCTTCGCGCGTGCGCGACCTGTTTGCCCAGGGAAGGCGGGCGGCAAAGTCTTCCGGCAAAGGCGGTATTATCTTTATTGATGAGATTGATGCAGTAGGGCGCCTGCGCTTTGCCGGGATTGGGGGCGGCCATGACGAAAGAGAGCAGACCCTTAATCAACTCTTGGCAGAGATGGATGGTTTTGCTCCTACGGAAGGTCTAATCCTCATTGCAGCAACCAATCGGCCGGATGTGCTTGACCCTGCGCTTCTTCGCCCGGGAAGATTTGACCGGCACATTGTTATTGACCGGCCGGATATAAATGGCCGCGAGGCAATTCTTAAGGTCCATATCCGCAATATAAAATTAGACCCCAGCGTTGATTTAAAGTCAATTGCCCGTCAGACCCCCGGATTTTCCGGAGCAGATTTAGCTAATCTCTGCAATGAGGCAGCATTGCTGGCCGCGCGCAATAATAAAGAAACAGTGGGCAAGGAGGAATTAGAGGCGGCAATTGAGCGGGTAATTGCCGGGCCTGAAAGGAAAAGCCGGGTTATCTCCAAGAGAGAAAAAGAGATTGTATCCTTTCATGAGGCAGGGCATGCCCTGCTTGCTCTTCTTCTGCCGGAGGTTGACCCCGTGCATAAGGTCTCGATTATTCCCCGCGGCGTTGCTGCCCTGGGTTATACCATGCAGTTGCCTCTGCAGGACCGTTACATTATGACTAAACAGGAGTTGATGAGCCGGATTACCGTGCTTTTGGGGGGGCGGGCATCCGAGGTTATAAATGTCGGAGACATTACTACAGGGGCAGAGAATGATCTCCAAATCGCCACCCAAATGGCTCGCCGCATGGTAACCGAATTTGGGATGTCCGAAAGACTGCGGAATCTCACTCTGGGTAGAAGAGAGGGGTTGGTATTTTTAGGCAAGGATTTGGTCGAGGAGAGAAATTACAGCGATACCACCGCCCACATCATTGATGAAGAGATTCAAAAGATAATTAACGAGGCCTATGCCCGGGCAAGTAAGATATTACAGGAAAATAAGAATAAGCTGGATAGCTTAGCCTCTGCCTTGCTGGAGAAAGAGGTTCTGGACGGCGAAGAGGTAAAGAAGATTGTTGGTTGGAAGGAAGCCAAGAAGGCCTAGTAAAAAATACATGCGCACGCGGATAATGGGTATTGTTAACGTTACCCCCGATTCATTCAGCGGCGACGGGTTATTAGCTAAAAAAGGCAATCTTAACGGAATAATCAAATATGCCCAGAGGCTTGTTCGCCAGGGAGCGGATATAATCGATGTGGGGGGAGAATCGAGTCGGCCGGGCGCAGAACCGGTATCGGTAAAGGAGGAATTAAAAAGGACAATACCCGTGATAGAAAGGCTGTCAAAAGATATTAAGGTTCCCATTTCCATAGATACTTATAAACCCGAGGTTGCCCGCTGTGCCTTAGAGTCAGGGGCTTCTATCGTAAACGATATTACCGGCTTGAGAAATCCGCGGATGGTTAAGGCGATTGCCAAAACCCCTGCCCGGGTAATCATAATGCATATGAAGGGCAACCCTAAGGATATGCAGGAGAATCCCGAATATGAATGTTTGATCGACGAGATTATTGAATACCTCAAGAAAGCAATAAATAGGGCAGAAGCCGGAGGAATAGATAAAAACAGGATTATTATTGATCCGGGAATCGGATTTGGCAAGACGCTCGAGCATAATTTAGAAATCCTGAGCCGGTTGGAAGAATTCAGGACATTGGAATGCCCGATTCTCGTGGGCCCGTCGCGTAAATCTTTTATCGGTAGAATATTAAACCTTCCGCCCCAGGAAAGGTTAATGGGGACGTTGGCTTCATTGGTAATAGCGATAATGAACGGCGCCAATATTGTCAGGGTTCACGATGTCCAATACGCTGTTCAGGCAGCAAAGATTACCGACGCAATTGTAAAGATATGATTACCTTTTGGAAACCAATTTTAGAAATCAGCATACTCTGGTTTGTAATCTATCAGATTATGCTCTTTTTTATCGGGACGCGCGCCGTGCAGGTTGTGCGGGGATTAATCATCCTTCTAATTGCCTTTTTCCTGGTGCAGAGATTGGGCCTGGAGAGGATGGAGTGGTTGTTAACCAAGTTATTTGCCATATCGGTTATCGGGATACTTATTATATTTCAGTCGGAGATAAGGCAGGGTTTAGCCCGTTTAGGCCGGCACCATTTATTTAGTTTGCCTTTGCGCGAGGAAGAACTGGATTATCTTTTAAGAGAGATTACAAAAGCCGTAGATTTTCTTGCCCGTCAGGGCATCGGTGCCCTGATTGCCATCGAGAGGCACGATCCCTTAAAGCCATATACGGAAACCGGCGTAGCCATCGATGGGCTGACTACCTCGGATTTGCTTGAAAATATATTTACTCCCGGCAGCATGCTTCACGACGGAGGGGTGATTATCCAGCAGGGCCGCATTACTGCCGCCGGGTGTCTGTTTCCATTAAATGAGGACCCGGATATAAGCCGCATTTTCGGTATGCGTCACCGCGCGGCAATCGGGTTAACCCAGGAGACCGATGCCGCGGTAATCGTGGTTTCTGAAGAGAGGCAGGATATATCCTTAGCCTATGAGGGCAGATTGTTCCAGGGGATGAAACGCGATGATTTACTGGTTAAGGTCAAGCAATTAATGAGGATGAGAAAAAAGGTCGAGAAAAAAGAGGATGCGCAGCAGAATTAATTTAAAAGAAATAATAAAGCACTGGTTTACCACTCACCCCTGGCTTAAGCTCATTGCTCTTATTTTGGCAATTATGCTTTGGTTTTACATTGGCGAAGAGCTGCGTAAGTATTTGTTATGAAGTTAGGGGTAAATATCGACCATATTGCCACTATCAGGGAGATAAGACGGGCTGTTGAGCCCGAGCCGGTATTCGCCGCTTTTATCTGTGAGGCAGCGGGCGCGGATAGCATTGTTGTGCATTTGCGCGAAGACCGCCGCCACATAAAAGAGCGGGACCTCTATCTTTTAAAAGAGGTAGTAAAAACCAAATTAAATCTGGAAATGTCTGCTGCCGCGGATATTGTCGAGATTGCCTGTAAGGTTAGACCGGATCAGGCAACGCTGGTCCCGGAGAGGAGAGAAGAGCTGACTACCGAAGGCGGCTTGGATGTGCGCGGCAATATGAAAAAGATTCATCAGGCGATAAATAAATTAAAAAAACAAAATATCGCAGTAAGTCTATTTATCGATCCGGTTAAGACTCAGATTGACGCAGGTTTAAAACTGGCGGTTAAGATGATTGAGCTACATACGGGAAGATATGCCGAAGCAGGGACATCAAAAACTTTAAATGCGCGTTTGGCAGAGCTTAAAAGGGCGGCAAGATACGCATATGAGAGGGGCATGATCGTCAATGCCGGGCACGGCCTGGATTATTACAACGTAGAAGCAGTAACGAAGATTAACCAGATAGAGGAACTAAATATCGGCTATTCCATTGTTTGTCGGGCAGCATTGGTCGGTCTGGAACGCGCCGTGCGTGAAATGAAGGAATTAATCAAATGACAATCGTAGGCAACGGTGTGGACATAATTGAGGTAAAACGAATCAAGAATGCGATAGAAAAATACGGACAGACCTTTCTTAAGCGGATTTTTACCGATAAGGAATTGAAAAATGCCGAAGAACATAACAGCCTCTATCAGCACCTGGCAGGGAGATTTGCGGCTAAGGAGGCGGTGTTTAAGGCTTTAGGCAAGGCGACATTAAATTTCAAGGACCTTGAGGTAATCAATGACAGCAAGGGTAAGCCATATTGTTCTTTGTTAAATCATAATCAGGATAAATTCAATATCCATATCTCTATCTCTCATATAAAAAATTATGCGGTTGCCAACGCAATTATTACACAGAAAACCAGCAACCCATAAAGGCGATTTCGGCCACATATTTGTTTTAGCTGGCTGCGCACAATTCAGCGGAGCAGCCCTGTTATGCTCAACCGCAGCAATACGTGCTGGAGCCGGTCTGGTTACTCTGGGCATTCCCTGCGGTCTGATTAATGCAATCATCAAGAAGAAGCTACCCGAGATTATATTGGAGCCTTTAGCGCAGACTCGCCAGCTCACTCTAAGCCTTAAGGCTTATCCCCAGATAAAAACAAGGTTAGGAGAGGTTGATACTTTAATTATCGGACCGGGTCTTTCTCAGAATAAATCAACGCAAATCCTGATTAGAAAACTAATCAGGGTTATTGATAAGCCGGCAGTAATTGATGCCGACGGGGTAAACGCGCTTTGCGGAAATTCGGACTTATTGATTAAAAACAAGAAGCGCGGGGAGATTATATTGACGCCTCATCCCGGTGAGATGTCCAGGCTGTCGGGTAAGAGCATAAAAGAGGTTCAATCAAGTAGAAAAGAAATTGCTTATAAATTTGCCAGGGATTATAAAATAATCCTTGTTTTAAAGGGCCACAATACGGTCGTTGCCGATTATCGAGGGAATTTGTATATTAATAAAACCGGCAATCCCGGTATGGCCACTGCCGGCTCGGGCGATGTATTAAGCGGAATGATTGCCGCATTTCTGGCTCAGGGGTTAACCGGATTTG
>CAZPQS010000071.1:0-6597 GCA_964588765.1 uncultured Planctomycetales bacterium | reverse complement strand
TTATAATGTTTAAAGAATTTTTGGATATTGCGATTTAAGAATTTATTTTTGTATCTGGCTTTAATGAGCAAGATTACCTCAAAGCTTAATGGCTCTAAGTCGCGATAGATTTGACTGGGGCGTATATTTTTTTTACTCAACCGCAAAACCTTCCCTGAGGGAAATTTGCCGTAAGAGACCGCTCTTTTAATTTCTCCCCGGCGCAGGCCGAATATCTTACAGACTTGATTTATCTGGCCCCTATTCAGGTTGCTTAACAGACCGATAAAATACATAAGCCAGCTATCCAGGGCCCTGCGTTTGGGAAAATTTTTATTATACCAATTAATCTCATTTTTAATTGCCGCCAGATATTCCAAATTTGTTTTGTTCAACTTAAGCTGCCGATGAATGAAATCCAATCCCGCCAGTTTATCAAGACGCAAGAGACACCTGATGGCAAGGGGTTCTTTGAGAGTAAGGATAATCTCGTCCCTTAACCGGTGGGGGCTGACGCGTTTTAACATACCCATCACTGAGGCCTCTTTTAATAATTTTAAACTGTGCGGTTCGATTCTAAATTTGAACCTCTGCTCAAAGCGCACTGCCCTGATTATCCGCGTAGGGTCATCGATAAAGCTCAAATTGTGCAGAACGCGAATCAGCCCTGCTTTTAAATCCTGCCTGCCCTGATAAAAATCAACCAGGCTGCCGAAATTCTCAGGCAGCAAATCAATGGCCAGAGTATTAATCGAAAAATCCCGCCTTGCTAAATCCTCTCTGATTGTGCCCGGGGAGACTACCGGTAAACTGGCGGGTTCGGGATAAACCTCCGAGCGGCAGGTGGCAATATCCAATTTTATCTTCTTGGGCGTAATCAGGGTTGCTGTGCCGAAGCGGGGATGAACCGTCAATCTTGCATTAAGCCGGCGGGCAAGGCAGGAAGCGAACATAAGCCCGTTACCCTGGATAACTATATCTAAATCGAAATTAGTGACGCCTAAAATCAAATCTCTGACAATGCCTCCCACTAAATAAGCATAAACCTTCGTCTCTCCAGCGACCTTACCGGCTAAATGCACCAAATCACGTATATCTCTGGGCAGTTTTTTCAAATATTGCTTCATATTCTTTTATTTTTCCCTAATTACTAATTACTAGTTACGAGTTACGAGATAATTATGGCCGGGGATGAAACCTCCTGTGGATTGTCTTCAATCTATCCTTATTGATATGGGTGTAGACCTGGGTGGTTGAAATATCGCTGTGCCCGAGCATCTCCTGCACGCTTCTTAAATCGGCACCCCGCTCTATCAGGTGCGTGGCAAAGGAATGCCTTAAGATATGCGGACGAATCTCCTTCCTAATCCTGGCCTGACGCGCATATCTCTTTATCATCTTCCAAATTGACTGACGGGAAATTCGCTTATTAAGCCGCGTAAGAAACAAAACATTGGTTGAATGCCTCTTTAAAAAATAAGGGCGCGCATTCGTTATATACCTCTTCAAACAGACAACCGCCTTTCTGCCCAAAGGAACGATGCGCTCTTTATTGCCCTTGCCTAAACAGCGGACAAATCCTACATCCATATTTACGTCCTCGAGTTTAAGACCGGCCAATTCTGAGACGCGCATGCCCGTGGCATATAATACCTCCAGGATGGCTTTATCCCTTATCCCCCTTCTCTTGTGCAGGTCAGGCTGGGCAATCAGTGCCTCTATCTCCTGAATAGAAAGGGTTGAGGGAATCCTCCTCCATAACTTAGGTGATTCCAGGAGACTGGTGGGGTCATTTCTTAGAATCTTTTCTCTTACCAGAAAGCGATAAAATGTTTTAATTGCGGCGAGTTTGCGAGCAATGGAATTTGCATTCAAGCCGTCCGTTTTTAGTTTTTGCAAAAAGGAGGTTATCTGGTCCCTATTTGTTTTATCCAAAGAATCGATGCGTTGTCGATCTTTTAAATAATTCAAAAAGGTCTTTAAATCGCGGGCGTAAGAAGTAATTGTATTCCGGCTTAGGCCTCGCTCAACCGATAGATAATTAAGAAAGATATCAATAAGCTCGTGCATTCCGGCCTTTCTTCTCCTGACCGATTGTCGTCGGCTGACCATGGCCGGGATAGACCTTGGTCTGATTATCTAAAACAAATAATCTCTCCTCTAACGATTTTTTCAGTTGTTCCGAAGATGCTAAAGGGAAATCCGTGCGCCCAACCCCCTGATAGAACAGGGTATCGCCGGAAAAAACGATATTTGTCTTTGGTTCTTTTAATAAAAGACAGATTCCGCCCGGTGTATGACCGGGGGTATGCAAAACCTGTAATCTAATCTTGCCTAATCTGATTTCTTCTTTATCCTTAAGAGTGCGCCGGGGAGAAATTATCCGTAAGGACATAGCGAAAAGTCTGGATAGATTTAGATCCGGGTCGCTTAAAAAATCCACATCGTCCTTATGGATATATATGCAAACACCAAAGGCGTCATCCGCACCGATATGGTCAATATGACCGTGGGTATTAATAATCAGGCCGGGTTTTAATCTATATCTGGCTAATACCCTTTTAATCTTGTCCGGTTCATTTCCCGGGTCAATGATAATCGCCTCACTATCTTTATCCTGCGCCAGAATATAACAATTTTCCTCATACGGGTCAATACGGACTGTTTCCAGTATCATCTTAAGTGGCTCTTTATCTTGGTATAAGAAAAATCTCTTGAGATATTCCGTTTTAAGCTCTCTGCCCTGGCCCTGTGAGTTGTTAATTTAGTGCCGTAGATATCTTTACTTATCTCTCTCTCCAGACGACGAAGCTTCTCTAAATAAACGTCTAATTCCTTTTGTTTCTCCTGGAATAAAAGAGGCCTTATATCTTGCAGATTCTTAATCGCCTCTTTGAGGCAATCCTTTCTCTTCTTATGGCTGGCTGGCGAACCCAATGCGGTAATCAGCTCATCCTGCCAGGATTTCCAGAAGAGAAAAGACTGGCGGTAACGCTCCTCAACAGGAATATCGGCAAGCGAATACTCCTCGGGCACTAAAACAGGCTCCTCTTCTACCCTGGCCTTTTTGGATTTCCGGGTGAATTTCCTCACAAATGCCTCGCATCCACACAGGGTAACGAGCAAAGAGGAGAGGATAATGAGTATGGCTATCTGCGTAAATCCGCGTTTTATTTTATCTGCGTAAAACTGTGTTCTCATTTAATCATCTCCTTGAATTTTGCTTCATTAATAATCTTTATCCCCAACTGCTTTGCCTTTGCGTACTTCGAGCCGGGATTCTCTCCCGCCACCACAAAATCAGTCTTCTTACTTACAGCGGAACCGGCATTTCCGCCAAATTGGCGCACCAGGCGTTCTGCCTCCGGACGAGTAAAATCCTTCAACTCGCCGGTGAAAACAACGCTCTTGCCGGTAAGGGGAGATTCCCTGACCTTTGAAATCATTTCTTTTGTATTCAGGCCGGCACTCTTTAATCTATTGATAAGTTGTTTGGTTGACTCACTATTAAAAAATTCAACAATACTCGCAGCCATTACCCCGCCTACTTCGTAGATTGAAGCCAGGTCAGAAATTTTTGCCTGTATTAGATTATCTAACGTCTTAAATCTTTGCGCTAAGATAAAACTTGCCTTTTCTCCTACATGTCTTATACCCAGCGCATAAACGAGGCGGGAAAGCGGCTGTCTTTTACTATTCTGGACTGCCCTCAATAAATTTTCTGCCTTCTTGTCCTTAAATAATTCCAGTCTTAACAGGTCTTCCTTTTTTAATTTATAGATATCGGCGAAATTCTTAACCAGTCTGGTCTTGATTAATTGCGCAACTACCGACTCACCCATCCCTTCGATATCCATAGCGCTTCTTGAGGCAAAATGCAGCAGTCCCCTTTCCAGCTGCGCGGGGCAGGAGGCATTTATGCAGCGGTAGGCGACCTCTTCTTCTTTCTCCTTGACTACCTTGCCCTTACATACAGGGCAAGTCGTCGGGATTACAAAATGATGCTTGCCTGCATGCTGCACAACCTTGATTATCTTGGGGATTACGTCCCCTGCCCTTTCAATCAATACGCGGTCATGCTCCTTGACCCCCAGACGCCTAATTTCATCGAAGTTATGAAGCGTAGCGTGTTTGATGGTTACTCTGCCGCAGGGTACCGGTTCCAGTTCAGCCACCGGAGTAATCACGCCGGTTCTTCCTACCTGAGGAATAATCTTTAATATCCTGGTGGTTGCTTGATGAGCAGGAAATTTATAAGCCACTGCCCAGCGCGGGCTCTTTAAGGTAGAGCCCAATGCCTTTTGATAACTAAGGTCATTAACCTTGATAACCACTCCATCTATATCGTAAGGAAGCTGCTTTTTCTTCTCCTGCCATTTCAAACAAAATTTTTTTACCTCATCGAGATTCTTGCAAGATAAAGATACAGGATTAACCGGCAGACCCCAATCCTGAAGAAGCTTGAGGAATTGCCAGTGGCTCTCTATCCTTGCTCCTTGATAAGCGCCTAAAGAATGGGCAAAGAAATTAAGCCCTCTTTTGGCGACAATATTTGTATCAAGCAGCTTCAAAGACCCTGCTGCTGCATTGCGGGGATTGGCAAAGAGAACTTCATTATTCTTTTCTCTTTCCTTATTAAGCGAAGTTAATTCCTGATTTTTCATATAAACCTCGCCGCGAATCTCCAACAACTCAGGTAAATCCTTGCCGCATAAAACCAGGGGTATTGCCCGGATTGTCCTTAAATTCTGGGTAACATCTTCACCCCGCTCTCCATCGCCGCGAGTTGCCCCCTGGATAAACCTGCCCTTGCGGTAGGTCAGGTTCGCGCTCACCCCGTCTATCTTCAACTCAACTACATATTCTATGTCTTTTCTGCCCAGACCCTTATGCACGCGCTCATCCCAATCAGTCAATTCCTCAAAGGAATAGGTATTATCCAGGGAGAACATCTTTTGCCTGTGTCTGACTGTCTTAAATCTCTCAAGAACCTGGCCGCTTACCCTTTGGGTCGGCGAATCCGGGGTGATAAACTCGGGATTCTTTGTTTCTAGTCCTTTTAGCGCATGCAACAAATCATCGTATTCCTTATCCGAAATCGTGGGTTCGGCAAGGACATAATAAAGATAATCGTGATGCCGAATTGCTTCTCTTAATTTCTCTATTTTTTTCTTTATGGAACCGGGCATTAATCTGGCACCTTTATAAACTAATCGGGGAGGTGGGACTTGAACCCACGACCTCGACGTCCCGAACGTCGCGCGCTAGCCAAACTGCGCTACTCCCCGCTATCTACCCAAGTAACTCCCTGAACCTCAATGCGTTCTTAACGGCAAAACCCCGGGCATCATTATTAAAGAAGGCGAATATATCCTTCTTCTTTTTAAACTCCCTGGCGAATCTTGCCCACTCCTTAAGTTCCCTATCCGAATAATTAGAGCTGTAAAGTGATTTCCCGCCGTGAAAGCGCAAATAGAGAAAATCGGCAGTAACCACTTTCTGGCAGGGAAAACGGGGTGAATGGGCAATACATAGACAGAAATTATATTCTTTAAACAACCGATAAACCTCTTTATCAAACCAGGTATCGTTTCTGAATTCAAAACTATGCCTTATGCCGGTCTTTTTTAATAATTTAAAAAATGACTCCAGGCGCTTGATGTCCTTTTTAAAACTAGGGGGCAGCTGCCATAAGACCGATGCCAGCTTCTTTTTCAAACCCAAAGCATTATCGATAAATAAAGCCAGCGGCTGCTTTACGCCTTTGATTCTCTTAATATGGGTAATAAACCGTGAGCCTTTAGCCACAAAATGAAAATCATCCGGTGTCTTTTTGCGCCAGTTCTGGAATGTCTCCTTCTTTACCAACCGGTAAAAGGTAACGTTTAATTCTACGCAATTAAAAAACTTGATATAATGCTCGAGCCACTTTGCCTGGGGCAGACCCTGGGGATAAAAGACTTCCTTCCAGTGCGGATAATTCCAACCGCTTGTGCCAACATATATCATTGCCATCCCGTCCAACAAGGGACAGTTCCTGCCCCAATCAGGGGACACTTCCGGTGATTGGCGTAAGAAACGTCCCTTATTTTTGGTCTAACAGATTAGTATAGCAAAATTTATTTGAATTGACAAGAATTAAGGGACACCCTTGTATTCAGCTCAAAGGGTGTCCCTGCTTTGGATAGAAGGGTGTCCCTAATTTGTCTGTTTCGATGTTCACTTTATCCGAGGGATGCTTGAAACCCAAGGTAGTATTTTTAAGGGTATGGGGGATAATATAAACGGAAAAGAGATTGCCAATTCTGTTCTGCACAGTCAGGCTTATACCGTCTACGGCAATCGAGCCCCGGGGAAGAACCCCGGAGATAAACTCAGGAGGAACAGCGATCTCAAAACAGAGGTTATCCTGAATAAATACCTTCCTGCGAATAACCCCTACGCAATCAACATGCCCGTAAATAAAATGGCCGCTGATTCTATCTCCGACCTTCAGCGAACGTTCCAGATTCACTCTATCCCTGATTCGCAGATAGCCCAGATTTGTAGCCCGCAAACTCTGGGGCATAATTTCAAAACCGAGGATATTGTTATGTTTTTTTACAACTGTCAGGCAAG
>CAZPQS010000070.1:0-6691 GCA_964588765.1 uncultured Planctomycetales bacterium | reverse complement strand
TAAAGGACGGTAAGATTTATATTAATGGCCGGGCTCTCGATAATCCAAAATTTGGCCGTTATTATTTTATTCTGGGTCCTTATGGGGCAGAGGCAGACAAGATTGTTGTTCCCCAGGATAATTTCTATGTGTTAGGAGATAATTCTGCCTCTTCTCAGGATAGCCGCTACTGGGGATTTGTTCCCGAGAAATATCTCCTCGGGGAGGCATTCTTAATCTATTGGCCGTTACACAGAATCAGGATAATCAAATGAGGAGCGGCAGCGAGGAATGAATATCGCAAATAAAATCTCAACCTTTAGAATCTTGACCGTCCCATTTTTTATTGCCTGCCTGCTTTATTATTCGCCTGAGAAGGATTATCTGAGACTCATTGCCCTGGTTATATTTATATTGGCAGTTTTTTCCGATGCCGTAGATGGTTATATTGCGCGCAAGAGAGGGCAGCATTCTCCCGTGGGTCTGGTTTTAGACCCTCTGGGGGATAAAGCCCTTTTGATAAGCGCATTCATATTTTTATATCTTGTTGATACGGGGATGAAGCTTCCTTTATGGGTGAGCCTGATTGTCCTCAGCCGCGATGCAATTATCCTGTTGGGAATAATTGCCATATTTATTGTCCGTCAGAAATTAGATATAAAGCCTTCAATCTGGGGTAAATTGACCACAGGTTTTCAAATGGCTTCAATAATCTCCGTGCTGGCCAGATTTAAATTTTCTTATCTATTATGGTCAACCGCGGTATTCTTTACCATAATTTCCGGTATAGATTATATAAGAAAGGGGTTTTTAATACTATATGGTCCTGGCGGGAATTATAATTAGTTATCTGTTGGGCTCAATCCCTACCGCTTATATCTTGGGGAGAATCTTAAAGGGTATAGATATCCGTAAATTTGGTTCAGGCAATGTAGGAGCAACAAATGCCTTTCGGGTTCTCGGTCCAACCTGGGGAATTGTTGTTTTAATCCTGGATATATCAAAGGGGATAATCCCGGTTACCGTTCTGGCAGATTATTTTCTAAATTATTGGGGTAACTCCGAAATAATCTTAAGAATTTTCTTTGGCTTGGCTTGCATCTGTGGGCATAACTGGACCTTATTTTTGCGATTCAAGGGAGGTAAGGGGGTGGCAACAACCCTGGGTGTTGTGGCGGGATTGGGGTTTGTGGTAAGTGAGTTGAGGCTCGTTTTCTTGTTAATGGTTCTGGTTTGGCTGATAGCATTTTTAATTTTTCGTCTGGCTTCGGTTTCTTCGGTTTTAAGCGCCATTTCCTTACCTTTATTTATGCTTATCTTCTATCCAGCCAGGGAGTTGTTAATCCTAAGCATTATACTTAGTATCTTCATTATCCTGCGCCATAAAAAAAATCTTCTCGATATTCTCCGCGGAAAAGAACGCCTTCCCTTTTTTAAAGGTCCTTGAAAGCGCTTTCTTTTTAGCCTGAAAAGACCTTGAAAACCACTTAATTTGGAGTTATATTTTAGATGAATCAAAAAGTATTTTTTATTGCCCTGTTTTTAAATACTTTATAAAAGTTTTTATATATCCCCGCCAGCCATGGATGGGGAAAGCCGGGTTGTCGGTTTTAAAAGGAGGCACTAATTTATAGACAACCCGGCTAAAATCTTAAAAAAAATGCGTAATTTAGTGTTTAAAAACTTAACTTCTTCTGACCGAAGAAAAAGGGTAATTTCCAGTTGTGAGACCATGGATAAGCATGGTATGCGCACAATGATCCGGAGGCATTTTATTTGCAAGGTGATTGAGATTAATGACAATGCTTTCAGGAAAAGACCAAAGCCCTCTGTTTACGTCTGTCGGGTCTGCAGCCACGTCCAGCATCAGGAAAGCTTTTTCTGTCGTATGAAAGCCAGCTTATACGCCAAAAGTAAGAAAAAATTATTTTTAGTCTTGTTCGGCCATTCTTTAAAAATAGACTCAAGGCCTATTATTGAAACATTATACTAACCCCGCATCTTCTTAACGGACTTTATGTTAATAGAGAGCCGGAATGGTGAAAAAGCCTATCCGGTTTTTTTGTCTTATTATAGGATAATCGTATCCAATTTATTGTTCTATTAACTGCGCTGCAAGGTCCTAAAAATCTCACCCGCAATAAAATTCCTTTTTAAGCCTTCCCTCTCGCATTATTGCATTATTATAGCCCGTGTTTTACTCTAAACCCGCTTTAATTATATATGAATCTAATACTGTTTGACTTAATTAATAAAGGATGATATTATGTTTTGTTTGGGAGGGTAAAAACGTGGCAATTGATAAAAATACGGTAAGATATGTGGCGCACCTGGCCAGGATAGAACTGAATGACCGGGAGCTGGATTTATTATCGCATCAACTTCAGGACATCGTCAATTTTATCGATAAGCTAAAAGAGCTTAAGGTAGAGGGGGTCGAGCCGACCAGCCATATCCTGCCGGTTAAGAATGTATTCCGGGAAGATAAACCGCTCCAATCCCTAAACGTTGATGAGGCTTTGAGTAATGCGCCAAAGCGAAAAGAAAATTTCTTTGTCGTCCCCAAGATTATTGAATGATTCCAAGGAGCATTTATATTTAAAATGACTGACAGGCTAAACAGTTTAACGCTCCACGAACTTATTGAACTAACGGATGCTAAAAAGATTTCTTCTAAACGGATCCTTGAGGCTCTTATCCTGCGAATCAAAGAGGTGGATTCTAAGGTTAAGACTTATGTGCGAACAGACGATTTACCCGGCTTAATCAATCAGGAGCCAGAGGACGGTGAGGGTATATTGAAGGGTATCCCCATCTCAATTAAGGATAATATCTGCACTAAAGGATATAATACCGAATGCTGTTCTAAAATACTACGGGGGTTTAAGCCTCCCTATGACGCCACGGTAATTAAGAAATTAATGAGTGCGGGCGCAGGGATTTTTGGCATAAAGACCAATATGGATGAATTTGCCTTTGGCTCCTCTACCGAAAATTCCTGCTTCGGCCCAGCCAGGAACCCCTGGGATTTAAAGCGCGTGGTTGGCGGTTCATCCGGCGGCAGCGCCGCAGCAGTAGCCTGCGATGCAGCGATAGCAGCCCTGGGTTCAGATACCGGGGGCTCAATAAGGCAGCCGGCTTGTTTCTGCGGAGTTGTCGGCCTTAAGCCTACCTACGGACGGGTTTCCCGCTTCGGTCTTATTGCCTTTGCATCAAGCCTTGACCAGATTGGCCCGATTACCAAGGATGTGCGTGATTGCGCCCTGATTTTAAATATTATTGCCGGCAGAGACCCCCTGGATTCTACATCGGCAGATGCGCCTGTGCCTGATTATACAAAGAGCCTGGTTAATGACATAAAGGGTATAAGAGTAGGTGTTCCGCGCGAGTACTTTGTTGAAGGTATCGATAAAGAAGTAAAAACGGTTACGCAGCAGGCAATAGAGAAATTAAGTCAGTTAGGCGCGCAGGTTCGCGATATTAACCTGCCTCATACCGAATATGCTGTACCGGTCTACTATATCATTGCTACGGCTGAGGCGAGTTCAAATTTAGCCAGATTTGACGGCGTTCAGTACGGGCTAAGGTCAGAAAGCAGAGGGCAGAAGACAGAAAACAGATTAATAGAGATGTATAAAACTACGCGGGGAGAGGGTTTTGGCCAGGAGGCAAAAAGGCGGATAATTTTAGGAACCTTTGCCTTGTCCTACGGATATTATGACGCCTATTATCTGCGCTCCCAAAGGGTAAGGACGCTAATAAAGCAGGATTTTGACCGGGCATTTAATGAGGTTGACTGCATTGTTACTCCTACTTCTCCCACGGTGGCTTTTAAGATTGGCGAAAAAATTCAGGACCCTTTAAAGATGTATCTTTCCGACATCTATACGATTGGTGCGAATCTGGCTGGGGTTCCGGCTATTTCAATACCCTGCGGATTTACCGGCGACGGCCTTCCTGCGGGTTTACAGATTTTGGCAAAGAGCTTTGATGAACAGATGCTTTTCCGCGTTGCCTATACCTACGAGCAGAATACTGACTGGCATCTCAAAAAACCGAAGATACAGTAATACTTAATGAATCCGTCGTTTTTTCGCTCAACGTCGATTTTTTAACGCCAAAGGTCTTTCGTAATTCAATGAGTTAGAGAGGGCATATTTTGCTCGGAATTTGCTCCGCGCACGAAATTTTTTGCCGTTGGCTGCGGTTTACTCCTCGCTACGGGACGGCTTACGTGAATCCGAAACCTTCGCTCGTCGTAAATCCCCGCCTGCCGGCAGGCAGGCTTGCCAACATTTGCCAAAAAATTTCTAATTGTGCGCTCCACAAATCCCTCGTAAAATATGCTTATTCTAAGCAGAGAGGTTTATTTCAAGTGAGGCATTATAGTATTCGCCGGGCGTTAGGGCTTGATTGAAGATATGGGATATGAGGCGGTAATCGGATTAGAGGTTCACGTACAGTTAAATGTCGAGACCAAGGCGTTCTGCGGATGCTCAACTGAATTTGGCGCCGAGGCAGACACTCATGTATGTCCTGTATGTTTGGGCCTGCCGGGAAGTTTGCCGGTTCTTAATAAAAAGGCGTTTGGGTACGCTATAAGGGTGGCGCTTGCGTTGAACTGCCGGATTGCCGAATTTACCAAATTTGACCGCAAAAACTATTTTTATCCGGACCTGCCAAAGAATTACCAGATTTCGCAGTACGATTTACCCATCGGTAAAGACGGCTTTATGGAATTAAAGCTGGACGCAACCACCAGGCGCACAGGCATTAAGAGGGTGCATCTTGAAGAAGATGCGGGGAAATTAATCCATGAATCCCAGACAAGCCTGGTTGATTTCAACCGAACCGGCATACCCCTTCTTGAGATTGTCAGTCAGCCCGACATAAATTCTGCCCAGGAGGCTTACGAATATTTGCTTAAGCTCAAACAACTCATACGCTATCTGGGAGTGTCCAGTTGCGATATGGAAAAGGGGATATTAAGATGCGACGCAAATATATCCGTTAAAAAGAAAGCGGATGCAAAATTGGGGACGAAGATAGAGCTGAAAAATATGAATTCTTTTCGCGGAGTGCGCGACGCCCTGGATTTCGAAGTTAAGCGCCAGATAAAATTATTGCAAGACGGCGGGAACATAATTCAGGAGACGCGGTTATGGGATGAGGAAAAACATAAGACCCGCTCAATGCGCACAAAAGAGGGGGCGCAGGACTACCGCTATTTTCCTGAGCCGGACCTGCAGCCGTTTGTAATCAGTGCCCAGGCAGTGGATGAGATAAAATCCCTGCTTCCCGAACTACCGCAGGCTAAAGAGGCTCGCTTCATCAATGAGTACGGGCTTTCGGAATATGACGCCCGCCTGTTAACCTCCGATAAACAGACAGCCGATTTCTTTGAAGAGTGTGTCAAATGTTACCCCGAGGCAAAGTCCGTTGCCAACTGGATTGGCGGCCCCTTGCTTTCCGAATTGAATAGCCGGGGCTTGGAGATTTCTCAGTTAAATCTTACTGCCGCCGATACGGCAAATTTGGTCAAAATGGTAAAGCTGGGCGATGTTTCCAATCTGGTAGCCAAGAGCATTTTCAGCGAGATGATTGATACGGGACTGGCGCCCCAGGCGATTATTAAAAAAAAGAATCTAATCCAGATTTCCGATACGGAAGCCCTGGATAAAATTATAAGCAAGGTAATTGGCGATAATCCCAAATCGGTTAAGGATTATCTTAACGGCAAGGAAAATGCAGTTATGTTTTTGGTCGGACAGGTGATGCATAATTCAAAGGGCAAGGCAAATCCAAAGATGGTATTGGAGATGTTGAAAAAGAGACTAAAATAGCAACTACGGAGGATAAATATGCCAAAGAAAATATTAAAATTTTCAATCTTGATTGCTGTCAGCAGCGTAGCTTTAGTCTCAATTGCCCTCTCGCAAGGCGAGCGGGTAAAAAGAGACGAGTTATATAAAACAATAGATTTGTTTTCCGACGGCTTTGCGATTATCCAGAGTGATTATGTCGAGGAGGTTGAGCCAAAGAAGCTTGTCTATGGAGCGCTCAAGGGAATGTTTTTCTCTCTGGACCCTCATAGTCAATTTATGGATCCGGATACCTATAATGAATTAAAGGTAGATACTACCGGTGAATTCGGCGGCTTAGGGATTGAGATAACCATAAAGGACGGACTGCTGACTGTGGTTACTCCCATTGAGGATACCCCGGCCTGGCGGGCAGGGATAAAGGCCGGAGACCATATCGTGGAGATTGACGGGGAACTTACCCGCGACATCACTCTTATCGAGGCAGTTAAAAAGATGCGGGGCCAGCCAAACACCGAGGTAAGCTTAACTATTTTGAGAGAAGGAGAGGACAAGCTTCTGGATTTTGCGATTACACGTCAGATTATCAAGATAAAGGATATAAAGGATGTTCAGATATTGGAAGACGGGATTGGCTATATCCGTATAATTGAGTTCCGCCAGAACACCCCCAGAGATTTTAAGGCAGCGATTAGGAAGTTAAAAAAACAGGGTATGGATGCCCTGATTCTGGACCTGCGTAATAATCCCGGCGGTCTTCTTGATGTTGCCGTTGATGTTGTTGAGAATTTTCTGGAGAAAGGCAAGCTCATTGTTTCCACTCGCGGCCGGCAGGACAATCAAAATATGGAATTTTTCTCCTTAAATAAAAAAGCAGAGCTGGATATGCC
>CAZPQS010000069.1:0-6715 GCA_964588765.1 uncultured Planctomycetales bacterium | reverse complement strand
AGAGCAACGCGTCTTTTAAGCAGCGGTAATGTGATTTTAGTAACCTGTGCTTATAAGGATAAAACCAACATCATCACTCTTGCCTGGAAAACCCCCCTTTCCCACAAGCCGCCCTTGGTGGGGATTAGCGTTGCCAAGTCTCATTTCTCCTCTGAATTGATTGAAAAGTCCGAGGAGTTTATTATTAACGTTCCGACCCTAAGTCTTCTGGATAAGGTGGCCTTTTGCGGCAGGGCCTCAGGCAGGGATGTGGATAAGTTCAAGGAAACAAAATTAACCCCCCTTAAAGCAAGCCACCTGATTAGGACTCCTTTGATTTCTGAATGTATCGGTAATCTTGAAGTCAACTTAAGGGATATCCGGGAATACGGCGACCATAAATTCTTTGTCGGAGAGATAATCTATGCCCAGGCAGAAGAGAATCTGTTTGACCAAACCTGGAATGTGGATAAGGCAAGGCTTATTTATCATTTAGGGGGCAGTTTCTTTACTGCTTCCGATAGAATGATTGAGTCCTGAATATAATGAAGGATATTCTTTTGCATATCTGCTGCGGGGTCTGCGCAAGTTCAGTGGTAGAAAGATTAAGAAAAGAGGGATTTAAGCCAGCAGGGTTCTTCTATAATCCCAATATTCATCCCGAAGCCGAATACCTTAAACGGCAAGAAGCAGCTAAACAGGTAGCCCGCATTCTTAAATTTGAGTTGATTCCCGCCGCTTACGATAAAGATAATTGGCTAACCAGGGTCAAGGGTTTAGAGAATGAACCGGAGGGCGGCAAGCGATGCCCGGTCTGCTTTAAGGTGAGGCTTGAGGAGACGCAAAAAAAGGCAAGCCAGATGAATATATCCAGATTTACCACTACCCTTACCGTCAGCCCGCATAAGAATACAGCGATAATCAACGAAATAGGCAGGACAGTGAGCCCTTCAGGATTTCTTACTTGCGATTTTAAGAAACAGGATGGCTTTAGACTTGCAATGGAGTTTGCCAGATGCTATAATCTGTATCGGCAAAATTATTGTGGCTGTGTATATAGCAGGAACGCTAAACAAAAATGCTGAACAGGTTGTTTAAATTAGAACAATCAGGCACAAATATCCGCACGGAGATTATCGGGGGTATCACCACCTTTATGACTATGTCCTATATAATCTTTGTTCAGCCGGCGCTGCTGTCTCGATTAGGTATGGACTTTGGGGCAGTGATGATGGCTACCTGCTTGTCTTCCGCGCTGGCGACGATTTTAATGGCTTTCCTGGCAAATTATCCCATTGCCCTTGCTCCGGCAATGGGGCATAATTTCTATTTTGTTTTTGGAGTCTGTTTAGCCTTGGGCGTTTCCTGGCAGGTTGCCCTGGGGGCAAATTTTATCTCCGGCTTTATCTTTGTGATTCTTGCCCTTTTCGGTCTGCGCGAGATGCTCCTGAACGCCGTTCCTACCTCATTGAAAAATGCGATTGCCGTGGGGATTGGATTATTGATTGCCCTTATTGGCTTTGAGTGGTCGGGGATTGTGGTTGTCAATCCCGGAACATTGGTCGGTTTGGGTAATCTAAGGAGTCAACCAGTAGTTCTTTCTATGTTGGGGATTGTGATTATCTCCATAATGATGATTAGGAAGATAAAGGGCGGAATATTAATTGGAATAATCATTTCTGCATTCATCGGCTGGTTGATGGGGATTGTTAAATTTTCTGGATTTATGAGCCTCCCGCCCCGCATTAGCCCCACCCTTTTTAAATTAAGTATTTCTGGTGCTCTAAGCCTAAAGTTACTTCCGGTTATATTTATCTTATTCTTTCTCGATTTATTTGATACCGTAGGAACCTTAATCGGCGTGGGAGAAGAGGGCGGGTTTATAAAAGAAGGCAAGCTCCCCCGGGCGCGCAAAGCCCTTCTTTCCGATGCCATAGGCACGGTTGCCGGGACCTGCCTGGGGACATCAACCGTGACAAGTTATATTGAAAGTTCAACCGGTATCTCCCAGGGGGCAAGGACAGGCTTGAGCAATTTAGTCACTGCCTCATTATTTTTGCTATCCATATTCTTCTTCCCTCTGGTAAAGATGATTGGCGGTGGCTATGCCTCCGATGGAGGTCTGATCCTTTATCCGGTAATTGCTCCTGCGCTAATCATTGTCGGTTGCATTATGCTTAAAAATGTGGTTAAGATTCAATGGAGCGATTATACCGAGGCAATACCCTGCTTCTTGACCCTGACTACAATGGCATTTACCTTCAGCATTACAGAAGGAATTGCTTTTGGATTTATCTCTTATTCACTATTAAAATTGGTCAGCCGAAGGGTTAAAGAGGCTCATTGGATTATCTATTTATTCGCCTTTTTATTTGTTCTTCGCTATATCTTCCTTAAATGAAAGGAGAAATAATGAATATTTTTTGGCAGCGGATAATTCAAGCAGCTAAGCTCGATTCTCATCTCTATGAGGAGGTAGAAAAGGATACCAGGGCTTTACCTCAGGCAATGGCAGTGGTTTTGCTTTCCGCGGTAGCCGCAGGCATCGGCGGCGTTTCTAAAATTGGGATAGGAGGTATATTTATCGGCGCAATTATTGGATTAATCTCTTGGTATATCTGGGCAATGCTTACCTATTTAATTGGCACAAAACTTCTTCCTGAGCCGCAGACCAGGTCTAATTTAGGAGAGTTGTTACGTACAATCGGATTTTCCAGCGCTCCGGGTTTAATCCGTATTTTAGGAGTAATCGCGGCTCTTCAGCGACTGGTTTTTTCTCTGGGTGCTGCCTGGATGCTTGTGGCAATGGTAATCGCGGTAAAATGCGCCCTTGATTATAAGAGCATCTGGCGGGCGGTGGGGGTTTGTTTGATTGGCTGGATTATCCAGCTTATCTTGTTTACCTCTTTATTCGCCCTTTTCGGAGGTTTAAAGTCAATATGATTTCCCGGGAAGACCTTAATTTCGAGATATCCTTTTATGAGAAACTTCTTAAAAAGAGTCCTAATTTTACTAACGCCCTGATTGCCCTGGGTGATGCCTATACTCGAAGCGGCCGCTATAGAGAGGGACTAAACATCGATCAGAAATTGGTAGAGTTAAAGCCAGACGACCCAATTGCCCACTATAATCTTGCCTGCAGCTATTCCTTGCTCAAAATGGCTGACCTGAGCCTTTCGGCTCTTAAAAAAGCCATCCGTCTGGGCTATCGTGATTTTGGATTTATTGAAAAAGACCCGGATCTTAAATTTATCAGGAAAGACCCCCGCTATAAAGAGCTGTTATCTAAATACGCCAAGAACAACGCTTAATTCTACTGCCTTCTACTATCATTCAACCACCCCGCCGCGTAAGCGAGATAAATCCCATAGATAAAAATTAATGTGAGATTCTACGGCCCTTTGCGTCTATTATAAGCAGGGAGGGTGCATGAAGAATCGCAGAAGTGCAATAAAATATTGGCCTGATATGGACAGGCCAAGGGAGAAATTATTTAAATTTGGCGAGCATAATTTAAGTAATTCCGAACTTCTAGCCATATTGCTTCGCAGCGGGTCGAGAGGGCAAAGCGCTATAGATGTGGCAAGAAATATTCTGCAGAAATTTAAAACCTTTCGTAATATGAGCCATACAGATTTATCTCATTGGAGGGGATTTAAGGGTTTAGGGACAGCCAAGATTGCCCAGATAAAAGCAGCGATTGAAATAGGAAGAAGATTCAGGGAGGAGAAAATAAAAGAAACACGGCCTAAGATTAAGTCCTCTAAAGACGCGGTGAAGATTTTAATGCCGCGGATGCGGGATTTAAAAAAAGAAATATTTAAGCTCTTACTTCTAAATTCCCAGAATAGAATTATAGATATAATGGAGGTTGAAGAGGGAACCGTAAATCAGGCAAATCCTATAATAAGAGAAATTTTTCAAAAGGCCCTGCAAAATTTCGCGGCATTTATAATATGCGTTCACAATCATCCATCAGGCAATCCTCAGCCCAGCCAGGAAGATAAAGAGTTCACTCAGGAATTAATTCGGGCAGGACAAACTCTTCAGATAAGAATCCTGGACCACATAATTATTGGCGACGGCAATTATTTCAGTTTTATAGATGAGGGGTTAATGTAACGGAATTCTGTCAGAGAAGGGATGTTCTTACGCAGATTACTTAATGAAGAAATCAAGCCTCTTTTTGTAGATTTCAGCCAGCTCCTTTAACTGAACGACATCGATTCGGCACTGCCCTGCCTCTATTTTGGAAATGTAGGACTGGGTTCTGGCTAACTTTTTAGCAACATCTTCCTGTCTAAGGCCCGACTCTTTACGAGCCCTTATTAATTGCTTGACCAGATACCGGTGACTATTTGTATAAATTGTTTTCTCCATCTTAATTGATAACCAGCTATGATATACGAAATATTCAAGAATGGAATATTTTTTATTGACAACCAGTATTCACTATGATATATTCGGTTGTTGAATATTCCAAAATGGAATATACTATCCAGGGAGGAGGAGTTCATAGATGGGCGCAGAGAACAATAGCAAAAAGATTTTAATTGTAGATGACGAGAGTAATACCAGAGAGATTTTGAGATATATATTCAAAGGAGGAGGATTTATTATTGAAGATGCGAGAAATGGAAAAGAGGCGCTCCAGAAGGTCGCTCAAGATAAGCCCGACATTATTATTCTTGATGTTGCCATGCCGGAGATGGACGGTTTTCAGGCATGTAAGCAATTAAGAGAAAATCCCGATACAAAAGATATTCCCATCATTTTTTTATCTGCTCAAAGAGACATAGTTGAGTTTATTCAGGATATGCCGGGAGCAACCATAGAATATATTGAGAAGCCCTGTGATATCGTATACTTGATTAAACGGGTCAACAATCTCCTTCCTAAACAAAAAACCCCTTAAATAAACTCCTCGTTTTACCGCTGCCACGGAAGAGAAAAACCCATATCCTCAAAAATATCCTCAAAATTACCATTTTACAGAACCAAATATTTTGTGTATAATGACTAAATAATGGTTAATCTGTCGGTTAAAATCGGTAAACTCAGGCTGAATAATCCTGTCTTGGTCGGCTCAGGCACCTTTGGCTGGGGTGAGGAATTTAAGGATTTAATCGACATAAACAGATTAGGAGCAATTGTTACCAAGACAGTTACCCCGGCCCCTATCCGTGGGAATCCTATGCCGCGCACTATCGAGACCCCCTGCGGCCTGCTTAATTCTATCGGTTTAGAAAATAAAGGAATCGATGATTTTATAAAGTATAAGATTCCTTTTTTATCCAAAATAAAAACAGCGGTAATTGTTAGTATTACCGGAGAGTCGCCGCAAGAGTTTAAGAGACTAATAGGCATTCTTGATAAACAGGCGGCGGTGGATGCGATTGAATTAAATATATCCTGCCCGAATATTAGAGGAAAGACAAAATTGATTGCCCAAGACCCCCAAGCGGCTTATCAAATAGTAAAGGCAGTACGAAAGAATACCAGAAAGACATTGATTACCAAGCTTTCTCCCAATGTCACCGATATTGTTGAGATTGCCAGGGCTGTTCAGGAGGCGGGATGCGATGCCTTAAGCCTGATTAATACAGTTTATGGGATGAGCATTGATTTGGATAAAAGAAAACCGCGCTTAGCCGGTAAATTCGGCGGATTAAGCGGTCCGGCAATAAAGCCGGTTGCCCTATATATGGTTTATCAAGCAGCACAAGCAGTGAAATTACCCATAATTGGGATGGGCGGGATTATGACTGCCCAGGATGCTTTAGAGTTTATCCTTGCCGGAGCAACCGCCATCGCGGTGGGCACGGCGAATTTCGTTAATCCAAAAGCAAGTATCGAGATTATCCGGGGAATTAAACAATATTTAATAAAAAACAAAATCAAGGATGTAAACAGGCTGGTTGGAACCTTAAAGATATGAGCCGTAAGCCGCAATTGATTGTTGCCTTGGATGTGGATACATTAGAGGAGGCAAAACATTTTTTGGACACCCTCTATCCCACAGTAAAACTTTTTAAAATCGGTAGTCGACTATTTACTGCCTATGGGCCGGAAGTCGTAAAGATGGTTGCTGAAAAAGGAGGTAAGGTCTTTTTAGATTTGAAATTTTATGATATTCCACAAACAGTTTATGGTGCCTCATCAGCAAGTACTATTTACATAAATCCCATTACCGAAGCTGAGGAGCCATTTGAAGCTGCTGTTTTTATGATGACGGTGCATATTCAAGGCGGTAAAAAGATGTTAGAAGAAGCTATGAGAGGCGCTACTAATAAAGCAGGAGAACTAAAAATAGAACGACCTCGCATTGTAGGAGTTACGGTTTTGACAAGCGATGAACAAGAAGAAGATACTACCAAAATTGTTTTAGAAAGAGCAAAAATTGCTCAAGAAGCAGGCTTAGACGGAGTTGTTTGTTCGGCCCATGAGGCAACCGCCGTTCGTAAAGCATGTGGTAAAGATTTTATCATTGTAACGCCGGGTATCCGACCTAAAGGGTATTCAAAAGACGACCAGACCAGGGTCACTACCGCCAAACAGGCAGTGGCAGCTGGAGCAGATTTTCTTGTGGTTGGCAGGCCGATTATTAAATCAGGAGACCCTATAAGGATTGCCAGAGATATAGTTGATGAGATAGCCAGTAGCGAGTAACCAGAACAAGGAGCCAATTATGGAGATGGAATTAAATAGTCTGATAGAGAAGATAAAACAGGACGGC
>CAZPQS010000068.1:0-6784 GCA_964588765.1 uncultured Planctomycetales bacterium | reverse complement strand
GTAACCCGTAACCCGTAACCCGTAAATAAATCACTCTGTAGAAAATTAATCTCTGCGTTATTTAACAGTGCATTTTGTTTTGCAATCCCTAACGCCTTCTTTGAAATATCGGTTGCGCTTACCCGCGCATCTTTAAGAAGCTTCGCCAGGCTTACGGCGATACAGCCTGAGCCCGTGCCGATATCCAATATATTTGCCCCCTGCCCCCTGCTTCCTGCTTCCTGCTGCCTGTATCCTGTATCCTGCATCAATCTTATCGCGGCCTCCGCCAGAATCTCCGTCTCCGGGCGAGGAATAAAAACATCCGGCGTTAATCTAAACTGCAATCCCATAAACTCTACTCTACCCAGGATATACTGAATCGGGCAGCCTTCTAATCGCCTCTTCAGGACATTTGCTAAAAAGCGAGCCTCTCTTTGCCTGAGTCTGCTCCCCTTATTAAGATATAATTTGTCCCGGGAACAATTCAATACCTCGGTAAATAGTAATTCGCTTTCGGTCATTTTTTATCTTTTTTAATCAACGCCTCGGAAATCTCATCCAAATCTCCGTCCAAAATTGCTTCTAATTTATGTAGGGTTAAATTAATCCGGTGGTCGGTAACCCGGTGCCCGGGAAAATTATAAGTTCTGATTTTCTCGCTGCGCTCGCCGGTGCCCACTTGAGATTTCCTGTCTTGCGAAATCTTCTTCTGTTGCTGTTGCTGTAAATTATCCATTAGCCTGGCTTTTAAAACCCTCAACGCCTTGTTCTTATTTTTAAGCTGCGAGCGCTCGTCCTGGCAGGTAACTACCATCCCCGTAGGCAGATGCGTAATCCTTACTGCCGAATCGGTGGTATTGACGCTTTGGCCGCCGTGACCCGAGGAGCGGAATACGTCAATCTTCAGGTCCTTTGGATTGACTTGAAATTCGGCGCTCTCCGGCTCAGCTAATACCGCCACGGTGGCAGTCGAGGTATGAATCCGTCCCTGCGTCTCGGTTGTAGGAATGCGCTGTACGCGATGGACGCCGCTTTCCCATTTAAGACGCTGATATGCCTGTTTCCCCCGAATGCTAAAAATAACCTCCTTGACCCCACCTAATTCTGTGGGGTGAGAGGAGAGCATCTCGGTTGCCCAGCCGCGTCTCTGTGAGTATTTAACATACATCCGGTATAGGTCGGAGGCCCATAGGCCCGCCTCCTGGCCGCCGGTTCCGGCACGAATCTCGACGATGACATTTTTATCCTGTCCCTCCTCTTCGCCCTTCATTCGCTGATTAATCATATCTATAATTTGCCTGTTTCTTGATTTTAAATCTCTTATTTCGTTCTCCACAAGAGCCAGGAACTCCCGGTCGTGCTTCTCCTTTAAGGTGCCTTCTAACTTGCTAATCTCGGACTCATGCTGTTTAAATTGGCGGTATAAGAATACCGTTTCCGAAATCCCGGTCAACTCCCTGGCATACTGGCTATACTGAGCCTTATCGGAGATAACCTCGGGAAGAACCAGCAATTTCTCCAATTCCTCGTAGCGCTTTTCCCTTTTTTCTAATTCCTTAAGCAAGCTCGATTCGTTCATTGGGGGGCTAATCGGTTATCCTGCGGATTTCTTGCCGTATTTTTTCATAAACTTCTCCACCCTGCCGGCAGAGTCAACGAATTTCTGCTTGCCGGTAAAAAAGGGATGGCAATTGGAACAAATCTCTACCCGGATGCTTGATTTTGTTGAGCGCGTATGAATGGTATTACCGCAAGCGCAAACAATCGTGCAGTCCTGATATTTGGGATGAATCTTATCCTTCATTATCTTTACCTCCGGTTATTGGTTCATACTATTCAAAAACTCCTCGTTATTCTTGGTCTGGGATAACTTCCCAATCAACAACTCCATTGCCTCGACATTGTTCAATTCGTTAAGCACCTTCCTTAATATCCAGATTTTTTGTAATTTTTCCTGCTCAAGCAGCAGCTCTTCATGACGGGTATTGGATTTTTTTATATCGATTGCCGGGTAAATCCTCCTTTGAAACAGGTTCCTATCCAGCTGCAATTCCATATTGCCCGTGCCCTTGAATTCTTCGAAAATGACATCGTCCATGCGGCTGCCCGTATCAACAAGTGCGGTAGCGATAATAGTTAGGCTCCCTCCCTCCTCGATAGCGCGCGCTGCGCCAAAGAACCGCTTTGGCTTCTGAAGGGCGTTGGAATCTATCCCGCCGGAGAGAACCTTGCCGCTGTGGGGGATAACGGAGTTATAGGCGCGCGCAAGGCGGGTAATGCTATCCAGCAGTATTACCACGTCCTTTTTGTGCTCTACCAATCTCCTGGCCTTTTCCAGGACAATCTCAGCCACCTGAACATGCCTATCCGGAGGCTCATCAAAGGTTGAAGAAATAACCTCGCCCTTCACATGACGCTCCATATCGGTAACCTCCTCGGGTCTTTCATCAATAAGCAGCACGATAAGGATAACGTCGGGCTGATTCTGGACTATAGCGTTGCCGATTTTCTGGAGCAGGACCGTCTTTCCGCTGTAAGGAGGGGCAACGATTAAACTGCGCTGTCCGCAGCCGATGGGGGTAAGCAAATCCATAATACGGCAGGATATTTCGTTGGGCTTCGTTTCCAACAAGAACCGCCTATGAGGATAAATCGGAGTAAGGTTATCGAATAAAATCTTCTCTTTTGCTTCTTCCGGATGTTCGAAATTTACCGCCTCAATCTTAAGCAACGCAAAATATTTTTCGCCCTCCTTGGGCGGCCTTATCTGACCGCTGACGGTATCGCCTGTTTTTAAATCGAACTTTCTTATTTGGGAAGGAGAGATATAAACATCGTCCGGGCAGGGCAAATAGTTATAATTCGGCGACCTTAAGAAACCGAATCCTTCCGAGAGAACCTCTAATACCCCCTCCCCGAACATCAAGCCCTCCTTTTCTGCCTGGGCTTGAAGAATCTTGAATATAAGGTCGTGTTTCCTCAGTCCGCTTACGCCGTTAATCCCCAGCCCCTTTGCTAACTTACTTAGCTGGTCAATCTTCATCTCTTTTAATTTTCCGATATCCAGTTTTTCCATTTTCTTTTCTACCTTTTCCGTTTTCTTTTCTACCTTTTCCATTCTTCCCCTCCTCTTTTAATACTATTCCAGATTTCTCTTACCTGTTTCTCTGTCCGGCTTCTTCTGCCCCTGTTATCAATTACAAAATCGGCGAATCTTGCCTTCTCACTCTGCGGCAGCTGAAAACTCAATCTTGCCCTTATCTGGTTTGCGGTTAAACCCCTCTCCTTTAATCTCCGCATTTGAATCTCCGGGTCGCATTCAACCACTATCAATCTATCAACCCGGGATTTTAAACCCGATTCAATCAATAAGGGGGCATCGATAACCAGGGTTTCGTTATCGGATAATTTCTTTATCCTGCTCTTAATTATTCTTAATATCCTGGGGTGCGTAATCTTATTGAGTTTTTTTAATTTTTTTTTATCCGAGAAAACCATCTCTGCCAATCTGCTCCGGTTTATGTAAGAACCGGCCAGAATCCCCCTGCCAAAAACCGCGATGATTTCTTTATAGGCAGAACTGCGGGGTTTCATTATCGTATGGGCAATCCGGTCCGCGTCGATTATCCGCGCGCCTAACCGGCGGAACATATCAGCCACCGTCGTCTTACCGGCCCCAAGGTTACCCGTAATTCCTATCACCATCTCTTTTTCTCTTCAATCACCCGGACAAATTACTGCCTGCCGGTTACTAACTGCGAATTACTAATCTTTTATAAAGTTGAATGTATTTCCTTGCCGATTCCTCCCAGGAGAAATTGCATTCCATGCCCTTCTTAATTTTTGCCTGCCATTTCTTCTTATCCTGATAAAGCGATACCGCTTCCCTTATCGCAGCAACCAGGCCGGATGCGGTGTAGTCATCAAAAATAAAACCGTTTGTTTTGTCTATTGTGTCGGCTAAACCGCCCGTCTTATATACTAAAGGCGAGGTTCCGTATTTTAAGCTAATCATCTGGCCCAATCCGCAGGGCTCATACTTAGACGGCATAAGAAAGATATCCGAACCCGCGTATATCTTATGCGCCAGCGAATTATCAAACTTAAGATAGAGGCGGAATGCCCGGGAGAATTTCCTGCTTTCCTCCTCCAGGAGTTTATGATATTTTATATCGCCCGTTCCCAATATAATCAGCTGCAAGTCGAGTCCGCAGATTTCATCAAGGGCTTCCGATAAAATATCCAACCCCTTCTGTTCAGCCAGGCGGGAAACCATACCAAGCAAAGGGACTCCCCTCTTTACCGGTAAACCGGCGTGCCTTTGCAAATCCTGTTTATTCTTATACTTATCTTTTAGATTTCTCATATCATATCTCTTGGCAATAAACTTATCAGCTGACGGACTCCAGGCAGAATAATCTAAACCGTTTAATATCCCAAACAGGCACCCCCGGCGCTTAGCAAGCACCCCCTCCAATCCGCAGCCGAACTCTTTGGTCTGAATTTCGGCTGCATAGGTAGAACTGACCGTATTTATGCAATCGGAGAAGACAATGCCTCCTTTTAAGATATTAACCTTACCGTAGAATTCCAGCTGCTCCATATTAAAAAACGACCAATCCAGACCCAATTTGGGAAACTCCTCGCGGGCAAATAAGCCCTGATATGCCAGATTGTGAATGGTAAGCAGGGTTTTGCAATCCTTGTAAAACGGGTCGGAGGAAAACCTTGTTTTAAGATAAAGGGGGATAAAGGCAGCCTGCCAGTCATGAACATGGATTACATCGGGTCTGAATTTAATCTGTTTAAGTAATTCCAGGCACTTCAGGCAATAGAAAGAGAACCTTTCTAAATTATCGGGATAGTCTCCTTCCTGGGTGCCGTAGAGACCGTCGCGGTCAAAATATTTATCGTTTTGAATAAAATAGACTTTGGTATTCCCGCCTAACTTCGTTGATAAAATTCCCGGATAGAGAATTTTAGCGTCAATCTTAGAAAGCGCCGCCTTTTTATAAAGAGGCATTATGATTATTACCTCTTGTTTAAGTTTCCCCAGGGCTAAGGGAAGAACCCCTGCTACGTCAGCCAGACCTCCGGTCTTGGCAAAAGGCACAACCTCCGAAGCACATATCGCTATTTTCATTCGACCTCCTGCATCTTGAGCCAGTTCTTTCCCTTTTTAATCACTACCTTTATGGGTACCTCTAACTTTAAAACATTCTCCATCCTGTCCTTCGCCAGCTTCGTTAACGTATCCGTTTCTTCGTCGGGAACGTCGAAAACCAGCTCATCATGAATCTGCATAATCATCCTTGTCTTTAGTGAATCTTTTTTTATCTGGCCGTGTATCTGAACCATTGCTGATTTTATCAGGTCGCTTGCCGAACCCTGTATGGGCGTATTTACGGCCTGCCGTTCGGCAAACTGCCTTATACCCTGATTCTTATTGTTAATCTCGGGAATATATCTTCGCCTTCCCAGAATGGTAGTAACGAAACCGTCGTCTTTTGCCTTTTTAATCTGCTGCTGGATGTATTCTTTTACCCCCGGATATCTTACAAAATACGCATTGATAAACGCCTGCGCCTCATCCAAAGAGATTCCCAAATCACGGCTCAGCCCATAGGAAGTAAGTCCGTAAACTATTCCGAAATTCACTCTTTTGGCTGTCTCGCGCATAGAATCGGCAATATCCTTATCCTCCAGCCCGTAAATCAGAGAGGCAGTGGTCTTGTGTATATCCTTACCCTGCTTAAACGCAGAAATCAAATTTTCATCTTTGGATTGATGCGCCAGGAGCCTTAATTCTATCTGGGAATAATCGCAGGATAAAAGATGATTCCCGCTGCAAGATGCGACTATTGCCTGTCTAATCTTTTTACCGATATCCGTCTTTACGGGGATATTCTGCAGATTGGGATTGCTGGAACTGAGCCTGCCGGTCTCGGTTCCTGTCTGATTAAAAGAGGTATGAACCATACCGGTCTCGGGATTTATTAACCGCGGCAGCGCATCTATATAAGTAGATTTGAGTTTCGTTAATTGACGGTATTCAAGCAGCAAGGCGGGCAGCTTATGCCGCGCGGCCAGATTCCTCAGCACCTCTTCGTCGGTCGACGGTCCGGTTTTAGTCTTTTTAATTACAGGCAATTTTAATTTTTCGAACAGAATCTTTCTTAATTGTTTCGGCGAATTTATATTAAACTGAGTGCCGCTGATGTCGTATATATCCCGAATTAATTTTATTAGTCTTTTCTCTATATCTGCCGAGAGCCGCTTCAAGACGGCTAAATCTAATTTTATGCCGTTTTGCTCCATCTCTGCCAGCACTTCCACCAAAGGCATCTCGATATCGTCAAAAAGCCCGGTTAATTTTTTTGCTGTTAATTCTTTTTTTAATGCCGGCTTTAACCGGCGTATCAGGCCTGCGGCTGACCGATTATCAATGGATTTTAAGTCGTGCGCCTCCCCCAGATAATCCCAGGCCAGATCGGTAATGTTGTATTCGGACTTAGAGGGGCTGATTAAGTAAGCGGCAATCATTGTATCAAAATGCAGTCCTTCCAAATCTATATTATCCCCGGCGAGGGATATTTTCAGTCTCTTCAGGTCATGGCTTATTTTTTTTATATCGGGATTTGATAATATGCCTTTTAGATTCGGTCCGGCTTTATCCAATTTAAAGAATTTATCTTTCGCAAAGAATATAAGATTGTTTAAGCTCTGGCCGTATAGAATCAACTCATCGGTTGAGCCGAGCAAATTTTTTAATTCTTTATCTTCCGATTGCACTGCCTCTACC
>CAZPQS010000067.1:0-6880 GCA_964588765.1 uncultured Planctomycetales bacterium | reverse complement strand
ATATTTATAGAATGTTTTCTCTCCCTCGGCAATCGCAGTCGTCTGGCTTCATCCCGAAGTTTCGGTATTTCGCTGCGGACTTTGTGCGCTTACCTTCATCCAGCCAAAACAGTGTCTCATCCGCCTTCGGAATATTTACCTAACTGTGCTCAAAGTCTACTCTTCCCTTAATAGGATAACGATTAGAGAAATACTTACTTTATGTTTATGTAGATTTAAGCTATAATTGAAGAAACGGAGAAAAGCATAAAATTCACGAAAAATTCACATAAATGTAACGCGAAGTTCATTTATATCTTCTAAAATATAATAAATAAGGAGAGATAAAGGTGGCCACACAGAAAATTCTCATTGTTGAGGATGATAAGCATATTTCCAAGCTGGTTAAGTATAATTTAGAAAGGGCAGGCTTTGACTGTGCTGTGACTATCACCGGAGAAGAGGCATTAGAGGTTTTAGACCGGGAAGCCATTGATTTAATAATACTGGATATAATGTTACCCAAAATGGATGGCTTTGAAACCTGTAAGCAGATTAAGCAGGATAGAAAATTATCCCATATTCCTATTATAATGCTTACCGCAAAAGGAGAAGAGGTTGATAAAGTGGTAGGTTTTGAATTGGGAGCAGATGATTACGTGGTAAAGCCTTTTAGTCCAAGAGAGCTGCTTTTGCGCGTAAAGGCGATTTTAAAGCGCGGCAAACCAAAAGAGGCAGTAAAAGACATTTTAAGTGCGGATAAATTAACAGTGGATATTCCTCGCCATAAGGTAACGATTGACAAAAAAGAAATAAGATTAACCCAGATTGAATTTAAGCTGTTGGCTACTCTTATGCAAAGGAAGGGGCGAGTCCAGTCACGAGATACTTTGCTTGAGGATGTCTGGGATATAGCTGCTGATGTCACTACCCGCACCATAGATACACATATTAAGCGCCTAAGGCAAAAATTAGGCAAAATGGGAAAAATGATTGAGACTGTGAGAGGTATTGGTTACAGGTTTAGCGAGGGAGAGTAGTTTTGAGGATAAATATTCATTATAAAATAACGCTTTTTTTCGTAATCATCACTGCAATTATTCTTCTCGGCATCTACTTTTACCTCAATAATAATCTTGAAGAGTTTACTTATGGTCGTATAAAAGTAAATATTATTAAACAAATTGCATTGAGTAAAACATATCTTGAAGCCAAAGACTTAGAAAATACTTCAGCATACGATTTAGATACTGCTGCTGATAAGATTGGCCGAAATTTAGATTTGAGGGTTACTATTATTGGACTTGATGGCACTGTTTACGGAGATTCAGAGCTCGAGCCAGCTGCACTGGCCAGGGTTGAAAACCATCTCTATCGGCCTGAAGTACAGCAGGCTCTTAAATCCGGAATTGGTGAGAGCAGGCGTTTCAGCACTACTATTAAAAAAGATTTGCTTTATATCGCTTCTGTTTATGGGAAAGACGAACCTAAGGGTATCATTCGCCTGTCTATTCCTCTTTCTGAGGTAGAACAAATATCAAGCCACCTAATGAAGACGCTCGCCTTTGCTCTATTGGCTGCTTTTATTTTGGCGGTATTGGTTAGTTACTTAGCGTCTATTTTTATTTCAAGACCGCTCAGGGAAATGTCTCGGACAGCCAAAGATATTGCTCATGGCAATTTCGCAAGGAGAATATCGGTTCAATCAAACGATGAGATAGGAGATTTGGCAAAAGGCTTTAATTATATGTCAGAGCAGGTAAAGGCGCGAATTGAAGAAGTTAGTGCGAATAAATCCCGATTAGAGGCAGTATTATTGAGTATGTTCGAAGGGGTTATGGCTGTTGATACAGAGGGTAAGATTTTATTAATGAATCAGGCACTTAGGGATTTCTTAAGAATCACGACAGATCCCTTAGGGAAAAAGCCTCTTGAAGTAATACGCAATATCGAGGTTCAGGAAATGGTAGACAACACATTGAATTATAAACAAGGCCTGGTATCTGGAGAAATTTCGGTCTTACTTCCTGAAGAGAAGGTTTTATTAGTGCATGCGATGCCAATTAAAAAAGATGCGGATATCCAGGGCGCAGTTTTAGTATTCCACGACGTAACGAACCTAAGGCGTCTTGAGAAAATCCGCCAGGATTTTGTCGCCAATGTGTCTCACGAACTAAGGACTCCGGTTTCTAGCATTAAAGGTTATGCGGAAACTTTACTAGAAGGTGCCCTAAAGGATAAAAAAAATGCCAATGATTTTTTAAAAACTATTCTCTCTGATTCTAATCGCCTAGCTTGCCTTATAGATGACTTATTGGACCTCTCTAAAATAGAATCAGGAAAGCTTAGGATGGAAAACAAACCGCATAAATTATTGCCAATTGTAGAAAAGGTTGTAGCAACCTTAAACAGGCAGATAGAGGATAAATCAATTGTTCCCAAGATAGATATCCCTAAAAATATGCCGGATATCTTGGCGGATGAAACAAGAATAAAGCAGGCTTTGCTTAATTTAATAGATAATGCTATTAAATATAACCACCAAGGCGGCAAGATAACCATATCAGCTAAGGAAAATAATAATTTTATCCAGGTAGATATTGCTGATACAGGCATCGGTATCCCCGAGAAAGATTTACCTCGCCTTTTCGAGCGTTTCTATCGGGTGGATAAGGCCCGTTCGCGCGAATTAGGAGGAACAGGTTTAGGTCTTTCCATTGTTAAGCATATTATTCAGGCCCATAATGGCGAGGTTTTTGCTCAAAGCGTAGAAGGGCAAGGCTCCACTTTTAGTTTTACCATCCCCAAGGCTTAAAAACTCCCACATTTCTTCAAAATCCCTCATATCAAAATTCACAAATATTTCACATATCTTTAATTTTTTCTTCACAGTCATATTGTATCCTTTTTCTTGAAAACGCTTAAAAGCGAAAGGAGGTGCATGGTAAAGCGTATTAAGCAGCGTTGAGAATTCGTGATTAACCAGACGCATCGAACGGGAAATGAAAAGTTTTAGGAAAGCATGTAGTAATTAAAGGAGGCTTGAAAGATGAAGAAACTAATTTTTATCACAATTGCCGGGGTAGTCATGAGTTTGACTTTAGCAAATCAATCGTTTTCAGGCGAAATCGATATTTTAGTAAACAAGTTAATGGATAAAGGAATCCTTACGCCTGTTGAAGCGCAGATTATTTTAGATGAGACAAAGGCGGAGGTTGCAAAGGAAGTAGCTCAAGGAGAATCTTATGCGCTTCCTAAGTGGGTGCAAAATATTAAATTCAAAGGTGATTTAAGGACGCGTTATCAATGGGAGAAAAGAAAAGGTAGCGAAGAACGCCATAGGGCAAGAATCAGGTTTAGATTGGGTTCGGAAATGAAAGTCACCGACAGTGTTAAAGTCGCTGCCGGATTTGCAACAGGAGGAACAGACCCTCGTTCAACAAATGAGACCCTGGATAATACTTTTGAAACTTCAGATATCAGACTGGATTATGCATATGCGCAATATGCACCATTATCATGGCTAACTTTTCTAGGAGGAAAAATCAAAGGCACGCCTTTCTGGACACCATCTGATCTTCTATGGGATTCGGATATCAATCCTGAGGGAGCTGCTGTTAACTTAAATCACGGGTTATCTTCGAATATAGATGGTTTTTTCAATGCGGGATTGTTTATTTTGGATGAAGCCAGCAGCGATACTTCCGATCCTTTTATGTATGTGTTGCAACCGGGTGTTGATATTAAGCTTAATGATGACATTAATCTAAAGACAGCCGTTGCTTATTATGGTTTTGACAATATAGAGAGAAGTATACTTGATCATTCAAGCGGAACGAATTCTTTGTCCGGAAGCGGCTTGCAGTACAATTATGATTCTCTCGGGTTAAGCACTGAATTGGGATTTAAAAATCCTTTCGGTATAGAATCCGTACCTTATTTTTCCCTGCTTGGCGAATATATAAACAACTTTGATCCTTCAAGCGATAACAATGGATTTCTTGTAGGCTGTGCAGTTGGTGAGGAAAAAGTAGGGAAAAAAGGCCAATGGCAGGCAAAGTATCTTTACAGGCGCCTGGAAAGAGACGCTTTTCCCGATACCTTCCCGGATTCAGACTTCTATGGCGGTGAAACTAATGCAAAAGGCCACGAAGCAATATTTCAATATGGCCTGCTTGATAATGTGATATTGGGGTTTGATTATTATTACACAGAGCCAATCAAGGGGACTGTAAAGAATAAGGAGCATCTCTTCCAGACAGATGTTGTATTTAAGTTTTAAAATTTGCAGAGAATTTCCATATTTGTCACACGATTGCCACAATTAAATATTAATATTTAATTGAAAGGAGGAAGTAGCTATGAAAGGGTATTTAAGAAATTTGATGCTTGTCGGGATTATAGTTTCTTTAGCAATCAATACTTATGCTCAAGAAATGATTCAGATAAAGGGGTCGGATACTCTAATCAATCTCGTTCAGAGATTGGCGGAAAGTTATATGGAAAAGGAACCCGGCAAAGCTATTGCCGTAACAGGTGGGGGTTCAGGAACAGGAATTGCAGCCTTGATTAATGGTAAATGCGATATCGCAAATGCATCACGCCTGATGAAAGATAAGGAAATAGCTCAAGCACAGGAAGGCGGAGTTGACCCGAAAAGGATAGTAGTCGCAATTGACGGTTTATCTGTTATCACCAACATAAAAAATAGAGTTAATAAGCTTACTGTGGACGAAGTAGGCAAGATATTCCGCGGAGAAGTTACTAACTGGAAAGAACTTGGCGGAGATGATATATCAATTACTCTTTACGGCAGGCAGTCAAATTCAGGCACATATGAGTTTTTGAGAGATGTAGTGCTAAAAGGTGACTATTCGCCTCAAATGAGAAGAATGAATGGCAATGCTCAGATAGTTGAAGCAGTAAAACAGGATATATCTGGAATAGGTTATGTTGGCGTAGGCTATGTAAAAGAAGAGAAGGGATTAACGGTCCTCAATATTGCAGCTCGTGCCAGTGGAGAATACAGCAGCCCTCTCAACCTTAACGATGTAAAAACAGGAAAATATCCGATTACAAGACCCTTGAATCAATACATCAATGGTACTCCCAAGGATGAAGTACGTGATTTTATTCTCTTTGAGCTGAGTGAAGAAGGACAGAGGATAGTTGAAGAAGAAGGATTTTTCTCCCTGCCTGATGAGTATCGTGAATTCAACAATAGAAGCTTGGGCGGGTAAAAGAATTGAGGTATAAATTTGGCAAAAGTTAAAGAAAGACTGATTCATAGTATTTTCTTTATCAATGGATTGTTAGTAGTATTTGTGCTGTTGGGAATTTTTGCGCTTCTTGCTTTTACTTCCATACCGGCATTTAAAGAGATACGGATAGCTGAATTCCTTTTTAGTCAGGACTGGAATCCTACGTCATACGTTAAACCATCTTATGGGATTGTTTCTATGCTGGTAAGTACGTTTATGGTTACAATAGGCGCGCTATTGATTGCTATCCCTTTAGGTATAGGTACAGCTGCCTATCTATCGGATATAGCCAGCCAGAGGGTAAGAGAAATTGCGAAACCTGTCATTGAAATATTGGCAGGGATACCTTCGGTGGTAATAGGCTTTTTAGGCATTGTTTTAGTTGGTCCATTCATCGCCAAGGTTTTTGGTTTGCATAACGGACTTAACGCCTTAAACGGCTCTGTTCTTTTGGCTGTCATGGCGCTTCCTACTATCATTAGCTTATCCGAAGATGCCTTAAAGAGCGTACCCGAAAGCTATCAGCATGCCTCATTGGCATTGGGCGCAACTCATTGGCAGACTCTTATAAAAGTAAAGATTCCTGCTGGTTTATCAGGGATAATCGCAGCCTCTATGCTAGGGATGGGAAGAGCCATCGGTGAGACAATGACTGTTTTAATGGCGACCGGATGCGCTCCTGCTCTACCAAAGAGTTTTTTGGATTCAGTGCGGACAATGACTTCAACTATTGCCATTGAATTGGGCGAGGTTCCCTACAATACCACCCATTACTACGCTCTCTTTGGCATAGGATTAACGCTTTTTTTAATTACTTTTGCTGTGAACATGATTTCGGATGTTATTTTACATAAGCAGCAAAGGATGGCCAGATGAACAATAAACACTTAAAAGAGCTTTTTGGATTCACGCTATTAAGAATATGTATAGGCATTGTTAGCCTGATTCTCCTAATAATCCTTTATGACATTATAAGCAAAGGAGCAGGTAAGATAAACTGGGAGTTTCTTACCTTGATGCCTAAGAAAGGTATGACTGAAGGAGGAATACTTCCTGCCATTGTGGGTACGATTTTAGTCACAGTAATTACCGCTATCCTGGCGGTTCCCTTAGGAATGGGCTGTGCCATATATCTGAATGAATATGCTAAGGATAGCAAAATCACAAGGCTTATCAGGATGTCTATCAGGAATCTTTCCGGTGTTCCTTCAATTGTATATGGACTGTTTGGCGTAGTGCTCTTTGTTCAATTTATGCGTCTGGGCACCTGTGTCTTATCGGCAGGTTTGACCTTAGGTCTAATGACATTGCCCTGGACGATTACTGCAAGTGAGGAGGCATTAAAGAATGTGCCTAATTCATACCGGGATGGCGCACTGGCTCTTGGCGCAACAAAATGGCAGGCTATTAAAACCAATGTATTGCCTTACGCTATTCCCGGCATGCTTACAGGTACCATTTTAGGATTGGCCCGTGCCGCAGGTGAGACAGCACCTATATTATTTACTGGCGCGGCTTTTTACCTGCCGTTTTTGCCAAAATCACTATTTAGTCAGTTTATGGCTTTGCCCTACCATTTATACATAATGGCAACCCAGCATACCGCAATAGCCAAGGTAAGGCCCATTGCAAACACAACA
>CAZPQS010000066.1:0-6901 GCA_964588765.1 uncultured Planctomycetales bacterium | reverse complement strand
CACAGGAATTAAGGCCCTGCCTGAGGATTTACTGGAGGCAATTAAATTAACCGAGAAATCAGAGCTGGTCAGGAATGCCCTGGGGGATGAGCTGTTCAATTTCTTTATTCGCAACAAAAAGATGGAATGGGATGAATACAAAGCCCAGGTAACTCAATACGAAACCAAGAAATATCTGCCGATACTGTAAAAGCATTATTTTATTGACATTAAAGGACAGAGGTAGTATATTATTTAAATCTTTTGTAAGGGCTTATTATTAACTTTATCATAAATCCAGCCTGCAGATATTCCGTATATAATGTCTGGAGTTTATTATTCACAAGCAGCACAGTGGGAAGACTTCTTAGCTGAATTAAAGCAGTCCTTCCGCGTTTATCTACCCCGGGCGAAAGACGACGATTACCTCTATGAGGAATACAAAGACCCGCAGTCGAGTTTTTCTTTTAATTCCTATCGCCCGGTCCAGCCGATAAAATCCTTCCTGTTCCATTCTAAAGAAAAGATTACCCGGGATTTTACCACATCTTCATCGCTGGAGAAGCCGCTTCCTACGATAGTAGCGGGATTAAAGAACTGCGATTTACATTCTTTAAAGGTGCAGGATTTTGTATTTAATGAAGGCATCGAGGTCGACCCCTTATATAACTCAAGAAGAGAAAATACAATTCTTATTTCCGGTGACTGCACCGGCTTTAAAGAGGTCTGCTTCTGTCTTGCCCTCGAGGTCTTGCCTCATCCTGTGGAGGGCTTTGATTTGAATCTCTCCCCGTTAACGGAAGGCTATCTGGTTGAGGTTGGCTCTAAGCGGGGGCAGGGGTTGATTGATAAATATCAAAAATATTTTCTTAAGGCAAAGGAATCACAGATTAGCGCCAGGGATTCCAAAAGGCAGAATTTAATTGATGAATTAAACAAGCATCTTAAAGAACAGAATTTACCCAAAAAGGATATTTTACAGAAGATTGTCCAAAAGGGTTATAACGCTAACACCTGGAAAGATTTTTGCATTAGCTGTGTGGAATGCGGAGCCTGCAATTTTATCTGCTGCACCTGTCATTGTTTTCTCTTGGCTGATACGCGAGATAAAAATAATTCTCCGCGCTTGCGTGTTTGGGATTCCTGCCAGTATGCGAATTTTGCCCGCGTTGCCGGAGGGGCAAACCCCTTAAAGAGGAGAGAGCAACGCCTGAGAAATCGCTTTGTAAAGAAGTTTGATTTCTTTGTGGATAATCTGGGTATGCCTGCTTGCGAGGGATGCGGCAGGTGTATTGAGGCCTGCCCGGCCAAGATTGACATTAGAGAAGTCCTGAAGGATTTGGCAAAAAATGCATAATATATATCAGCCTCTACCGATAGTGGTTGATGAGATAATTGAAGAAACCTCCAACATAAAAACCTTTGTCTTGCGGCCCGAGAAGGATTTTAGTTTCAGTACCGGCCAGTTTGTCGAATTGGGTTTGGCCGGAATTGGAGAGGCTCCTTTTACCCCTTCCTCTGACCCGAATATAAAGGATAGATTGGAGGTAACCATTATGAATGTCGGCCGCCTGACCTCGCAATTACATTCTTTGAACAAAAATACTCGTTTAGGTGTTCGCGGGCCTTTTGGCAAGGGTTATCCCCTGGAGGAATTCAAGGGCAGAGAAATACTTATTGTCGGCGGAGGGGTGGGGCTGGCGCCTTTACGTTCTCTATTGTTTAGTTTATTTTCTCAGATTAAGCAATATAAGAAGGTATTATTAAGGTATGGTGCGCGCACGCCCCAGGATACGCTCTATCGCAGCCTGCTTCGTAAATGGGCTAAAACTATCGATGTGGTAACCACTGTGGATACCGCCGAGAAGGGCTATAAAGGGAATGTCGGCCTGGTAACCACAATATTAAAGGATTTCCCCGTTGATGTTAAGCAGGCGGTGTCGGTTGTCTGCGGTCCGCCGATAATGATGAAATTTACCACCTTGAAACTCCTTGATTTGGGGTTTAAGCCGGAGAATATCTATCTCTCTATGGAGAAGAATATGTCCTGCGGTTTGGGAAAGTGCGGGCATTGCCGGATTGGCAGATATTATGTCTGCAAGGACGGTCCGGTATTTACCTATGCTCAATTAAAAGATATGCCGGATATCTGGGATTAGATGGGGAAGAGATTATTTATTGATTTAGAGGTCTGTAATAAATGTCCTGATTGCGTGGTAAAGTGCAGTTACTTTTATCACCCCCAGAATAACGGTATAACCAATCTGCGGGAGTACGCTACCTTTGCTCTTTATTGCCGGCAATGCGAGGAGGCTCCCTGCGTTAATGCCTGTTATCACGATGCCCTGGAGAAGCAGGAGGACGGTATCCTGAAGCGTTATAAGATGCGCTGCACGAGTTGTAAATCCTGCGTCATTGCCTGTCCGTTT
This sequence comes from uncultured Planctomycetales bacterium, assembly GCA_964588765.1. GTDB lineage: Bacteria > Omnitrophota > Gorgyraeia > Gygaellales > JAHJCI01 > CAZPQS01. Next base: position 4,493 of record CAZPQS010000066.1, on the reverse strand, counting down.
GGCACGATATTTCCCGATTTTATTCCTTATCTGGATTCAAGATGCGATTACTGCGTAGGGTTAACCAGGGAATTGCCCGAATGCATTCCCACTTGCCCTTATAAGGCGGTAGAAATAAAGGAAATTGAGGAGAATCCCGAAGCAGACATCTATTTTGTGGGCAAAAACCTGGCTGTGCATTCGCGTAAGTGGGTTAAGGAAGAGATTACTCAAAAGAAGAAATGAAATTATTGCTTAACTATTTAATCTTTCCTGGATTTTTATTCAGTGCGGTTCTCGGTCTGATTGCCGGATGGATTGACCGAAAGGTAACTGCGCGGATTCAGTGGCGGGTCGGGCCGCCCTGGTATCAGAACTTTGTCGATTTCCTGAAGCTTCTGGGCAAAGAAGCAATTTTGCCCAGGGGTAATAGAACCACATTCCTATTTGCCCCTTTTGTCGGATTAATCTCGGTTACTTTAGTGGCAACTCTACTGGGGAAACTTTTAATCAATCCCGCGGAGTCGTTTTTAGGCGATTTGATTGTGGTTTTATATCTGTTAATAATTCCTGCAATTGCCATCATTTTAGGAGCAAGCGCCTCTTCTAATCCTCTGGCTTCGATGGGCGCATCCAGGGAGATAAAATTGGTCTTTGCCTACGAACTACCCTTTATTCTGGCGGTGATTACCGTGATAATAAAGGCAGGAGGCGCCATAAGGTTAGGGCAGGTTCTTTCATATCAGATGAATAATGGCGCGATATCAGGCTCTATTTCAGGATTAATCGCCTTTATCGTGGCAATATTATGTATGCAGGCAAAACTGGGGCTTGTTCCATTTGATGTTTCTGAGGCGGAGCAGGAAATTATGGCAGGCGTGCTTATTGAATATTCGGGATTTCTTCTGGCAACATTCAAACTGATGAAGTCAATACTTCTTTATGTTATGCCCCTGTTTTTAATCATTCTTTTCTGGGCGGCGAATATCGGTATTTATTCCCTTATCGGCAAATACGTTTTATTGCTTGTCGTTATTATCTTGATTAAGAACACCAACCCCCGCTTAAGGATTGACCAGGCATTGAGGTTCTTCTGGGGACCGATTACAGCCCTGGCGCTTATAGCGGTAGTCTTGGCGCTGTCGGGGAGATAGCATGAACTTAAAACTAAAGGCATTAACCAAATCTCTGTGGGTATTCCACTTAAATGTCGGAGCCTCGTGCAATAATTGCGACATCGAGATTCTGGATTTATTGACGCCCCGATACGATGTGGAGAGGTTCGGGATAATGCTCGTAGGCAGCATTCGTCATGCGGATGTGCTTTTAATCAGCGGCGCATTGTCCAGAAAAGCAGCGCCGAGGGTAAAAAAACTGTATGGGCAGATGCCTAAGCCGGGAGTGGTAGTTGCGTTTGGTTCCTGCTCATTGGGCAGGGGAGTATTTAAGGATAGTTATAATTCGCCTTGTCCGGTAGATGAGTTTATTCCGGTAGACTTATATATACCCGGCTGCCCTCCTAAACCCGAGGCCATGATTACCGGCATTATAAGGTTGGTTAAGAAAGTCAGAGGCGAGAAATGATGTCCGTATTGGATGATATTAAACAAAGATTAAAGGGTAAGATAAGCGATTGGTATGAGCATAATCCGCGCAGAATATATTTTAGCGTGGATAAGAAGGATATAAGAGAAACAGCCAGGGTTCTGTTCAAGGACCTGGGGTTAAGGTATGTAATAGCCAGCGGGATAGATACCCCCAGAGGTTTTGAGATACTATATCACTTCAGTTTTGATAAAACCGGACAGATTATATCCGTACGCACGCTTATTAAGGATAAACAGAATCCGGAAATCGATTCCCTGGCGGTTATATCTCCTGCTTTTGAATGGATTGAGCGGGAGATATGGGAGATGCTGGGAATTAAATTTACCGGCCATCCCAATTTAAAGCGCTTATTATTGGCAGAGGATTGGCCGGAAGGCGAATATCCGTTGAGGTGCAAGCGTGAGCCATAAAGTCGTAATTCCCATAGGCCCTTATCATCCTCTTCAGGAGGAACCGGAGTTTTTCCAGTTGTTTGTGGAGGGCGAGAAGGTGGTTGATATCGATATTAATATTGGCTATAACCACCGGGGGATTGAGAAACTCTGTGAGCTGAAACACTTTGACCAGGTGCTGTTTGTAGTTGAGCGCATCTGCGGAATCTGCTCAACCTCTCATCCCTTTGCCTGCGTTAATGCTATGGAGGATTTAGCTAAGATTGAGGTTCCCGAGAGGGCGCTGTATATCCGCACAGTTATTGCCGAGATGGAAAGAATACACAGCCACCTTTTATGGCTTGGCTTAGCCGGACATTTTATCGGTTACAATACGGTCTGGATGTGGGCCTGGCGGTATCGCGAGCCGCTCCTTGATTGCTTTGAGATGATTTCAGGCAATAGGAATCATTATGCAATGATGAAGATTGGAGGGGTAAGGAGAGATATCGAGGAAGAGTTCATACCCCGATTAAAAAAGACATTGGATGAGTTAACCCGGGCCGTGGATATGTTCAAGGGCGCGGTTATGGATGACCCGGTAATCCATTCGCGTCTGGAAGGAATCGGGATTTTGACCCGCCGGCAGGCGGTTGAATGGTCTGTAGTCGGCCCGACAGCACGAGCCTCGGGGGTGGATATCGATGTGCGTAGGGACAATCCTTACGGCGCGTATGACCGTATTGATTGGAATGTGATTGTCCGCAAGGAAGGCGATATATTTGCCAAGACGGTGGTACGCATTTTAGAGATGTATGAGTCAATCAGTATTATCCGCCAATGCCTGGATAAGATGCCCAAGGGCAAGATCGATGCCAATGTAAAGGATATACCCGCGGGGGAAGGTATCGGCCGCGCCGAGGCGCCGCGGGGAGAGGTATTCCATTATGTTCGCAGCGACGGCACAAACCGGCCGATAAGATATAAGGTTCGCGCCCCCAGCTATATGAATGTCGCCTCCAATAAGATCGCTGCTGTAGGAGCAACCATTTCCGATGCCACGATTACCCTGGCAGCGGTGGACCCTTGTTATTGCTGCACGGAGAGAGTGACCGTTATCGACCAGCCGACCAATAAGAAAATACTAAACGGCTGGGATTTGATTAAGCTTTCCCAGGAGAAAACCAGGAAGTTAAAACAGGAGTTAGGACAGAATAATGGATAATATCGCTTCCATACGAGAGAAGATAAATCAAATGGCGGAACTTGCGCTTTCCATGTTGAGCGTTACCTTCGACGGTTTTATGAAGCACGATTTAGATATGTTAAGCGGGGTGCTCCAGCAGGAACATAAGCTCAATGATATGGAAAGGTCCTTAAGTTTTGCTTTAGTAGAGGTCTCCAAAGAGAAATCCAAAGCGGCGGAGAAAAGGCATATCGTTCTTATGGCAGAGATTATCGCTGATTTGGAAGAGATTGGGGATTATGTCAAGGATATGATTGAGAGGATTGAGATAAAGATAAAAGAAAAATTGTTTTTTAGCGAGGAAGCCCTGTCTGAATACAGGCACCTGTACGATGTTGTCCATACGGCTTTATCCGACGTAGTAAAATCATTGAAGATGGATGATAAGAACTTCGCCAGAAGACTTCTGGGGGATGAGCCGCATGTTGATAGGCTGCTGATGAAGTATAGGGATGCGCATACAAAAAGACTTATTTCGGGAGTTTGCGACCCGCGCGCAGGGAATATGTTCTTGAATATTTTGGATTTCACTACTCAAATCTTTCATCACACAAAAAACATTGCCAATAATATTTTAGATTTAAAATGAGTCCAAATTTATTATATCCATTATTTAAGTCCGATTACTTAAACAGTTTTGTTGTTCTGGCAATACTGGTTTTCTCTGTTTTGGTTATAATTTACTCCTTAAGATTTATGAAAGGAAAACCCCGTGTTTTCCAATATTATCTCTGGATAATTTTAACTACATTTGCTTCAATCGGCGCAGCATTAGCAAATAATCTAATCCTGCTTTTGGTGTTCTGGGGGTTCCTGGGTCTTACCTTGTATTTACTTATCAATATGGGCAATCAAGACAGCAGTCAGGTGGCAAAGAAGACCTTTATTATTATTGGTGGCTCAGATTGTTTAATGCTCCTGGGTATTGCAATTATTTATTATCTAAGTGGCACATTCCAGATGGATAAGATTCAGTTAGCGGTTGGTGGTTCAGCGTTAGCCATAATGGCATTCTTGTGTTTAGCGATAGCTTGTTTTGCCAAGGCAGGGGCAATGCCGTTTCACTCCTGGGTTCCGGATTGCTCCGAATCGGCACCAATCCCGGTAGTAGCGTTTCTGCCCGCATCCTTAGATAAACTATTGGGGATTTATCTTCTGGCGCGCACCTGTTTAAATTTATTTGTAATGAATCAGGCAATGAATATATTCCTGATGCTTATCGGCGCCTTTACCATTGTGGCAGCAGTAATGATGGCTTTGGTTCAACATAATCTTAAAAGGTTATTGGG
>CAZPQS010000065.1:0-6907 GCA_964588765.1 uncultured Planctomycetales bacterium | reverse complement strand
CTCCAGCTGGTTAAGCAATATATGGCAGGAGAGATTGGCGTTGAGGATGGCGAGATTGTCGCTGTCAGTAAAGGGCTGCATCTGTATGAATATTCCTGGGAGTTAGCTAAGATTAGAACGAATAAATACGATTGCCAGATACGATAATGGAAACTGATTATAATGGAATAGAGCGCCGGAAATTTGTTAGGCTCGATCATATAACGCTGCTTGATTATAGAATTTGCAAAAAAGAAATAATTTTAAAATTACTTCAGGGTTATACTTCAAATATAAGCCAGGCGGGTTTACTTTGTAATATGAAAGAAAAGGTTAATATAAATGATGTGCTATGGCTTTCCTTCAATAGAAGTGTATTAGAAATCTGTGAAGCCATTGAGAGGAAAAGTTTAATTTATCAAAATGGCGTTATCGGTAAAGTAGTAAGAGTAGAGTATAAAGAAAATAACACTTATAATGTAGGAGTCCGCTTCATCACAAGAGAAGAAAAGGATGCAACCCATATTTGTTCTGAAGTAGATTCTGTTTTTGAAGAGAAAGAAAAAGAAAAATGCACAGACTAAAGATTGCAGTGATAGGCGACGGCGGCTGGGGCACCACTTTAGCGATACTATTGCATAATAAGGGTGAATCCGTTACCCTTTGGGGGGCGTTTCCCGACTATGTAGCTCATTTAAAACAAAAAAGGATTAATACCCGATTTTTGCCGGGTATAAAAATGCCTTCCGGTTTAGAGATAACCGCTGATTTAGAAAAGGCAATAGAATCTAAAGACTTAATTGTGCTGGCTATCCCTTCTCAATTTATGCGCCGGGTGATTAGCCGTATTAAAATTTTTAATATTCCAAGGAGAACCGCATTCTTAAGCGTAACCAAAGGCCTGGAAACCGACACCTTGATGCGGATGTCGGAGGTTATTCAGGAGGAATTGGGTAAAATAAAATTAGCCGTGCTTTCCGGTCCGACGATTGCCTATGAGGTTGCCCGGAGGATACCCACCACCGCGGTTGTCGCCTCTCATAGTAAGGACCTGCGGAAGTTTATAGCCGGCTTATTCAATACCGATAGATTCCGCATTTATACTAACCAGGATGTAATCGGGGTAGAGCTGGGAGGCAGTTTTAAAAATATCATTGCCATTGCCTGCGGAATCTCTGACGGTTTGGGTTTTGGCACTAATGCAAAGGCAGCTCTACTCTCCCGGGGTTTAGCTGAGATTTCCCGTTTGGGAATAAAGATGGGAGCAAAGCCTAAAACATTCTCCGGCATAAGCGGATTAGGAGATTTGGTTACTACCTGCATTAGCCCATTTAGCCGCAACCGTTATTTAGGAGAACGGATAGGCAAGGGCAAGATACTAAAACAAGTGGTCGGTAAGATGAAGATGGTTGCTGAAGGAATTCCTACCACGCAAGCAGCATACCGGCTCGCTGTTAAATATAAAGTGGATATGCCGATAGCTAAAGAGGTTTACCTCGTTCTTTATAAAAATAAAAATCCCCGAAAGGCAGTCAGGGATTTAATGACCAGAAGATTAAAGGAAGAATAAGCAGTAGTGAGCGACCGGGGAGTGGCGCAGTTTGGCTTAGCGCGTCTGAATGGGGTTCAGAAGGTCGTGGGTTCAAGTCCCACCTCCCCGATATAACCTTGAACCCGAAAAGCGAAACAAATAAAAAGGAGCAATAAAAATGAAAAAGGTCTATCTTGGACTTCTGGGCTTTGGTAATGTCGGTTCAGGCGTGGTAAAGATATTGAAATCAAGGAGGTCTTTATTAAGAAAGAAGCTTGGTTGTGATTTGGTCTTGAAGAAGGTTTGTGACAAAAATTTAACATCAAGGAGGGATGTTTCTCTACCCCGGGGCATACTTACCTCTAATGCAGGCGAGATTCTAAATGACCCCGAGATCGATATCATAATTGAATTGATTGGCGCTATTCATCCGGCCAAGGAATTCATTATGCAGGCGCTTAATAAGGGCAAGTACGTAGTTACTGCTAACAAGGCGCTCCTGGCTGAGCGAGGCAAGGAGATATTTAATCTGACCAGGGAGCGCGGTAAATCTATTTATTTTGAGGCTTCCGTGGGAGCGGGTATACCAATCATCAAATCGTTAAAAGAAGGCCTGGCCGCAGATAAATTCAAGCGCATTTACGGTATTCTTAACGGGACCTCAAATTTTATCTTGTCGGCAATGTCTGAACGAAACATAGATTTTACTCAGGCGCTCACTCAGGCTCAGAAATATGGATTTGCCGAGAGGGACGCACGTTTAGATATCCAGGGAATCGACTCCTTGCATAAATTGATTATTCTTGTTTATCTTTGCTTCGGGAAATTGGTAAATTTAAATGATATATTTGTCGATGGAATCCAGCACATATCCCTGTTTGATGTTACTTATGCAAAGGAATTGGGTTATCAGATAAAGTTATTGGCTATAGCCGCCAGGCAAGCAAATGAATTAGAGCTTCGCGTGCACCCCACATTAGTTCCTCAGGAACACCTCCTGGCAAAGGTCAGAGGGATAAATAATGCGATTTATATATCCACTGATTTAGCCGGTGATTTGCTTTTCTTCGGTCCCGGCGCGGGTAAGAATGAGGCAGCTTCCGCAGTAGTTTCCGATTTACAGGATGCCGTTAAGGATCTACAGGCCGGACTTTTTAGAAGAAGATTCTTATGCCACGAGGATTCAACGATAAAGAGAATACGGCGGATCGACTGGACCCAGAGCCGTTATTATATTCGCTTTATGGTTGTGGACCAACCCGGGGTATTAGCGGCAATATCAGGCATATTGGCTAAATTTGATATAAGCATTGCTTCCGTAACACAAAAAGAGAGGAAGAGAGCCAAGATTGTCCCGATTGTAATGATTGTTCACGAAGTCCAGGATAAGAATCTGCGCCTGGCCCTGAAAAAGATAGGGGATTTAGACGTAGTCAAGGAATCACCCGTAGCAATAAGGATAGAACGGATATGATTAAATTACAAAAGACCATAGCCGGATATCAAGGCGTAATCCAACGCTACAGGGAGTATCTTCCGGTGAGTAAGGATACGCCCGTAATTAGCCTTCGCGAAGGCAATACCCCCTTAATCCATGCTGCCTATCTTAGTAAATGCCTGGGCAAGAATTTCAGGGTTTATTTGAAATACGAAGGCTTAAACCCCACCGGTTCATTTAAAGACCGCGGTATGACCGTGGCTGTGTCTAAAGCTAAAGAGGTCGGTTCGCAGAGCGTAATCTGCGCTTCTACCGGCAATACCTCGGCTTCAGCCAGTGCTTATGCAGCGCGGGGTGGGATGAAGTGTATTGTAGTTATCCCTGAAGGGGCAATTGCCATGGGTAAATTAGCCCAGGCTTTAATTCACGGAGCCTCTGTTTTGGCGATAAAGGGCAATTTCGACGATGCGCTTAATATTGTGAGAGAGATTACCCGGAAATATCCCATAACACTGGTTAATTCCCTTAACCCGTATCGTATAGAAGGTCAGAAAACAGCAAGCTTTGAGATTTGTGATTCTCTTTCCGATACGCCGGATTTTCAAATAATGCCGGTGGGTAATGCCGGCAATATTACTGCTTATTGGAAGGGATATAAGGAATATAAACAAAAAGGCTTGATAGAAAGACTTCCACGTATACTTGGATTTCAAGCCCAGGGTGCGGCGCCGATTGTCCGGGGTCATCCGATAAAAAATCCAAAAACAATTGCTACGGCTATCAGAATCGGTAATCCCGCCAGTTGGAATAAGGCTCTCCTTGCCCGCAATGAATCCGGCGGCTTGATTGATATGGTTTCCGATAGAGAGATTATAAATGCCTATAAACTTTTGGCTGCAAAAGAGGGTATCTTCGTTGAACCGGCGTCTGCGGCTTCCGTAGCCGGTTTATTTAAGTTAGTCAGAAAAGGATATTTCAGGCGCATAGACACAAAGGCAGGCAGGCGGACAATAAAGATAGTTTGCATTTTAACCGGTCACGGCCTTAAGGACCCGGACAGAGCAATAAAATCAGTAAAGAAGCCGAAGGTGGTTGCTGCGAATTTAAAGGCAGTATTAAGACAGATAGGTTATTAACAGGGTGTCCTCCGATTGGAGTAAGAACTGTCCCTTGAGTTTAAAAGGTAAAAGAATTTTAATTACTGCGGGGCCGACCTGGGTTGCGATAGACGACGTCAGGATTATCGGCAATATTGCTACCGGGGAAACCGGAATGCTGCTTGCGCGGGAGGCATCGGTCCGGGGAGCAAGGGTAACCCTGGTATTGGGGCCGTGTGTCGAATATGACCTAAGCAAATCAATTCGCACAATTCATTTTCGCTTTTTTAATGAATTGAAAAATATCCTGAAGCGCGAATTTAAAAATAATAAATACGACATAGTTATTCATTCAGCCGCGGTATCCGATTTTAGACCGGTACGCAATATAAGGGGAAAACTGGATTCGCATCAAACCCAGAGCTTAAGATTATTACCTTTGGATAAACTCATTGTTTTGATTCGCCGCCTCAATCGGCGGGCAAGGTTAGTGATGTTCAAGCTGGAATCAAACGTTAAGAACAAGACGCTCATTCAAAGGGCAAGAAATGCGGGAGAAAAGTTCAGCGCAGATTTAATCGTAGCCAATCGACTTAATCCTTACCGGGCATTTATCCTTGGCAGAAATGGCAGTCAGGTTTTAGTAAAGAGTAAACAGGGGTTAGCAAAGAAATTGATAGAGATTCTACTTAAGAAATAAGCGATATGAAATATATCATCCTGGTTGGCGATGGAATGGCTGATTATCCCGTAGTGGAGCTGAATAACAGGACTCCTCTTGAGGCAGCAAAAACTCCGAATATGGATTCTATTGCTCGCCTGGGAATGCTCGGCCGGGTTAGGACCATTCCCGATAAAATGGCGCCGGCCTCCGACGTTGCCAATATGTCCATTCTGGGCTATGACCCGGAAAAATATTATACCGGTCGCGGGCCGCTGGAGGCGGCAAATTTAGATATAGAGTTAGAAGAAAACGACGTTGCCTTCCGGTGTAATTTTATCACTACAAACGATGATATCCTGATTGATTACAGCGCCGGTCATATCACCACCAAGGAAGCAGGCATACTGATTAATTTTCTTAATCAAAAATTAGGCACCGAGACGATTAAATTTTATCGCGGGGTAGGTTACCGGAATATTCTGGTCGTAAAAAATGCTCCCGATAATTTACTTACCGTCCGCTGCTTCCCTCCCCATGATATTACCGGAAAGAGCATTTCCCGGCATTTGCCCAAAGGTAAGGGTGCTGAGTTTTTGGTTCGTCTGATAAAGGAATCCGCCAAGATTTTAGCACCCTACGAAATAAATCAGGTTCGTATTGACCTGGGCGAGAATCCCGCTGATATGGTCTGGCTCTGGGGCCAGGGCAGGCGGCCAAGCCTACCCACATATAAGGAAAAATATAATCTTACCGGCAGCGTAATATCGGCGGTGGATTTAATTAAAGGCTTGGGCAAATTAATTGGTCTGGAGGTAATTAATGTGCCGGGGGCAACCGGTTATTATGATACAGATTATCAAGGCAAGGCAAGGGCGGCAATAAGGGCATTGGATGAGAAGGATTTTGTTTTTTTGCATGTGGAGGCTCCTGATGAAGCCGGGCACAACGGAGATCTAAGAGAAAAGATTACCGCTATTGAGAAATTTGACAATCTTGTCGTCGGTAAGATATTATCTACCTTGAAACGTAAGAGTAATTTTCGCCTTCTGGTTTTGCCGGACCACCCCACACCCCTATCGGTAAGGACTCATACGTCCGAGCCGGTGCCTTTTGGTATTTTTGGCCAGGATGTGTTCGGCAGCGGTTCCGCAGGCTACAGTGAGAAAGAGGCGCAAAAGAGTAAGCTGTTTTTCAACAAGGGCAATGAATTGATCGATTACTTTTTTAAACTTCAGCAATGAATGCGTTAGTTATTGTTTTTATTAGCGGAATATTATTTTACGCGGGTTTCCGGATATATGCCCGGAGATTAGAGAGGTTATGGCAGATTGACTCTACGCGCGCCACACCGGCCTTCACCAGGCAAGACGGAATAGATTATGTGCCGGCTAAACACTGGACTATTCTGTTCGGACATCATTTTGCCTCTATATCGGGAGCAGGTCCGATTCTCGGTCCTGTCATCGCAGCTATGTTCTGGGGATGGTTACCCGCTTTAATATGGATAGTCCTGGGTTCGATATTTATCGGAGGGGTCCATGATTTTTCCACGTTAGTGATTTCCTTAAGACACGAGGGCAAATCGATAGCCGATGTCGCACGAAGAGTGTTGAATTTCAGGTCAGAGATGGTCTTTGCCGGCTTTATCTTTCTAAGCTTGATACTGGTTATGGCTGTTTTTGCCGCGGTCACCGCCAAGACCCTGATTAGCCAACCCCGGCTGGTGATTCCCACTTTCGGACTTATCCTGGTGGCAGTTCTGGTGGGTCTTATGATATATAAATGGAAGTGGAATCAGATAATGGCCACAGCTCTGGGGATAATCCTTCTCTTTGGCCTTTTAATTCTGGGTAATTATGTCCCCGTTACTCTGGAGGTAGCAAATCCCTTAAACCTGTGGATATCAATTCTACTCGTATATGCCTTTATCGCCTCTGTGATTCCGGTGAACATCCTGCTTCAACCCAGGGATTATTTATCTACCTTCATCCTGTTCTTTGGTCTGTTTTTCGGCTATCTGGGATTAATCGTTACCCATCCCCAGATACATACCCCGGCATTTATTACCTGGAAAACAAACCAGGGACATCTCTGGCCGATGCTTTGCGTGATTAACGCCTGTGGAGCGATATCGGGTTTTCATTCTCTCATTGCCGGCGGCACAACCTCCAAGCAGTTATCCAATGAGAGGAATGCCA
>CAZPQS010000064.1:0-6913 GCA_964588765.1 uncultured Planctomycetales bacterium | reverse complement strand
GCCTTTTCCATCTCCCGCGCCCTTTGCTCGCTGCTGCTTTTATCTTCCTTGGCCGGTGCCGGCAGGGAGTAATTAAATACTAAAAGATTTATCAAAAGTATAATTAAAATGTTTCTAATCATTTTCTTCCCGCGCCGTTTAAGAACATATCAAGGACGAGCCCTGACATAGACCTTAAATCGGCCTTGCCCTGAGCCTCCCTCAACCAGAGAGGGAATATAACCGCATTCAGCATCGAAGCCAGGATATGAGCCAGTTTCTTTGGCTCAATGTCGTCTCTGATTATCCTTTTCTCCTGCGCCTTGTTTATTAAGCCGGCAATGAAATCAATAAAATCCATAAGTCTGTCTATCGCGGACTTGGAGATTCTGCCCTTTATCTTCCAGCGCAAGCCTCCCCTTTCAGAGAAGTATATCCTGAAGAAATCCTGATTTCTTTCAAAGTAAGCCAGCTGCTCCTCAATCAGGGCTTTAATCTTTTCCCCCGCGTCCTCAACCTGCCCCACCCTGCTTTTTACAACGGAAAACATATCCTGAAATTTCTTCTCAATCAGGGTCAGATAGAGGGTCTGTTTATCCTTAAAATACAGATAGATTGTGCCCACGGCGTACTGAGCCTCTCTGGCAATATCCGATATTGTGGCTTTATGATAGCCCTCTGTGGCAAATACGCGCTCAGCCGCCCTCAGTATGTCATCCTCACGCAGCCTCCTGTCCCTTTCCTTTCTGCTCAATACGTTTTTTTCTTCCATAGTCATATAGAATTATTAATCATAAAATGAATAATTATTCACAATTTAATTATAACATTCATTTTAGCATTTGTCAAGCAGAAAATCAACTTAGCACTGCCTATACTATCTTATTGGGATTAATGGAGTTACTGAAAGATTGCCTTTTAGGCTTTGGCGGGATTAAGGAATTTTACAATAAAGAATGAGTACTGCCCTTAATACAATGTTCGTATAAATCCCCGCGACGATGTCATCTCCCATTATGCCCAAGCTCCCCCCCAGGCGATGGAATCTGTCTGCCGGATAGGGTTTAACCGCATCAAGTATTCTAAAGATAACAAAGCCCGCAATTAAGGTCAGTTTATCGAATGGTTCGACCGCTGCATAAGCAGGTAGGGCAAAAAAGCTTATGAGCATGCCGCTTATTTCGTCAATTACAATCTGGGGCGGGTCGCGGCGTTTAAACACCTCGGCTGTCTTACCGGCCAGAAGAAATCCCGAAATTATTATCAGGCAGCTAACCGGGATTAAAAGATAGGAATTTCCCCTTAAGAAAATATAGATGAACAGTCCGGCAATGCTGCCGAATGTCCCGGGGATTAAGGGCAGGTACCCAAGGTAAAAAAAGGTTGTAATAAGTTTTTTAATCTGCGCAGTCAAATTTTAAATCTTGGCAATCACCTTGCGGTTTTCCCAGAGATAGGAAATGCCTGAGTAAAGGGTAAGACCCACGACAATCCACATCAAAATATATATTCCGTGGTGAAAGAAGGTCTCCCATGCAGGATTCCAGGTAAAGAATCTTAACATAACTTCTTTTAAAAGAAGAAATCCCAATATACAAAATATCACAAACATCTGAAAGACGGTCTTGTGTTTACCGGACCTGCTTGCCGCCAGAACCCTGCCTTTATTTAAAGCGAACAATCTTAACGAGGTAATCAATAATTCACGGGCAATGATAATCACGAGCATCCAGGCCTCAATCAGGCGCATCTGGACAAAGGCGGCAAATGCCGCCAATATCAGAATCTTATCCGCTAACGGGTCCATAAATTTACCGAAATCGCTGATTATATTTTTTTGTTTAGCGATACGCCCGTCAAGGAAGTCGGAAAGAGCGGCTAAGGAAAAAATCAAGAATGTCGCCGACTTGGCAATAATGCCTTTACAAAACAGAAAGAACATAAATACAAATGTTAAGGCGATTCTTGATATTGTCAGGCGATTGGCGATATTCATGCGTCTTTTATCTGGCCGACTAAATCATACTCCCAGGTATCGGTAATCTTTACATCCACAAAATTGCCGACGGCCAATTCTTTCTTTGTCTTCACATAGACCAGGCCGTCAACCTCAGGAGCATCGTACTGGCTACGGCCGATATATAAATCATCTGCCTCTTTTTCCTCAATCAGGACCCGGAGAGTCTCATCCTGCCATCTCTGGTTGACCTGACGGGCAATCTCCTGTTGAGCCGACATAATTATATTGTACCTTTTTTCTTTAATCCTCTGGGGAATCTGTCCGCCGAAATCATACGCCGGGGTGCCTTCCTCGCGAGAATACATAAACAGCCCCAATCTCTCGAATCTTGCCCTTTGGACAAAATCAAGAAGCTCTTTAAATTCTTTATCTGTCTCCGTAGGGAAGCCGACGATTAAAGAACTGCGTATAGCCGCGCCGGGAATCTTCTTGCGAATCTTATCGATTAGCTTGAATATCCTGTATGAATCAATCCTTCGCTGCATCAACTTCAGGATACGATTATTAATATGCTGCAGGGGTAAATCAACGTATTTAACAATGCGCGGCTGGGATGCGACGAGTTCGATTAGTTCGTCACTTAGCCGTTCGGGTGAAAGGTAAAGCAATCTCAGCCAGTTTGCCCTTTTAGAATTTTTTAAAATTTGTTTAATCAGATTGACCAATCTGAATTCACCGTACAAATCCCGGCCGTAAGCAGTTATATCCTGACCGATAAGGTTAATCTCGGCTATTCCGTCCCGGGCTTCCAGAGTCTTTATCTCATCGATAACCGATTTAATCTTGCGGCTGGTCAATCTTGGCTTTATCGTGGGTATGGCGCAAAAACTGCACCTGTTAATACAGCCCTCGCAGATTTTGACATAAGCGTAATGTGCGGGACTGAGGCGAAAATGAGCCTGGGCGTGATTTAAGGATATTACGCCGAGGAAGGCATCGATCTCCGGCAGATGCCTGAGAAGCTTATCTTTATAGCGCTGAGTCAGGCAGCCGGCAACGATAATCCTTTTTATTCTGCCCTCTGACTTTGCCTCAATTAAATCTAATATAGCCTGGATAGATTCTTCTTTTGCTTCCTTGATAAACGCGCAGGTATTCACCAGGGCGATATCCGCTTTATCTATGTCTACAATTTGATAGCCTTTGTTTTTAAGTCTTCCGGCAAGAATCTCGGAATCCACGAGGTTACGCGCACAACCCAAACTTAAGATACCTACCCTTTTCATTTGGGAACCCTTAGGCTCTCTTTTGTAATCATAATATTCTTAATTACCTGCCCTCGCCTGCCCAGGGGAGAAAGCAGCTTCCCGTTTACCTCTACGTCCACTCCCCCGGCATTGCCCAGAGAAAACTCTATCTTCTGTTTAGCCTCCCAGTGTTCAAACTGGCCTTTTTTAAGAATGTTCTTGAATACTGTTCTGTCATCGGTCTTCACCTCTAACCAGCAGTCTTCTTTTGCGCGAATGCCTAATGTCGGCTCGGTTATCACCGCCGTGGCCGTGGGCGTAGAAACCTCAGACTTAGGTCTGGGGGTGGGGGCGGCTGTTGATTTGCAGCCCTTGCCAAATTTAAAAACAACTATCCCCAAAAGCAACAAACAGACAACAAAGATTATCGGCTTTATCTTAACCTGCTTTTTAATCACCGAGATGTTAAGCCGGGGTTTATCTAAAGCAGGAGCTGGCGTCTCAATCTTAGAAGAAAAATCTGGCATATCCGGCCTTTTAGGCTCGTCTTTAGTGTATTCTTCAATAAAATCCCTGGGGTCAACTCCCAAATACTTACAATAAATCTTTAACAGCCCTTTGGCATAAACAGGCGAAATCTTATCCATTGCGTCCTTTTCTATGTCCTTGAGCATCTGGACATGAATATTGGTCTTCTTGTGAACCTCTTCCAAGGTTACGCCCTTTGCCTTTCGTAATCTTTTTAACCTTTCGCCCCGACCTTCCCTTATATCGTTTTGTTTACCCATATCCCTCAACCTTCCCTTCCGGCTCTAACAGCGTGCTTTCTCTCAGCCATTTCTCTCTATCGATGAGAATGTGGCGAGGTTTACTTCCTTCAAAAGGACCAATCAATCCTTCCTGTTCCATTGTATCAATAATCCGGGCGGCGCGCGTATAACCCAGCCTCATCCGCCGCTGCAGGATTGAAACCGATGCCTGGCCGGTTTCCATTATCAGACGCACTGCTTCATCGTAAAGTTCGTCCTTCTGGCTGCTTAATAAAGTTGCCTTTTGTTGCTCTTTTAAAATCTCCTCGTCGTATACGGGCTGACGTTGGGATTTAATAAATTCCACGGTCTGCTCAATCTCTCTGTCCAGGACTAAACTGCCCTGGGCGCGAATCAACTTTGATTCGCCGGGTTTTAAAAAAAGCATATCCCCTCTACCTAAGAGTTTATCGGCGCCGTTTGTATCTAATACCGTGCGGGAATCTACCTTGGAGGAGACCTTAAAGGAAATCCGCGCCGGAAAATTAGCCTTGATTACTCCGGTGACTACGTCTACCGAAGGGCGCTGGGTAACCAAGACAAGGTGGATGCCCACAGCGCGAGAGAGCTGTGCCAAACGCGTAATTGCACCCTCAACCTGGTCCGGGACAGTAGCCATCAAATCAGCCAGCTCATCAATAATTACTATAATATAGGGAACCTTTTCTTTGTTTTGATTGTAAGCCTCGATATTTCTTTTTCCCGCCCGGGCAAAGAGCTGGTAACGCTGCTCCATCTCGTTCACTACCCAATTAAGCGCAACCGCTGTTTTCTTTGCTTCGGTTACCACGGGACATAAAAGATGGGGCAGTTGATTAAAGGGGGCTAATTCTACCATCTTAGGGTCAACCATTAAGAATTTAACTTCTTCGGGGTCGGCACGAAATAGAATGGATAAAATAAGGCAATTGACACAGACGGTTTTGCCTGAACCGGTAGTGCCGGCAATCAACAGATGAGGCATTTGGCCTAAATCAGCAACTACCGTTTTGCCTGTAATATCCTTGCCTAAAGCCAGGGTAAGCACAGAAGGCGAATTTTGAAACCCGGGGGCGCTTAAGACTTCCTTGAGATAGACCCAGCTGCTCTGGATATTGGGAATCTCCACGCCCACCCTGCCCTTACCGGGAATAGGAGCAACTATCCTTGCTGACTGCGCCTTCATTGCCAAGGCAATATCGTCGGATAAAGAGACAATCCGATTCAATTTTACACCGGGGGCAGGTTCTAATTCGTAACGGGTAATCATTGGACCGCGCTCAATGTTAGTAACCTTAACGCTTATGCCAAAATCGGCTAACGTATCTTCCAATATGCGCGCGGAGCCGGCGAGGTCCTCCTTAATCTTCCTCTCGGCAAGCGGAGGCGGAGAGTTCAATAAATCCAAGGGTGGTTTTTGATATTCCCTAACCCCTTCTGCCCTGACAGCTGCTGCTGCCTGTTTGGCCGGTTTTGTTCTCGGTAAGACAGGTTCGCGTTTAATCTCCCGAATCTGTGGTTTTACAACAGAAATCCTGGGCTTACTCTCAGGCTTAGATAAGCCTGGCTTGAATGCCAAATCAGATTTCGCTTCCCCGGGCTTAAATGCCGGTTTTCTTCTAAAGATAATCTTCCTTGATTTGAATAAAGGTTTGATTATCAGACTATCTAACCTCTGAACAACCTTCGCAAAGAAGATAGACACCAGGATATCAAAAACCAGAGCCAGGGATAAGGCTACCAGGGTAAGAAAGATTATATAAGCGCCCAATCTTCCAAAATAGGTTATCACCAGTTTAGAAAAGACATATCCAAACAAACCGCCGTGGGAAAATTGCGCACCGATATTAACTCCGTTGCCAAACATCGCCAACAAGGAACTGATTGATAGAATTAATATAATAAAGCCGAACACGCGAACAAATCTGAAATCCATATCACCCTGCTGCTTAAAAAGACGAATCGACCAGAAAAGAACAAATAAAGGCACCAACCAACTACTCCAGCCAATGAAAAATAATAAAACTCCCCCCAGATGCGCTCCGAATCCCCTGATAAGATTGGCAGGAGGTGAATTTGGATGAGAGGTATAAATGGCTAAATCATTTGGCGTGAAAGAGACCAGACTTACCAGGATGAGAATCCCCAGAGCAAAAAGGATGGTTGCCTTTATTTCGTTGAGTCTTCTTTGCTGCATATAAATTCGTGGATATTGGAGAGCGGCTCTGCGTAATTTATTATGGAGATGGAGAACCGTCCCCCTTTTTTTGGTCTTGTTCTGCCTGCTTCCTGCTAAGATTAATCCGTCCCAATTGGTCGACCCCGACTACCTTGACCTTGACCTCATCGCCGACCTTGACCTCCTCCTCTACGTCCTTGACAAAGTGGTCGGCTAATTCGGACACATGAATAAGGCCCTCCTTGCCAGGGGCAATCTGACAAAACGCCCCGAATGGCATAATGCGCTTTATCTTCCCCTTATAGACCCTGCCTACCTCAACCTCTTCGGTAAGCTCTTTAATCATGGCTATGGCATTCTGCGAAGCAGCGGCTTCGGAGGAGCCGACCAGAACCCGGCCGTCATCCTCTATATCAACGGTAGCGCCGGTTGTGCTGATAATCTTTTTAATATTCTTTCCTCCCGGACCAATTAAATCGCCTATCTTATCGGGATTGATTCTAATGATTTCAATATGAGGAGCAAACTCGGCTATCTCCGTTCGCGGCTGGGCAATTGCCTCACGCATCTTTTTTAAGACCGCCAGCCTTGCTTCCTTTGCCTGACCAAGAGCCTGATTTAACAGCTCAATGCTAACCCCGTCAATCTTCAGGTCCAATTGCACCGCGGTCATCCCGTCCTCGGTACCTGCTATCTTTAAATCCATATCGCCGAAATGGTCCTCCAAACCGGCTATATCGGAAAGGATAACCGCATCCTT
>CAZPQS010000063.1:0-7101 GCA_964588765.1 uncultured Planctomycetales bacterium | reverse complement strand
GCCCTTATCCATGCTCAGGCATGGAAATTGGTTTTTGATGAATATCTGCGCCTGAGAGAAAAACGCAATAACGAACCATTTCGTGAGTTTACACATAAAGCCGATTATCTTCTCTATGTCGATGGCAAGCCCAGATATGAGGGCGTGAGGAGTTTTCTGGAATCAAGAGGGATTCAGATTCCATTCGGCAGTCCTTCCGACCCACTGGATAAAGAGACTATCTGCGGAATTGGCAATAAGAAGAATACAGCGTTTCTTAAAGTACTTAAAGACCAGGGTGTTGAGGTTTATTCCTCAACCATCCGGTTCATAAAAGAACTTAAGAAAGCCGGTATTAGAATCGGGATTATATCATCTTCCAAAAACTGCAGGTATATTCTTCAATCTGCGGGTATTGAGGATTTGTTCCAGACGCGTGTTGATGGTGAGGTTTCTATTGAGTTAGGGCTTAAAGGCAAACCAGAGCCGGATATCTTTGTTACTGCAGCAAAAAATTTAGGCACAGTTCCGGGCAGGGCTGTGGTTGTGGAGGATGCCATATCCGGCGTGCAAGCAGGAAGGGATGGCGGCTTTGGATTGGTAATCGGAGTGGCAAGGAAGAATAATGAGTCCAGCCTTATCCGGAACGGCGCGGATGTTGCCATAAAAGACATATCCGAAATAAATTTAGAATGGGTTGAGAAGTGGTTTCACAGGAAGCCTGAGCCGTTATTCCAGTCTTGGGATAAAGCCAAGTCAGTTTTTCTCTCTGAAAAAAAGCCTGTTTTCTTCCTTGATTATGACGGGACGCTAACCCCCATTGTCGAACGCCCTGAACTGGCGGTTATATCCCCGGATATGAAGAAAATCCTTATGCGTCTTTCTGAGAAATACACAACCGCCATTGTCAGCGGAAGGGCGAGAGAGGACGCGGAGAAACTCCTCGGTATCAAGGACCTTATCTATGCGGGGAGTCACGGATTTGATATTTCAGGTCCGGGGATTTCCCTGGTTGAACCCCGCGCAAAAGAAGCAATACCGCTTATTAGAAAAATAGTCAAACAACTGTCGGAAGAACTGCGGCTCATCCCGGGAATATTGATTGAGAAAAAGAAATTCAGCATAGCTGTGCACTATCGCCTTGTTGATGAGCAGTATCTGCCAAAGATTAAGGATTCGGTTGAAAAGCTTATTCTGAACAATCGCTTCCTTCGCTTGATGAGCGGGAAAAAGGTTTTTGAGATTCTTCCCAAGATTGATTGGGATAAGGGCAAAGCCGTGAGATGGATTATGCAAGCCCTGGGAATTCGCTGGTCTGATGCGTCTGTGGTCTATATAGGAGACGATACAACAGATGAGGACGCATTTAGAATGGTTCGCAGGAGGGGAACCGGTATTCTGGTTTCCGATAAGCCTAAAGAATCCGCAGCCGATTTTCAATTATCCTCTACCGAGGAAGTAAAAAAATTATTTGAAAAGATTATCACGCCTGTTTAAAAAACTAAAAAATGAGAGCGCTATCTTCCTGGAAAATTGCTTATGATAAGTTTGAACCGGAGCAGGAGGGTTTAAGGGAAACCCTCTGTACCGTAGGCAACGGTTATTTTGCCACAAGGGGAGTTATCCCCGAAGCCCTCGCTTCAAAAATTCATTATCCGGGCACTTATATTGCCGGTATCTACAACCAGTTAGCAACAAATATCGCAGGTCGAAGGGTTACCCATGAAAATATGGTAAACTGTCCGGATTGGACATTTTTGACTTTTAAGGTTGGTGACGGTGAATGGTTTTACCCTTCGACAGGCGGAATCCTTTCTTATAAGCAAGAGCTTGATATGAAGAAGGGCATCCTTATCAGAAGGATTCGCTTTCAGGACCACAGAGGTCAAAGGACCTTAATCGAGACAAACAGGATTGCCCATATGGCAGAACCCCATTTTGGCGTAATGAGATACGTTATTACCCCGGAGAATTATAGCGGGTGGATTAGAATTCGAACAATGCTTGATGGTACGGTACTTAACGTAGGCGTCCAGCGATATAGACGGCAAAGCTCTAAACATTGGAAGTCTTGTTCTATGGGAATTTTTAGCAGGAACGGAATATTCCTGTCGATGAAAACCAATCAGTCAGACATTGAGGTTGTTGAGGCAGCTAAGATTCGCGTTTTCATCGGGCAAAAGGAAATAAGGCCGGCAATCAAATGCCTGGCAGAAAGAAAAGAAAGAATCGGGCAGGAATTTAGAATCTTCGTTAATAAAAGAGAGTCTTGCAAAATAGAAAAAATCATCTCAATCCATACTTCAAAAGATGAGGCTATTAGGGCTCCTACCAAAGCGGCCATTGAGTCTGTACAAAATGCACGCAGGTTTAAAACACTTATGAAGACACATCAGCAAGCCTGGGATAAGCTGTGGAGGAGGTTTGATATCCAGATTGAAGGCGATGTTTTTTCTCAAAGGGTATTAAGACTCCATATATTTCATCTTCTCCAGACCGCTTCAATACACAATATCAAGGTTGATGCCGGATTCCCCGCCAGGGGACTGCATGGTGAAGCATACGGCGGACATATCTTCTGGGATGAAATCTTTGCCATGCCTTTTTATGACTTGCACATTCCGGAGATTTCCAGGGCATTGCTTTTATACAGGTATAGACGTCTCCCCCAGGCCCAGGAATATGCTAAAAGAAAAGGTTTCTCCGGCGCGATGTTTCCCTGGCAGAGCGCTTCTTCGGGTAAGGAAGAAACACAGGTTATCCATCTAAATCCTATGTCAGGCACATGGGGACCGGATTACAGCCTTCTTCAGAGGCATGTTTCATTTGCCATTGCATATAATGCGTGGCAATATTACAAAAGGGTTGACGACCTTGATTTCCTTATTTCCTACGGAGCCGAGATGATATTATCGATTGCGCAGTTCGGGGTGAGTCTGGCAAAATACGACCCCAAAGACAACAGGTACCACACAGAGGGGCTTGTAGGACCGGATGAGTTTCATGAAGGATACCCTGATTCGCACAAGCCCGGGCTGAAGGATAACGCTTATACAAATCTGATGATTGTCTGGACACTACTTAAGGCTCAGGAAATACTCTCTATCTTATCCGAAGCCGATAAAGCAAAGATTCTTGGAAGACTGAAATTGGGGCAAGAGGAGCTTCTTCGCTGGGATGATATTACCCAGAAGATGAATATTATTATTGATGAGAAGGGCATTATCAGCCAATTTGACGGGTACTTCGCGCTGAAGGAATTAGACTGGCGTAGATATAAAGCAAAATACGGAAACATTCAACGCATGGACAGGATTTTAAAAGCCGAAGGAGAATCGCCGGATGATTACAAGGTCTCAAAACAGGCTGATGTGCTTATGCTTTTCTATCTCTTTGAATTATCTGAAATAGAAAATATATTCCGCAGGCTCGGATACAGCTTTGATAAAAATACGTTGAGAAATAATTATGAATATTATCTAAAAAGGACATCCCACGGCTCAACCCTCAGCAAGGTTGTTTATTGCTTCCTGACTCAATTACTCAGAGGTCCGCAGCAGTCCTGGAGGTGGTTTCGGGAGGTATTGGAATCGGATATCTATGATACCCAGGGCGGAACAACGCCCGAGGGCATACATACCGGCGTTATGGCAGGCTCAATCGATATTGTTACGAGGGGTTTTGCCGGTATAAGCCCACTGGAAGATGTAATCAGGATTAATCCCAAACTCCCCAAAAATTGGCGGAGAATCGAACTGAGGTTTCGTTATAAAGGGAGGTGGGTATCTCTGTCGATAACAAAATACCGGATTACCATTCTAATCCAGGGACCGATTACAAAATCGCTTACCATACCCGTAGAGATTTGCGGCGAATTCCATTATCTTCCCTTGGGAAAGACATGCAAGGTTCCTCTAAAGAAAAGATAAAAACAATTACTACAGAGCAAGCAAAAGAGATTGATTCAAGAGCGGCTCAGGAGTTGGATATATCTACCTTGGTGATGATGGAGAATGCCGGCATAAGGATTGCCGGTTTTGCCTTAGCGATTTTGAAGAAAAAGCCCAACAGGAATATAGCAGTATTCTGCGGTAAAGGCAACAATGCCGGGGACGGCCTGGTGATTAGCCGTCAACTTCTCTGCGAAGGAGTAAATGTAGATACATTCTTACTTGCGCCCGAATATTCTTTATCTCCTGCCGCAAGGAAAAATTTGAATATTCTTAAAAAATTAACCCCAAATATCCGGCGGATTAGAACTGAGAGGGATTTGCAAAGAATCAATTTCTCTTTCTATGGCCTGTTAATCGATGCCATTTTTGGTATCGGATTAAAAGGCAGGGTAGGGGGAATGTTTAAGTCAGTTATCCAGAGGATGAATTCCTCTAAGAGGACTATCGTCTCTGTTGATATACCTTCGGGCCTGGATGCCAACACAGGATGCGCTTTAGGGATAGCTGTTAAGGCAGACTACACCTTAAGTCTTATCGCCCCCAAGAAGGGGCTTTTAATCAATCAGGGTCCGAAATTTTCCGGCAGGCTTATCACAAGACATATAGGGTTTCCTTTTCAAATAGAGGGACGCTTCCGGCACTAACCCGAGGAGCACCCCCCCCGTTATTATCGAAGGAGGATTTAATGGTAAGGTTGGATGAGTTCAGAAAATTAGATATTCGGATAGCCAGGGTTTTAGAGGTAAACGACCATCCTAATGCAGACAAATTATTTCTTCTGAAGATTGATACGGGAGAAAAACAAAAGCAGATAGTTGCCGGGATTAAAAATTTCTATAAGAAGGAAGACTTGGTTGGAAAACAGATTGTGGTTATCGATAATCTGGAGCCGGTAACTTTAAGAGGAGAGTCTTCCGAGGGTATGCTCCTGGCTGCCCAGGGCGAGGGGACAATCTCTGTTCTTATTCCCGATAAACCGGTTAAGCAAGGCTCTAAGGTAGGATGAATCAGGATTGTCTTGCGATTTCAACGGCCTGGAACTCTAATACTCATTCTGACGTAAAAGGAATGCTCTCCGAGATAAAGCGTGTCGGGTTAGACGCTATTGAGATAGGGTATAACTTCACTCCCCAGAGATTAAAGGAACTTATATCATTGGTAGATGCTATGGGGATTAAGATAGTAAGTGTGCATAATTTTTGCCCTTTGCCGTCCGGGGTTAAATCAAATAGGTTTCCCACCGATTATTACCGTCTTTCCTCTCTGGATGCGACAGAGCGCAAGAAAGCAGTCGATTATACAAAAAAATCTATTGATACAGCCGGTTTAATCTCCAGCCGGGTTGTAATTATTCATGCAGGAAGAGTCGAACTGGAGAATGATTATGAAAGAGTGCTTCTTCGTTTATACAATGAAGGTAAATCTGCTTCCGAAGAATATCTAAAGGTTAAACAAAGGCTTTTAGCTGCCCGCCAGGCAGAAAAAAGCGGTTATTTGGAATCAGTAGCGAGGAGTCTGGAGGAAATACTTCCCTATGCCCGTTCGGCCGGTATTAAAATCGGGCTCGAGACACGTTATTACCCCAATGAAATTCCAAATATCGAAGAAACAGAATATTTATTAAATCTTTTTAAGGATAAGGGATTAGTTTATTGGCATGACGTTGGGCACGCTGAGGTTGGTCAGAGGCTGGGTATAACCCCTCATAATGATTATTTGATGAGGTTTGCGGATTGTATGATTGGGATGCATCTCCATGACCTTAAGGGAATAGACGACCATCTGGCGCCGTTTAGCGGCGATCTTGACTGGTCTTCAATAATTCCCTATATGCGAGACGATTTGATTAAGGTTATCGAGGCTCATCCGCCGGCAACGCCCCGGCAGATAAAAGAGGTTGTCAGGAGATTGCGCCAAAGAGGTTGAGCCTGCAAATTTGCTGCAATTCGGTTGCCTTTTGTGATAATTTCTGGTATATATAAGGCGATTAAAAAGGAGGTGAAAGAAATGGCAGAGGTTGAATTTGTTCAAGTTACCTGGATGCGCGCTTTTAAAGTATGGTGGAGTTTATTATGGAGAGGTATGTTATTCGGGCTTTTAGGGGGAGGTTTAGTTGGTTTTATTTTAGGGTTTTTTATGGGGTTAGCAAGAGTAGGGCCCGAAACTATTAAATCTGTCTGTACGCTTGCAGGATATATTGTCTCTATTCCCATCGGAGTTGCGGTAACAAAATTAGTGCTTGGAAATCGCTACTCTGATTTTAAGATTGCCTTGATAAGCAATAAAAAACAGCAGGCGGCTTGAGTATTTAAACAATTCTTTGCGCCTGTAGCTCAATTGGATAGAGCACCAGTCTACGGAACTGGTTGTTGCTGGTTCGAGCCCAGCCAGGCGCATTAACTTGGTTAGCTGTTGCATCAGCAGGGCGCACAACAGTCATGATAAGAATAGACGAAATCTATATGTCCGAGGCACTGAGAGAGGCCAGAAAAGCAGCCCGGGAAGATGAGGTGCCGGTCGGTTGCGTAATTGTTCAGGATAGAAAGATTATTGCTCGCGGTCATAATCAGGTAGAGCGCCTGAATGACCCCACTGCGCATGCGGAGATGATTGCGATTACTTCAGCGGCAAGTTACCTGGGTAGTAAATGGTTGAATGGAGCCTCGATTTATGTTACAATTGAACCGTGTTCAATGTGCGCGGGGGCATTTGTTTTAGCCAGGATAAAAAGATTAATCTATGGCGCAGATGACCCAAAGACAGGTGCCTGCGGCTCGGCAGTAAATATTATTAATAACAATAAATTAAATCACAGGATTAAGGTTAAAAAGGGCGTCTTAGAGCACGAGAGCAGTTCGTTATTAAAAGATTTCTTCAAGAAAAGAAGAACCAAGGTTCAGCGAGTGACAGGAGAGGTGCCGGAGTGGCCGAACGGAGCTCACTGCTAATGAGTTGGTCTGGTGAAAGCTGGACCCCTGGGTTCAAATCCCAGCCTCTCCGTTAAGGAAGATAATAAAAATTGTAATGGCTTATCAAATATTTGCCTTAAAATGGCGACCGCAGAATTTTGACCAGATTGTCGGTCAGGACCACGCAGTAAATCTCCTGAAAAATTCCATTAAAAAGGGACGCCTGGCTTATGCGTATCTTTTTTCCGGGCCGCGAGGAG
>CAZPQS010000062.1:0-7136 GCA_964588765.1 uncultured Planctomycetales bacterium | reverse complement strand
CAGCTCTTCCGGGTTTCGCCAGATTCTTCCAAGCAGAAGTTTTATCTCCTGGAGATGTTTCCCTATCCTTCAGGAAAGATCCATATGGGACATGTGCGTAACTATACCATTGGCGATGTGTATGCGCGCTATAAAATGATGCAAGGGTATAATATCCTGCACCCTATGGGGTTTGATGCCTTTGGTCAACCCGCAGAGAATGCGGCCATAAAAAATAAAACCGACCCGCGGACTTGGACTTTAAAATGTGTTGATGACATGCGCCAAGAACTAAAGAGGATGGGGTTTTCCTATGATTGGTCAAGGGATATTTCTACCTGCCTTCCCGATTACTATAAATGGAATCAGTGGATATTCTTAAAGATGTTTGAGCGCCGCTTAGCTTATAAAAAAGAGGCAGAGGTAAATTGGTGCGCGGATTGCTCAACTACATTGGCCAATGAAGAGGTCGTTGACGGTAAATGCTGGCGGTGTAAAAATGAGGTAATACAGAAGAAGCTCGAGCAGTGGTTTCTCAAGATTACTGCCTATAAAGAACGGTTATTAGAGGATTTGGAAAAACTTATTCACTGGCCGGAGCGGGTAATTACTATGCAGAAGAACTGGCTGGGCAGGAGTGAGGGGGTGGAGATTTATTTTAGACTCAAGGATAGCGACGAGATAATTAAGGTATTTACCACGCGGGTGGATACTATATTCGGAGCAACCTATATTGTGCTTGCCCCTGAGCATCCTCAGGTAAGAGGGATTATCCGGGGCAAGTCTCAAGAGAAGAAAATCCTTAAATTTATTGATAGGGTTAGCAAAAAGACCAGGATTATTCGCACCTCGGCCGATATAAAAAAAGAGGGCATATTCAGTGGCAGTTTCGCCATTAATCCGGTCAATAATGAAGATATTCCTATCTGGATTGCCGATTATGTTCTAATGGAATATGGGACCGGCGCGATTATGGCAGTTCCTGCTCACGACCAGAGGGATTTTTTGTTCGCCAAAGAGCATAACCTGCCCATAAAAATTGTGATAGAGAAACCGGAAACCGGAAACCAGCCACTGCCAAAGCGGGGTGCCGCCAAACCGGAAAAACCGGAAGAACCGGCCGAGGCTTATGAAGGGGATGGTATACAAGTCAATTCTGCACAATTTGATGGCTTGGCGAGTAACGAGGCCAAGATTAAGATTGCCCAGTGGATGGAGGAGGTAAATATTGGAAGGCGGCAGTGTCATTGGCGCCTGCGCGACTGGTTAATCTCCCGCCAGCGTTTCTGGGGAACCCCCATACCAATTATTTATTGCGATAAATGCGGTATCGTTCCTGTGCCCGAGGAGGATTTACCAGTGAAATTGCCCGAAAGAGCACCCTTTACTGGTAAGGGAGGCAGCCCCTTAGGTAAGGTTAAGTCTTTTGTCCAGACCAGTTGTCCGCGTTGCCGGTCTTCAGCGCGCCGGGAGACCGATACAATGGCAACATTCTTTGATTCCTCCTGGTATTTTTTAAGATATTGTTCGCCGGACTTTAAGGACGGTCCATTTAAAAAGGACGAGATTGCTTATTGGATGCCTGTTGACCAATATATCGGCGGAATAGAACATGCGGTTTTACATCTTTTATATTCCCGTTTTTTTACAAAATTCCTAAAAGACCTGGGGCTGATAGATTTTTCTGAGCCGTTCCATAAGCTGCTTACCCAGGGTATGGTTTTAAAAAGCGGCGAGGTTATGTCCAAGTCGCGGGGAAATATTGTTGACCCCGACGGAATTATTAAGAAATTCGGAGCAGATACCCTGAGGCTGTATATACTTTTTGCTGCACCTGCGCAGGACCAAATGGAATGGAACCAGCAGGGATTGGCCGGGGCGCAGCGCTTTTTAAATCGAGTCTGGCGGCTTGTTGACGGACAGCGGAAAACAAGCGATAGACAAATATTATTACGCAAAACCCATCAGACCATAAAGAAGATAACCGAAGATATCGAGGCTTTCAAATTTAACACGGCAATCGCCGGTATTATGGAATTGGTGAATGAGATTTATCGGTTATCGAATGAAGCGTCTGACACCAGACACCAGATGCCAGACATCGAATCCCCAAAAGAGATAATAAAAACATTGGTCATTCTTCTTTCTCTTTTTGTTCCTCATATTGCTGAGGAGATGTGGGAGAAGCTGGGGAATAAACAGAGCATCCTGAAGACCAAATGGCCTGCCTATGATTCTGAACTGATAAAGGAGGAAACGATTATCTATATTATCCAAGTTAATGGTAAGGTTCGCTCCAAGGTTCGACTCCCCGCCGATGTTGATGAACAGGGATTAAAGGAAGCAGTCTTAAGTGATGATAAAATAAAATCCTGGATATCCAAAAAGCCAATTAACAAATTTATCATTGTGCCTAAGAAATTGGTTAATATAATAGTTTAAAAAACCATTTAAGCCTCATTTCCCCTTCCTAAGACTATAAATCCATTATAAAAACAATTCTGAATTCCCGGAAAATCTTTGTGAGATATTGCTTGTCCTCTCGTCTATTATTATAGGAACAAAGAGTTATTATCCTTTAAATTTGTTTAATTTGGGGACGCTTCTGATGATTGACGCGAGAGGTGTCTCCCGATTGGCGCAAGAGCTGTCCCTTGATTGGGCGCAGGGGGATCCAATGCTTAATCTTACGCGGCAGGAATGTCGGGTTATTCTATTTCTAAGCGCTATTGTTTTACTCGGCACAGGAATCAATTTTCTTACCAGGCATTACTCGCAGATTAGGATTATCGGCTATATCAGCCAGGATATCGGCAAGATTAATCTTAATCAGGCCGATAAACAAGCCCTCCTCGGTGTTCCGGGAATTGGAGAAAAATTAGCCCAAAGGATAGTTGATTACCGCCGGCAGAACGGCGGATTCAGGGATATTCTTAAGTTAAAAAATATCAAGGGCATCGGCAAATCCAAATACGAGGCAATTAAGGATTGTTTTACAATTGAATAGATTAACCTTCCTGCCCTTATTTACCATCTGTTTTTGCTTGGGAATATGCCTGATAAAAATCATGCATACCCCCTTTTTATTTTTATATACCTTTGCCTGGATTTTATTAATTCTTGGTTTTATATTTATCGGGCATAAACAACTCATCTGGCTTTTATGTATCCTGGCAATATTTCTGGGCGGGTTGTTTTTATCAAACAGCCATATTCTGCCCTATCCACATATACGTAATTTCACCTTTTATAAATCTGAATCGGTAATTATTCGCGGTGTGGTTGTAAGCTTCCCGCAAATCAAGGCAAATTTCAGCAATTTTGTTTTGGATGCCCAGGAGCTTACTTGGGCAGGAAAGATTTATTCCGTCTGCGGTGAGGTTCTAGTAAAAATATTTCGCAAGGAGGACGTTGCTTATGCCGACCAATTAGTTTTAGAAGGCAGGCTTTATCGTCCCTATCAAGCAAAAAATAGCAGTTTTTCTTATCGTGATTATCTGGAAAGCCAGGGGATATATTCAATCCTTACAGTAAATAAAAATAAAGCAATAAGGTATTTAAATAAGAGCAAGACAAGTCCTTTAAAGTCTCTTGCCTATAAAATCAGGCATAAAGGCAAGATTGTCTTATTTAAAAATCTTAAGCCGGTCCAGGCAGGAATATTCTCGGCAATGATTCTGGGCGATAGAAGCAAAATACCATCCGGATTAAGGCGCTTATTTGTTCAAACCGGAACTATGCATATCCTGGCAATCAGCGGCCTGCATATAGGGATTGTCGCTTTTATCTTGGATTTGTTGCTTAAGGCCTTAAGAATAAGGCGCCGCCTGCGTTTTTCAGCAATTATCCTCCTGTTAGCCTTCTATTGTCTTTTAACCGGCGCTCGTCCCTCAGTTGTACGGGCAACAATTATGGCAATTGTTTTATTAATTGGCTTTTTGCTGAAGAGAGAGATGCAGATTTCTCATTCTCTTGCCTTGGCAGCACTGATAATCCTAATGGCAAATCCCCGACAGCTGTTTAGTATTGGATTTCAGCTTTCCTTTACCAGTGTTATCTCTATAGTTTATCTTTCGCCGCTGATTAAAGATTTATTTTTTAAAACGCAGGCTCTCGCAAATCCAACGCAGATAGCCGCAGATAAATCTGCAAGAATCCGGGGACAGTCCGCGATTATGCGCGTTAAAAATTTGTTTTATAATCTTTTGAGATTTTTGATTTCTGCCTTCTCTGTTTCTCTTGTTGCCTGGCTGGGGGTTTTACCCCTTGCCGTTTATTACTTTAAGATTATCTCGCCGGTAACCGTGCTGGCAAATCTGGCGGTTGTGCCCTGTCTTGCCTTAGTGATTGCCTTAGGATTTAGTTTATTATTTGTTGGTATTGTTTTTCCGGTATTGGCTCCTGTTTTTGCTGCGCCGGCGAATCTTTCTATCGTGATTTTGATTCAGATAGTTAAGTTTTTCAATCAAATCCCCTGGGCATATTTTTATCTTTAGAGCAGGAGGTTATAATAAGAAAAATCCTTTTCAAATCATTTCCACCGTGTTATCTTATTGTTTATGGACTACCCGGATTTCCACCCCTGGAAGGTTAACATCCGAGAAGCAATCCGGATTCAACAGAATCTAAGAAAAAGGATTATCTCGGGTGATAATCTGCCTAAAATAAAGAAGATTGCCGGCGTGGATGTTGCCTTTTCCGATAATCAGGCAGTTTGCGCAGTCTGCATTTTTGAATATCCCGGAGTAAATTTGATTGAGACAGCCAGGGTAAAAGATAAGATTTCCTTTCCCTATGTTCCAGGGCTGCTTACCTTTCGCGAAGGTCCATGCATTCTTAAGGCTTTTAGAAAACTAAAATATAAGCCCGACCTGGTTCTGTTTGATGGCCAGGGAATCTGCCATCCCCGTCGGATGGGGATTGCCACTCATCTGGGCATAGTTTTGGATATACCCAGCATTGGCTGTGCCAAAAGCCATTTATACGGGGTTTATCAGATGCCAAAAGATGATAAAGGGAGTTTTTCTTATATCCATGACAGGAGAACAAAAGAGGTATTGGGGGCGGCTTTGCGCACAAGAAAACAGGTTAAGACCCTATTTGTATCTTGTGGTTACAAAATTTCTCTTAAGTCGGCAATCAGGATAATTCTTAAACTCTGCCCTAAATATAGAATCCCCCAGCCTTTAAGATACGCTCATTCCACAGCCGGGGAGTATAAAAATTATGATTAGGGACACCCTGCCGATTGGCTCAAAGGGTGTCCCCCGAAAGGCTGAAAGGATGTCCCTAGATGATGAGGGAGAATTATCAATATAAGGACTTTCAGGCAAGCAGGCTCTATTGTAATAATTGCGGCGGCTCTATGCGGGTTAAGGAAAGGCTTCTTCTCATCCTTCCTAACGGCTATTTATATGAATATATCTGTACTGGCTGCGGTAAGACCGTAGGGGATAAACAGGTTTCTCTATCAAAGGAAGATAGAATTTTATTTTAAATGAAGCCACAATTTACCCCAATTATTAAAAAATCTATAAGCAGGGCAGATTAGAGGCAATCAGGATAGCCGGCGGTTTTGGCCTGACCCGCTTTGATTAGGGTAAAAAAAGGCGGGGTTGACAAACCTTTTTATCTATGCTAAAGTTAGTTGCTATGCGAAGAGTTATTCTTATATCCATTCTATCCCTCCTGCTTATAACCAATCCCGCTTATCCTTTCTGGATTTGGTCGCCGAAAACGGGTAAATGGGTTAATCCCAAGTATGCGGTTAAGCCAACTCCGGGGGAACAATTAGATTCTGCCTTGGTTCTGTTTAAAGAAGATAGACTAAAGGAAGCCAAACGCGAATTCGATAAACTAATTCAACATTATCCCAGGAGCAGCCAGGCAGCAGAGGCGCAATATTATTTGGGAGCGATTGAAGAGAAGCAAGACAGGCTCTATGAGGCTTATCTTGCTTATCAGAAGGTGATTGATAAATATCCGTTCAGCTCAAGAGTTAATGAGATTATTGAGAGAGAGTTCAGGATTGCCGAGAGATTCATGCAGGGTGAAAAGCGAAAAGCGTTCGGCGTTGTTTTACCCGTAGAAAATCCAGCGATTGAGATATTTAGAAGGGTCGTTGATAATTCTACCTACGGCCCTTTGGCAGCCGAGGCCCAATATAAACTGGGTTTAATCTTAAAGAGCTTGGGCCGGCCTTTTGAGGCGGAAGAGGAATTTAATAAGGTGATTAAGAATTATCCGCAGAGTGAATGGGTCACTGCAGCTGAATTTCAGATTGCCTCTTGCCGGGCCGAGGTTTCTACCAGCCCGGACCATGACCAGGAGGCAACCCGTGAAGCCAAGGAAAGGTTTGAGGATTTTATTTTATCCCATCCGGATGCGGCCTTGTCTCGCCAAGCAGAAAAGCATATCCAGGAGTTAAAAGAAAAAGAGGCGCAAGGTTGTTATGATATTGCCGTGTTTTATGAGAAACAGAAGGCTTACGATGCAGCCAAGATTTATTATAACACGGTGATTGAGGATTATCCCCGGAGTATCTGGGCAGCCAGGGCCTTTTCTAAATTGCAAGCAATGGAGAAGAAAGATGAAAAGAAGTAGATTCACACAGATAGTTTCTCTGATTTTTGGTTTTTGCCTTCTGGTTGCTACTATCCCGGGTTGCGGCTATACAGTACGCTCCTCAATTTCACAACTGGGTTATCGCACCATATATGTAGGCCCCTTTGTCAATAAGATTGATATTACCAGCGAGACCTCGGTAGCCAGGAGATACAAGACTTATTACCCGCTTTTGGAAAATGATATAACTCGTCAGGTAATCGACCAATTTATTCTGGATGGCAATTTGCGGTTAGCCAAGGAAGAAGATGCGGATTTAATTTTGAAAGGCGAGTTAGTCGATTATCGCAGAGATGCCTTAAGATATACGGCTGTGGATGATGAGGAGGTCGAGGAATATCGCATTAGCATAGTAGTGAATCTCCAGCTTCACGATGCCCTAAAACAGACTTTATCCTGCGAGATAAATAATTTTGTGGGAGATACAACCTATTTCCCTCAGAGAAAATCGGAGTCATCGGCAATAAAAGACGCCGTCGATGATTTAGCCCGGCGAGTTGTTGACCGCATAGTAGATATCTGGTAATGACCTA
>CAZPQS010000061.1:0-7213 GCA_964588765.1 uncultured Planctomycetales bacterium | reverse complement strand
GTGCGGATAAGCGGGCTTGTCTTGCTTAAATCCGAAATGACACATACGGCATCCGAGATTGCAGCTATTATGTAAATCTAAAAAAATGCTGAGAAAACGCTGTTCTCTAATCGGGTCGTATCCCTGTTGTTTCAAGTAATCTGTATTTAAACTTTTCGTCATCGAACCGTATCTGTTTTTCTACTTTTATTTTACTTTTGCGGCCTCGTCAATCAGATGCCGTCCCGACAAATTATGAAATTGTACATTCTCCTGATAAGACGGGCAGCGGTATAAACAGGAGATTTTAGAAAAAAATGCCTCACCCTTATTGCCCACCCTTACTGCCTGAGACCTGAACTCATCCCATCTTTCCGAGAACCAGATATCTTTAAAATTGGACACGGCAATATTGCCCAGGCAAGAGCCGGGCTCTACGCATCCGCAACAAGGAGACACCTCTCCGAAAGCATTGACTCTTGCAAATAGCCAGCCGATATAGCAGGGAATCTTATTTACTAAATTTTCTCTGACTTCGGGCTCTCTAAACTCATAATGTCCTTCCTTGCGAACAACTACACTACGACATTCTAATCTTAAGGTTGAGAGAAAATAATCTATATTTGTACACAGCCATTGTAATTTCTCAAATTCAGATTTTATTTTTTCGGATATACCTATCAAATCTTCTATCTCTTTTTCTGATAAAGCGAATTTCTTTCTTTCGTCCGCCAATTCAGCAAGGTCAATCATAATGACCCTGGCTCCCAAACTCAGCTGCAATTTTACAATCTCTTCAAGCTGGAAGAAATTCTCATTGAAGACTACGGTGTTGAAATGGAGCTCCGGTTTATCTACTCCTTTTTTTAACTTCAAATCGTTCAGCCATTCTAACGAATTCACAACGGCATTGAACTTCTCCCCGTGCCCGGGATGAATCTTTGCAAAGACTTCCTCATCTGCTGCCCACAAATTTACAAATAGCCGGTCTAAATTGCAATCCAGAAGCCTCTGGATTTTGCTCCTGTTTAATAATGTGCCGTTGGTGAAAACCTGACAGGAAAGACCTTCCTTTTTTATGAATTCGATCATTTCGATTATGTTCGGATGAGTAAAAGAATCTCCCTCACTCACTACGGTTATTTCCTTTACTCCCAGTTGCGCCAGCTCTTTCACTAAGCGATTAAAGACATCGTAGTCCATCTTCTTGTGTCTCCATTCCTGCGGTTTCTTTTTTACATCAGGTGAATTATGCCAGCAAACAACGCAGTTAAGATTACATTGATTTGATATATCTATTTGAACCGCCTGGGGAGGCATAAATGTTCTTTTTTCAGAATTGAACATTCTTATTTGTTCTATAATTTTTACTTTTTCTGAATCTCTTAAAGTCACTTTTTATCTTCCTATTCAGAACTGCCTGTGATAGTGGTTAACCTTGCCGGATTACCTTTGCTATTTACGATATGCCCGTTTCCCTCAAGAGTCTTTCTTGCGGGCGCAATCAGCCGAAGGAAACGGTATTTGCGCTTAACCTGTAAGTAATCGGGTATGTACATCGTTTTTAATCTCATTTCAATCTCTGTATTAAAAAGCGCCGAACGGATAACTCCCAACTGCGATAATACTATGGTTATTAATACAGAATACTGAATACTTTTTTTAAAGCCGATGTCCGAATTTTCGGACATCTCCCGAGCGATATCCTTTAGACTCATAGAGCCGTTGCAACGGGAAAAAAATTCTGATACAAAACGCAAAAAGGTACACCGTTTTGCCATTTGTAGCGATAAAGATTCTTCGCGGGGATCCAGCTCATACATCCAACCCCAGGCTGCTTCCGTACAAATGACATAATCGCTCTCGCGTAATTGTTCAATTGTCTTCAGGGGAACGTCATTCAATAAGGAATTGGGAACAAAATTAATGGTATGGTGATTGTATTCCTCCCATCCTTCCGCCAATACCATCCCCAGATTCTCGGCATTCTCATGTAATTCGGTCCCTATATGGGGAGTGCAAAATTGACCTACATAGACAGCGAAAGGCAGATGATGGAAAAAATCATACCAGGGTAATCCCGAAAGAATCTTATCTATAAATTTAGCCTGTAGATAATAAGTGGTTATGTTTTCTCCGGGATTAAGGGACATATAAGTAAATAAAGGATACATGCCGTGCTCTTTTTGCAGGCGGCAGGCCTCCTCTAAATCCCGTAAATTTTCTTCTTTTCTAATATTTAAAAACGTATCCGGGTCTGCGCTCTCTATGCCTATTTCCAATCCTATGCATCCTGATTCCTTCAGGAGTCCCATGATTTCAGGATGGGCAGTTATATAAGAACCCTTAGTGATTCCTACCCATCTTATATCCAGTCTATTATCTATAATTCTCGTACATAATCCTTCAATGTATTCCTTATTCATCAACAGGTTATCATCCCAGAAATGGAATTGTCTAATCCCGTATCTCTCAATTAGCTCCATTATCTCGCAAACCACGTTCTCGGGGCTACGCCATCTGACTCTTTGCTTCCACATATAGGGAGAGACACAAAAGGAACAATTATAAGGACAACCCCTTGAGCCTACAATCGGCATTCGCCTGCCTCCAACCACATGCAACGGCGTATCGTATCTTTCCAAGGGCAATAAATCCCAGGCCGGAAAAGGAATGTCATCGAGATTATCGATAAACCGCCGGGGAGAAGTTTGAATAAATTCGCCATTCTTTATATAAGCAAGCCCTTTTATTTTATGGGGGCTTTTTTTGTTTCTGATACACTCCAATAATTCACAAAAGGTTTCTTCCCCTTCGTGCAATACGCAATAGTCGGCAAATTTAGCCGCTTCTTTAGGGCAACAGGTGGTGTGCACCCCGCCAAAAATAATTGTCGTGTCAGGATTCTCCCTTCTAATTGCTTTAGCTAAATTATAAACGAACGGCACCTGGGCTGTCCAAAATGTTATACCCACAACGTCTCTCTTCTTTCTGAATATCTCCTTTACCACCCCGGCATAGCTCATATTCAATACTAAAGCATCGAGTATTTCGACGTTAATGCCCGCGGAATTTTTTTGCAGATAAGAGGCTATATACCCGAGGCTTAAGGGCAGGACCTTTTTATGCCGCATGTTTGCGGGTAACGGCGGCTGTATGAGTAATATATTTAATTTATTGCTGTCGCCCATATTGTATTTAATCTACCACGGACAATTAGATACAAAGTCAAAAAGCCTCCTGCCTAAAACTTTAAGCGAATAATCTCTTTCGGCCTTTTCTCTGGCTAATCTCCCCATCCTTATCCGTAGTTGCCTATCCTTTATCAATAACTTCATCCTTTCTATAAATTCTTCTTTATCTCTAACCAAAAACCCATCCCGGCCGTTCTCAATGACGAATTCGGCCTCTCCTACGGAACTCGCGATAGTCGGCAATCCCATAGCCATATATTCAAAGAGCTTTGTGGGGCTTTTTGATTTCATCCAGAGCTCATTGTTATCGTCGGCGATTAAGGGGAGCAAGCCAATGTCTGTATCGGACAGGTAGGCCGGCATATCTTGAGGATTAACCCAATCAATCACTTCGATATCAAGACGGGGATAATTGCTTCTGATATACTCCTTAACACTGGGCATCGAGTCTCCTCCTGCGATGATTCTAAGTCGAATGTTGCCATATTGTCTGCATACTTCGAAAAAACAAGCCATAATATATAGAATGTTATCGTATACGACACGCCCCCAGACTTGTCCTGTCCAGACAAAGGTAATCTTATTTCTGGATACGGCCTGGCAGGGCTTGAATTCTTCCGTATCAGCACCTGTGGGTATATAGGAGACATTTTTATTATAGCGAAGGAGTAAATGATAAAGGTATTTACTCGAGGCTACGCAGCCCGCCGCCTTTGAAGCCACCCTCCCGGTTATCTCCTCGGCGCCATCACAGCCAAAGAATAAACGATTTAAATAGCTCCTCTTAAAGAAATGCGACCTGTCAATATCCCAGTCGTCATAATCGAGGATGAATCTATTCTTACCCAAGCGGGATAAAAGGAAAGGCATTGCCGAATGATAGTGAACTTTCTGGATATAAAAGACGGCGTTTCTTTCTCTGAAAAGGCTCCAGAGCGCCTTAAGATTTAATCTGAATTTCTCTTTATCGCTGAGATGGAGTATCTGTACCCCGTTATATTGAGGGCTAAGATGTTCCTGATACGAAAGGACTTTTGTCTTCATCCCGTATTCGCGCAGAACATTCGCAAAGTGGTAACACCTGACTCTCGTATAGGGAATCTGATAGCCGTTTACGCCAATAAAAATAATTCTCATTATCTCGTCTGGCAAAAAATCCAAAAATCTATTTCACAGTATCGAGTATTATCCTGCCGGAAAAATAATCATATCTGCCGGGAATGAATTCTCCTCTATCCTGCCTTAAGCATTGTAGTAGCCGACCGCGGTAGAAGATATCTGAATTTACAATATTGACAATCTGCCCCTGCAGGAAGCCGCCGAAGATAATAGAAGGTAGAATCTTTTTGTTATCGCGGACTCTCAAAACCCCAATCTCGGCTTCGGAACCTCCCGACCATATCCGGTGCCAATCATCGTCTATATCATTTCTAAATTCCGGAAACATCCCTTTTATCTTCCCCGGCACTATCCATTCTTTATACTCTTCCGAAAGCATAATATTCGTCTGTTCGCGGTCAACATTGATTCTGTCCCGAACCTCCATTTCAATCTCCCACTCAAATGTATTCTTGTTGAGTAATCTAAACTTCCAAAATTGATAAATCGGCAGATACTTCCAGCCCCCTTTCAATAAGAGATCGCCATCTGTAAATTTTTGTATCTCCCAATCTGCCTGGGTAGAGTCATGCCATCTCCCGGCAGAACGAATTGAAGTATATAGACAAAGTCTTTTCGTAAATTCAGCGTCTTTCCAGAAGAGGCGGGCTTTACCCTGGTCGAGAATCAGCTTCAAATGACCCTGCTGGAGGACGTTGGATTTAAAATAACGCCTGGTAAATTCTTCCTTTTGATGTTCAATCAGGAGTTCCGTTTGGAAAGAATGATATTTTCCCGGTAGAAAAGTAACGTTAGTCTCGGGTTCAACCTTCTCCAACTGCAAGGCCCTTGCATTGAATCTTGAATCTGTATTGAAGATCTTGACAAAATTATTTGGCTGTTCAGCACTGATATTAAGAAGGACGGCCGGCAAGGACTTTGCTTCTTTAGTAAAATTTCCCACACCCACAAATCCGCCGGTAACATTCCCCTGTATTACATCAAACCAGTCATTCCAGAGGACGGCAGGAAATTCCCCCCTCCTTTGCTTTTCCGACGTAAACCATTCTTCATACTTTTCGGAAAGCATGATACCGGCGCTTTGAAGCTCAATCTCAATCTTCCGATGCACATCCATCTCTATCCGCCAAGAGACGCCTCCTGAATCCTCTAGGCGTAAATGCCATATCTGGGTTATGGGTAGCCTGCGCCAGATACCCTTGGCAATAAGCTGGTTTTCGGAAAGTTCCTCTATCTGCCAGTCCGCCTGGGTAGAGTCATGACTTCTATCTAAGGAGAATAATGAGGTATGTAAACCGCGTCCTTTGGTGAGCTCAACATCATTCCAGAACAACCTCGCCGTACCGTCTTTAAAGATAAGCTTTAGGGGGCCTTTGCTTAAGCTGATCTTCTCAATTTTCTCAGCCATATAATCCTGCGCATCGGGTAAATCAAGGAGTATTCTCGCGGAAAAATACAATGATTTACCCTGAGTAGTAACCATGGATGCGGTATTTAAAAGCTGCAGATTGCGGGCACTAATGAAGTAGTCGGTATTGAAAACCTTGGCATATAAAGGGAGGGATTTTTCTTTATCGGCCTCGAAGACAACGCAGGGCAGCTTATCTTTCTTCAGATAGCATCCCTCAAGCCCTACGCAGAGGGACCTTGAGTCTCTGGGAGAAACTTCTTCCCAGGCAAGATCCTTAGATGATATGGAAGGCAGTTCCCCCTCTGCCTCAGGGCTGAGCCAGTGGCTATATTGGTCAGAGAGTATAAGATTGAGCTGCGTTTGTTTAATCTTCAGGTCGTCTTTTTCCGCTTCCATTTCTACCCGCCAAGAAACGCCTCCTGAATCCTCCAGGCGTAAATGCCATCTCTGGGTTATAGGCAGCCTATACCAGGCGCCTCTGGCAACAAGATGGTTTTCGGAAAGCTCCTCTATCTGCCAGTCCGCCTGGGTGGAGTCATAATTGCCACAGTCAATTAGTGAAAAGCAGGTATGCCCTCCAAAACCCTTAGTTAAAGATACGCCGTCCCAACTCAAGAATAGCCTTCCGTTATTAAAAACGGCCCTTAGAGAGCCTTTTTTCATAACGCCTATACCTTTTTTCTCGCCCACCGTCTCTGTATAATGACTAATTGCTCTCTCTGCTTTTCCGTCCTCAATAATCCTGCCTTCCTTAAGAAAGATAACCCTTTTACAAAGCCGGGACAACAGGCCCATATCGTGGGTAACGCAGACGATTGTCTTGCCCTGGTCCTTTAACTCAAAGATTCTCCTGATACATTTCCTCTGGAAATCCTCATCTCCTACCGCCAGTGTGTCATCTATAAGCAGGATGTCGGGATCCATATGGATAGCAATAGCAAAAGCAAGGCGAACAAACATTCCCTGAGAATAGCATTTAACCGGGGCATCTATAAACCTGCCTATTCCCGCAAACTCAGCAATACTTTCAAATTTAGCATCTATCTCTTTCTCGGTCAACCCAAACAGACCGGCATTAAGATAAAGATTTTCTCTGCCTGTAAGTTCAAAATGAAACCCCGCTCCCAATTCCAGTAAACCGGAAACTCTACCGAAAACCTTGCCTTCTCCTCGATCGCTCTTTAACATCCCGGCCATCAACTTCAAAATGGTGGATTTACCAGCACCATTCTCGCCGATGATACCGATACACTCTCCTTTTTCTATTTCAAAATTTATGTCTTTTAAAGCCCAGAAATTTTCCCACATAACCTGTTTATTCACAACAAACTTTATCCTGTACATCTCCCAGACATTTTTAAATTGGATAACCTTCATAACCGCTTATTTTTCTAAAGTTTTTTTGATATTTTCAAAAACTAACCATATATAATGCATATTCTGGTTTATATCTCGCGAATCAGAGTTTATCTGCCGGAGATTTTGATGTATGTTTTGGAAATTATCTGTC
>CAZPQS010000060.1:0-7286 GCA_964588765.1 uncultured Planctomycetales bacterium | reverse complement strand
TTCAAATCCGCCGCATCGCTATCTGCTTTGGGCTTACCCTTACCCTTGGCAATATAAACGGTAGAGATTGTATGAAAACGCGGGTCGCGGCCGGGCTTTGAATAGGTATGAAACTGCTTAAGGTTTTCTAATTTTACACCTGTCTCCTCTTCTGCCTCCCGCCTAACCGAATCCTCCAGGCTCTCTCCGTAATCCACAAACCCGCCGGGAAGCGCCCAGCCAAACGGCGGATTGCTTCTTTTAATTAAGATAATTCCGTCATTGATTTCGATAATCGCATCCACCGTAATAAATGGGCCTTGCTGAACCTTATGAATAATGTGCTCGAGATAGCGAATTACCGTATCATTGAATATTTCATATGCCTCTTTGCCATACAAACAGAAAATAATCTCGCGCAGGGTTGATTTTGGCATTTCTCTTAGATGCTTGAATACCTCCTGCGCCATAATCTTAGCTGCTGCCAGATACGGAAATCCTCCCACGCCGCAACCCAGGGCAGGAAAGGCAACGGACTTTATGTTTAATTCCTCTGCAACCCTTAGACTGCTGGCGCAGGACTGCCTTATCTTTACCTCATCGGTTTTAAAATCCATACCCATAGTTGCCGCGTGAATCACAAATTTACAAGGCAGGCTTCCGGCCTGAGTATAAACCGCTTCTCCAATCTTAATCGGGCCCTTTTCCACTGCCTCCTCTTCAATAATCTTGCCGCCCTTTTTCCTGATTGCCCCTGCCACGCCTCCGCCCATAACCAGCTTATTATTGGCGGCATTGACAATCGCATCTACCTTAAGCTCTGTAATATCCCCCTGCACTACCTCAATCCGGCAATTCTTAATCTGCATAGCTACTTTCGGCCATTGCGATACGCTCGGCAACCGGCGGATGGTCATAGAAGAGAATCTTAATCCATGCCGCAGGCTTGCGCTCGACCAGATTCTGCTGGCTTAGCTTCTCCATCATAGAAATAAAGGCATCCTTGTTCCCGGTAAATCTAATTGCGAGAGAATCCGCATTTCTTTCCATATTGCGGCTGAGCCAATTAAGAAAAGGCGTAAACATTAGCTGAAAAACCGTAAAACAAAATATCCAGATACCCAGCCCGGCAATATCCGCCGGATTTAAATTGAACCGACTGAAAATCGCATCAGCGGACTTAAAAAAGACGTAAAACACAATCAATATCGTCGCGGCGTTCAAGACAAGCATCTTTATTATGTGCCTGAGCCTGAAATGAGCAAACTCGTGGGCCAGGATTACCTCAATCTCATCGGGGGTAAAGCTCCCCTGCAGGGTATCGGTCAGGATTACGCGCTTGGATTTGCCTAAACCAACCAGGGCTGCGTTTGCCTTGGTGGTCTTTTTACTGAAGTTTATCTGATAGACATCCAGAATCTTCATCTTCATTTTCCCGGCTAAATCAAATATCCTGCGGCGCAGATTCTCGTCGGCAATCCTGGTATATTTGAAAAACAGCGGAATAATCAGGCTGGGAAAGAGTTTAGCCAGGATAATGCTGAAGAATATCCAGAATAGCCCCGCAATCCACCACCAGTTACCGGGATATTGCCTCAGGAAATAGAAAA
This sequence comes from uncultured Planctomycetales bacterium, assembly GCA_964588765.1. GTDB lineage: Bacteria > Omnitrophota > Gorgyraeia > Gygaellales > JAHJCI01 > CAZPQS01. The sequence goes on along the minus strand of CAZPQS010000060.1, from coordinate 5,697 downwards.
ATCCCTCCACTAAAATAATAAAGATGATAAACCCGAGCAGGAACTGCTTAAGCTGGTCGGTAAACCAATGGGAAAAATTTTCCCTGGACAGGCCAAAGCGATGCTCAACAATGTAGGAGCGATAGAACTCTAAAGGAAAAGTAAGAACGGAATACAGTATGAACAGAATCAGGCTATAAAAGAGAATTAATAAAACCGGATTGGCAAAAAGTCCGGAAACCCCGACCCGCAGTGAAACTGCCAATCCGGACAATTGAAGCAGAGCCAAAATTGACAATAGATAAATAAATCCGGCTATCGCCAGGGTATATTTTATCCTTGAATATCTTTTTATCCTATCGTCCATTTAAATTATTCCTCGCCCAGCTGCAATATCCACATTTAGCGCCTGCCTGAGGAGGCGAATCCTGCTTCAATAAATTCCCTGCCTGTGTAAATACGTGATGTGCCTTTTCTGTATCTGTATCTATCCTGATTAACTGGATATCGAATTTTGCTTCTCCGTTGTCCGACAGGGATTGCAGGACGTAAAATACCAGATACGCAAACGAGCTAATCTTAAAATTATTCTTCTTTAATAAAAGCGCGTATAGATTTAATTGATTCTGATAATATCCCGCAGTATCATCCTTTAATGCAAAACCCCTGGTCTTATAGTCAACCGGTATATAAATCTCTCCGTCAAGGAAGCATTCATCAAGTCCGCCCCTTAAACAAGCATTATCTTCCTCATAACTCAAACCGGTGCGCCAGTTGCGCCACTTATCCAGCAATGCCTGCGGCACAGGCTTCAGCTTAATCTTCGCTTCCAGCTCCGGCGGAAGTTTTCCCGATTCGCGATATTTATCAAAATGCTTTTTAATTAAGCCGTCCATCCCGGTCGGGAGGGTCGAGGCAGGTGCCCTTGGCCGGGAAATCTTCCGCTTAAGATAAAGCCAGAAGCAGCGCGGGCACTCAATAAACAGGTTTAATGATGAAGGAGATAAAAGATAATTGTTTCCCATTTCCTATACCGTCATAATCTTATTAATTCATAATCAAGGCTTCCCAGGCCAATCTCCCGGGCATAGGAAAACTGATGTAAATGCACCTGCGTATTCTGATGCTCGGCAAAGACGTCGCCTTTTTCGGTCAATACATCAAAGCAAGCCTTATCTGCGGCCAGGATATCGCCTGAAGCAAAGATACCCGCATCCTCGACTATCTTGGGGTCATCGCCGGAAATGCAGTCGCATTCCTTAGTAATGTCAAAGGCGAAATTCAAGAATATCTCTCGCTTTATCTGAGAGAGAATTGCCCGGGCATACTCGGTTGTGCGCTCAATAAATGTATTGGCGTTCTCCTCCCAGTTAATCTGTATGGCATCAAACTTACAGGCACTTATGCATTCCCCGCAGCCTATGCAAACAGACGAATCAATAAATGCCACGCCTTTGCCCGTAACAGAGCGCTTCGGGAATGCGGTAAGGTGCGGGATAAATGCCTTATCCTGCTTCTTGGAAATTGCCCCTGCAGGACAGATGTCGATACAACAGCCGCACAGTGTGCATTTATCTTTAATGATACTGGGTTTAACCGAAGAATGCTGTATCTGCTTTCCTGCGCGCGAAGCCATACCCATACCTACATTTTTAATCGAGGCGGAATATCCGGTAAGCATATGTCCGGTAATGTGTGATAGGACAATCAAATTATCAAGAACCATCATCAGCGAAGGCACCCTAATCTCCTTTAAATTCTTCAGATTAATCTTTATCACTTGAGAATCGGTGCCAAATACGCCATCGGCGATAATAAACGGGCATCCTAAACGTTCCGGCGTCAAGCCCTTACTGTAAGCCAGATTCATATGGTCCACCGCATTCATCCTCATCCCCTTATAGATTACATTGGTATCAAAACAGAAGGGTTTTACTTTGAGGGCGTTTAGTTTATCAACCACCAGTCTGATAAGTTCCGGTTTTACGTATCCCCTGCTCTTGCTGTCGCCGACGGTGGTCTTTATGCCAACAATTTCCCCCTCTCTAAGCGTCTTAAACCACGGAAGACTATCGAGGACTTCACTTAGACAATCCTGGCGATTATTGGTATCCGCGAGGGATTTAAAATATACCCTGGACCTCATATCTCTTAACCCGGGGACGGTTCTCCGTAATTAAAATACAAAAACACTTCTTGTTCGCTGTCTTAAGAATTGCCTCTGAATTTATTCGTAACTTATAGCCTACTAAACAGTTAGAGAGAACCGTCCCTTTATTTAAGGGGTTACCTTGAATACCTTGTCGTGCGGGTGCACCTTCTGGCTGAGCTTTATGCCGACTAAATCTCCGGCCTTGCCTTCCTGAACATCCTTATGCTCAACCTGCATAGAGCTAATTGCCTCGGTAAAATCAGAAGTATGGCCTTTTATGTGGATATTATCACCCACCTTCAAGGTATCGGAAAGCTGGATTATCGCTACGCTGATGTTCCCGTAGTAATGCGTTACTGAACCGATTTCCACCTCTTCAGGCATCATCCACCTCCTTAAATGAGTCCCGCCTCGGCGGGGTTAATCTTTTTATATTATTAAAAGCGGATGAAGAAATTAACAAAGGGGTTGTCAACGTGTTTTGACATCCGCTTATAATGGTAACTTATGGAAATCAGGCTAATGCCGATGAAGATTAACATACCCGCAACTACAAAGGATAGAAGCGGCGGATATATGGCAATGAGAATTCCTGCCAGCAGGAACATAATCCCTAATAACATAAACACCTCCTCAAATGAGGGCATAACTTACGGAGCATAAGCGAACGTAAGTTATTTGCCCGAATTTGACCCAGCACTAATTTTAAGTTATAAATTTAATCAGCAAAATTAGTGCTGGGTAAGTTCGACCATACGACTTATGTTCACTTCGCTCCATAAGTCGTGGTCTCACTTGAAATTATAATGTTTTCTTACCGGCTGTTTTATATCCCAGACGCAAGACAAGCCCCTGGGGAAGGTCACCAAATCCCCTGCGCCGAATTTTACCTCTTTGCCATCCTTGGTCTTAACCGATACCTCGCCCTCAAGGAGATAACAAACCTCGGTTTCATCATAATGCCAATCAAAGCAGGATATTTCCTTCTCCCATATCGGCCAGGAAAACACCCCCATCTGTTTTAACTTCTCCTGCGTAGGCTTCTCGACCTTTAACCCGCTCATCCTGTTTCCTCCTTTGCTTATGGATATAAAGCCATCTGCACAAACTTCCCCAGCTCTACTTTATGCTGCCTCTCCATTTTATCAAAACGAATTCCCAGGCGATACTGGCTGTTGTCCCGTAGGATATTGTTACGCACCTCTCCGGTTACCCTTACGTCTCCATAGGGAATAATCCTGCCCTGCTTATCCATCTTAAAAAGACCAAATTTTATCAGCAATATCGAGAAGATTGGAATATTATATCTGGTAAGCATAGCCATGCCGCCTACGCTTACATTTATCATCGTTGCCTCAATTTCTTGCTCCCCCACCATTATCTTTATCTGCGGGGGTTCATGCACGCGATAGAAAACGGCAATATTCAGCTCCAGCCTCTGAAAGCGCCGCCTGTCTTTAGGAGAAAAACGAATAGACATATATAAACGCTCACCTCCTTAAAACGCGCCTGCCTGCTCCAAGCTCGCTATGTATCAATTTTTTAGCAATAACGTAAGCCTGTTGCTTTGTTTTTATCTTGCCTATCGCCTGCAGCTCCTCTATCTCGGAGAGAATACTACCGATTAAGGGCGAGGGCTCTAATTTAAAACGCTTAATCAAATCATTACCGTTGAGCAGACGCTGTGGTTTTTTCTCTTTCTTTTTTACAAAATAATCCTTCATTAAACGCCGCACTAATCTTTCGTGGCGCCGGCGGGATTCCTGCGTAGTTAAAGAGCCCTTGGTTGCCCGCTGGTCAGCCAGGGAGACTAAAAGTACGCCCGGCGCTTCACAAGCAGCATCGCGGAAGAATCTGAATTTTGCCCGCCGCGTCAACACGGGATTATCGGACAAATACCCCGGACGCAGATGAAAAATAATCATCTTCTTTAAAACAGAGGTTTCGTCATTCGATAACTTAAGGCGCTGGCTGATATCCTCAAGCATTTTAGCGCCGAGGTGCTCATGCCCGCGGAACATTACCTTTCCCTGCTCAATCCTTAGAGTCCCGGGTTTGCCGATATCATGCAAGATTGCGCCCAGCTTGATTAATTCATAGCGACGCCGGCCCGAGGAAATCTCCTCATTTAAATAATCCCGTATACCCTGATTGCGGCTGAAATTCCTGATTATACTCTCCAGCTGCCTTAATGTTTCCAGGGTGTGCCGCCAGACATCAAGATGATGATAAGGCCCTTGATTTAACCGATACATTGCTTTTATTTCCGGGATAATCAGCTCGAATATTCTGTATTTGTCTAACCGCATCAGGAATTCATAACTCCTCGAACTGGCCAGTATCTTAAACAACTCATCGCGAATCCTCTCAAAAGAAACTGTTTTTAGTTTATTCCTTTTCTTCTTAACCAATCCCAATGTCGCGGGTTGAATCTTAAAATTCAGAACGCAGGAAATGCTGAACGTCCGTAAGATTCTTAAAGGGTCGTCATCGAAAGCAGAAGGGTCTATTGCCCTGATAATTCCGGACTTCAAGTCCCTCAATCCCCGATAAGGGTCAATCAGAAGACGGGAAATGAACCCCGGCCTGCCTGCCTTGCCTAAACCCTTTATAAACGCCTTTAATTCCACTGCCAGGGTATTGATGCTAAAATCGCGCTTGCTTAAATCCTGCCATAAATCCTTGCCGCGGAAGTCGGTAAAATCCAGGGTATAGACCCTCTCCCCGATTCTCTTTATCAGGCGCGCGCAACCGTTGGCCTTGTCCAAAACCACAAAACCGGCATTCATCCGTTTAGCTAACCCGCCAGCAAATGCAATTGCATTTTTCTTGAGAGTGAAATCAATATCGGGATTGGTTTTCTCCCGGCCAAGGATTATATCGCGCAGGAATCCGCCCACGATATAGAGTTGAATTCTTTTAATTTGGCTGAATTTTAAGACACGACCCAAGATATGCCGGTCCTGCTTAATGAAAGGGGATTCCTTCATAAATTCAGAGATAAAATACTGCAGGAAAAAAGTGTATCCGGGTATATGATTGTTGCTGCGGTTAAAAAATCTATCCTCATTTGTTAAATACCTCGGTCTGCTTAAGAACCGCCTCATCGACAAATATAGGGACATTTGCCCTCACTGCCAGGGCGATGCTATCCGAAGGCCGGGCATCAACAACCTTTGTTTTGCCTAAATCGGTTTTTATGACCAGCTTGGCAAAAAACGTATTTTCTTCCAACCGGTCAATGATAATCTTTTCCAGATTTGCTTCCAGGTTTTTAATTGTCGAGTGCAATAAATCGTGCGTAAGCGGGCGAGGAGGGTTGAACCCGCCGATTTTCATTTTGATTGCCGAGGCTTCATTCAAGCCGATTACAATGGGAAGAAGCCGCTCTCCATCTTTTTCCTTTAAGACAATCAGCTGGTCATGCCTCTTTTCGTTAATAACGATTTTATTCAATTCCATCTCAACCATCAGGGCTTCCTCCTCTTTTTTATTTTCTCTCTCTGTATCTTCTCCCTCTGCAATATTTCACTTAATGCCTTCATAAATTCGCTCACGTCTTGAAA
>CAZPQS010000059.1:4637-7368 GCA_964588765.1 uncultured Planctomycetales bacterium | reverse complement strand
ATTTGACCCCAGTTCAAACTTAAATATTATATTGCGTTCACATTGTGAGGATATTATGGCAACAATACGCCTAAGGGGATTGAGTTTGAGTTGAGGGTAATTCTATCCTAACCCTACACTGCTCATTCGCATAAATTCCTTGCTATATTCAATAGAAGATATATAATTTATCATAATAACAGCGGAAGTCAGTTTTCTTTACGCCAAAAAGAAGTTCTTCCAAGACCAAGGGTAATTTCTCCGAACCACGAGTCTTTTCTGTAGATGAGTATTATGAAAGACGCCTTTCCTATTATTCTGACCACGCCGCCATTCTCCATAAAGGATAATTTTGGTGCCCTTGATTTTATCGGCCAATATGGTCCGCCGTTAAGTCTTTTATATCTGGCTGCGACTTTAGAGAAAGCGGGAATGGAGACGACGATAGCAGATTTTTCTTATGAAAGAAAAACTCTCTACGAGTGTGCCCGACATATCGTTTCTTTGCAGCCACGCTGTGTAGGGATAGCAGTGCATTTTACTTTTCTTGTAGATAAATCTCTCGAGTTAGCAACGTTGATAAAAGAGCTAAATCCCTGTATCACCATTATTGCCGGCGGCGTACATTTTACCGCCTTGCCGGAAGAAACGATGCGTGCATGTCCTGCTATAGATGTGGGGATACTGGGAGAAGGCGAGGAATCTTTGTTAGAAATAATTCGTTGTATCAAAGAGAGGAATTCTCTTGAAAGCGTTAACGGTATTATTTTTCGCCAAGGAGATACATTATGTAAATCGGGCAAACAAAAACTCGTAGAAGATATTAATCAATTGCCTCTGCCGCATTTTGGAAAGATAGATATGTCTGCATATTCCTTGGCCTTATTTAAGGAAAGAAAGAAAATTAATTTTTCAATTGCTACTTCCCGCGGGTGCCCTTTCGGCTGTACTTTTTGCGATAGGTCAGTTTTGGGGAAACGGGTTAGATTTTTTACTATTAACTACTTATCAGAAATGATTGATCAACTGGTAAAAGAATTCCACGTTGATTATCTTGACATTGAAGATGAAAACATTTGCATCACAGAAGACAGGCTACGGCAGATTAGCGGGCTTTTGGAAGAAAAACACCGCAGGTTTAATACTACGTGGGGGTGTTCAATGAGGGCCGATGCGGTCAAAGTTAATACCGGCCGCCTTTTGTATAAATCTGGCTGCAGGAATGTGTCTTTTGGCATTGAGTCGGGCTCAACCAGAATGTTACGGATATACAATAAGGAACTTGACCTGGCGATACTCCCTGGGGTATGCGCAAGTATAGTAAAATCTGGCATTGCCTTGGCCGGTTCATTTATTATCGGAGGGCCCGATGAGGACGAGGTATCTATTGACGAGACGTCGAATCTTATAAAAAAAATAGACTTGAACTTTCTGTATTTATGGTATTTTACTCCTTTTCCGGGCTCGAAAATATATACAGACATTGAAAAAAGCGGCAGCATTATCGGTTCGTATGCAAATAGGAGCGGACAGCATATTTCGTTTATCCCCCGCACTCTTTCGCGAGAACAGCTTGAAAACGGTTACAAGCGTATTTACCGGTCATTTTATTCCAAGCCCTCTGCTGTCCTTGGTGTGCTTAGAAAATACGGCTGGAGAGGAGTGGGGAGATTTTGCCGGGATGGCGTTATGTACTCTGGCCGCTTTTTGTTCGGCGACAGATAATATTTAACTAGAGGACAGTTAGTTCCGCTTCTGGACCAACAATCGGTATTTTTGCTTTGTTAGCTTTATCTTACTCTTCACTCTGCTAAACGCTCCCGCAGAGGTTTCCTCCCTAATACTGTAGATTTACTTTTTTTAAGTTCTTCGCTCAAAACGACCAATGTAATTAATCTTTTTTGTTCGGAGTCTCTTAATTCTTTCAATTTAGCAAACTGAGAAAGCAGTTGAGTAAAAAAATATTGCCTTGCACTCTTTATTTTTATTATATTCTTTCCACGATAAGTATATCGCTTGTTTTTTAAGGGAAAATTTATGGACTTTTGGACTAATCTGGAGTAAAATTAGACAAACGGTTGTCCATGATGGATAAAATATCTAAGTTTCTTCTTTTCTTAACGAATACATTTGCCATTCTTAGGAAATACCCCTATTGGTTCAAATGCCTCCTGATAGTTTGGATTGCAGCGGGACTTTGTATATTGCTATACCTTCTAAGAAGGTCATTAATTAAAAGGTTATCTGAATTCTTAGCTTTTCTAAAGAACATGCTCGGAATCTTCAAGTCATTTCCTCGTTTGTTAAAGTTTTTTTTGATAGTCTGGGTTGCGGTTGCCTTGCTTTTATTATTATACTTTTTCATTAAGTATCCAGCATATATGCAAACATTAAAAACCTCGACTAATAGCTCTCAGTCGCATTCCTAATCAGCCTACTTCTCTGTCCGCGTTTTATCGCTTGAATTTATGTCTTTTCTGCCGGCCCTGACTTTTTGATAATTTATTATATTTGGATATTATCACCCTGCCGCCTCCTGACTACAATAGACGAAAGAGGCGGACAAATTTCACAGGGATTTTTGGGGGGATAATGAAGAAATGGCTGTTATAAAGAAGGAATGAAAATAAGATTTGATTGCCTCAGGCGTGTCCTGTTTTTATCTCTCCTGCTTTTTTCAACGCTATTTTTGCAAAAATGGGCCCGATGAGTTCGTGTATTACAGTAGAGCCAATTATAATGCTTAAAATAA
>CAZPQS010000059.1:0-4537 GCA_964588765.1 uncultured Planctomycetales bacterium | reverse complement strand
ATGGGCCCGATGAGTTCGTGTATTACAGTAGAGCCAATTATAATGCTTAAAATAATATCCGAGAATGCATCGAATGAATGGTTTTGTTTCAGTATCAATGCTAAGCCGATAACGATACCCCCTTGAGGGATGAGGCCGCCCGAAGCGTATTTTTTAACTTTCAACGAAGCATTAGAAAGAAAGGCTCCATACATAGTGCCCATAACCTTCCCAGTAGCCCTAAGAATGAAAAAAAGCAATACAAATATAAAACTATTTATAAAAATATTAAAATTAAGATGCATACCGCTTAAGGTAAAGAACAAAACAAATATCAACTCTTCGGTATATCTCTCCAGGATTTTGAATATTTTATCTCTCTGACGGTTAAAATTGACGACTATTATTCCCATTGTCATCGTGGATAACAATTCATCAATGCCGAAGAAATCTGCTAAACCAAAACAAAGACACAAAAAACTTATTATCAAAACTATTAAGACGCTCTCTGTCTCTCTTTTTATAAACGACGAGATTGCATTAAATATAAATCCAAAAACAACTCCTAATAGTATTGCTCCGGAAATGATACCTAAGGTATTTGATAAAAATGAACATGGGCTGAAGGTTTTATGTAGAATAAGGGAATTTGACACTATAACAACAAAGCTATAATTTATTATACCCAAGACATCGTCGGAAGCGGCTACCCCCATTATTGTAGAAGAAACTTCTCCTTTAGCCCTATATTCGTGTGTTACTGCTAATGTTGCTGACGGGTCGGTTGGCGAAGCGAGAGAGGCGAGTAATAAGCTGACAGGAATAAAGGAATTAAGCCAGTTAGCCCCGGCAGAGCGGATAAGAAAGGGCGCTGCTAACAGGAAACCGGCTGTGACCGCTATAAACGCGAATTCAGCCTCACAGACAGTAATAAATAATATACTTTTGCCCAATCTTTTTATACGAGAGTATAATAAAGTACCTCCCACAGAAAAAGTGATAAAAGAAAGGGAAATGTTTGTAATAAGGTCTGTATGAGTGGCAAAATCCTTGGGGATAAAATTAAAAAAAGCAGGATTCAGCAATACGCCGGCTAAAATATAACCTGTAACTTTGGGAAATTTAAGTTTGGTTGCTATTTCCCCAAAGAGAAAACCAACGAAAATAATAACTCCAACGATAATAATAGGTTGCATGAATTATGTTTTAGCTATACTACGAACAATATCTCTCTTGGTAACCACGCCAACTAATTTATTGTCTTCTACCACTGGAAAATAATAAATTTGTTTTTCAATCATCATAGTAGCGACATCTTCAACGGTCATACCGGGAGATACGGTGAGTATATCTTTTTTCATAATATCTAATACTTTATTTGCTTTAATTTTTTTTATCTCTTCTTCGTATCTATCCATCCTGAAGGTAAGAACCCCCATAGTAAGATCCACAAATGTTTGCGGGTCTATTTTTTTATCTTGATAGACAATGTCCTCTTCATTTGCAATGCCTAATAATTTACCGTAATCATCCACTACCGGAGCCCCGGTTATATTTTTCTCTACAAATAATTCCGCCAATTTATGTACGCTAGTCACGGGGCTAACCGTAATAACATCCTTAGTCATTATATCTTTTATTAACATAGCCTCTCCTTTTGTGCTTATACCCGTTTCTCCATTTATCCTTTTCTATAATTATACCACCGCAATCTCAAAATGATAAGAAATTTAAGGAAGAGAGGCAACCGGCTTAAACTCAATGCCCCCAGGCGCATGGTTCATACATCGTAAGGATGCCGATTTCGATTAAGACTTGGCTATGATAAATTTATGGACAAGATAAACTAATTAATATAATATACTTAATTATGGAAAAACATGAGTCGGGACTGGTTAAAATATCCAAGGATTATTTTGGATTTATGGCTTGTACTTATCCTGTTATGAGCTTATCCGACGAATTCTACCTCTTCCCCCGCGCCAGGAAAGCAATCCAATATCTGGACCGCCTGGATAGCTTGGATGGAGCGAAGATACAACAGGACATCTCTTGCGTCAAAGCTCTTAAGCGAAATTTAGAGGGACTTTATACAAAAGATATGGAACTGGAAATACGCATCGATTGGCAGCTGCTTAAACAAAGTATGGACGGGTTTCTGCGGGAGTTTGAACAAGTAAGAATCTGGCAGAATGACCCGAATCTCTATCTTAAAATAATTATCTTGGGAATCGAGCAGATTGTGAATAAATTATCAATGATAAAAACTGACATTCGGGAGGAGCTCATTTCCCGAATCAAACAGATACCGCGTCTTTTAAAAGAGGCAAGGCTAAACCTGAAAATAATCCCCCTTGCTTATCAGGAGACAGCGGTCCAGATGACCGGGCTGATAATTGATTATCTTAAGAATAGACTTTGCTTGTCTTTGAAGGGGAGCTTAAGTCTATTAGAACTCACAAAATTAAACAAAAGGGCTATTCAATCATTATTAGATTTCAGGAGATTCCTAAAAACCAAATCCGGCAGCAAAGAATATATTAAGGATAGGGGAATCCTTCAGGATCTATTAATCAATACCTTTTCTTATAAACGCTCCCTTCATGAAATCTTTGAAATCGCCTCTGATGAGCATCAAAGGGTATTAAGCGAATTAAAAAGGGCGGCTAATCGTATCCGGCCCTCCTCGAGTTGGCAGAAGATTCTCTCTGATTATAAATTAAAGGTAAGAAACAAGAAAGAACTATTGAATCTCTATTCTACCCAGATTCTCGGTTTAAAGAATTTTCTTACCAGGAATGAACTCATCGGCATTCCTAAGATACAGGATATTAAGGTCCTGCCAACCCCGGCTTATTTAGCGCCGATTAGGGCATCGGCCTCCTATAATTGCCCCTTAAGCAGAGACCAAAAGGAATCGGCAATCTTTTATGTGAGTGCCGATAGAGCGCGGGAAAATATCCATCAGGAATATATCTTTGTTACTGCCCATGAGACCTATCCCGGGCATCATTTACTGGATTCAATCAGGTGCAATATTAAGAATCCGATTCGCCAGCAGACTGAATCAGTGCTATTTTATGAAGGCTGGGCTTCCTATGCGGAGAGTTTAATTGAAGAATTTGGATATCTGAATGACCCCCGCCAGAGGCTGGTTGGACTAAGAAGGCAGGCCTGGAGAGCAATAAGGGCAAAGCTGGACGTGGGCATAAGGATAAATAAAATAAAGCCCTCTGAGGCGGCAGACCAGCTTCTCCGGCTTGGCTATAGAAGCTTTAGAGTCAAGGCAATGCTCAGACACTATATGCTTACTTACGGATACCAGTTATGCTATACTATTGGTAAATTTGAGATTGAGAAACTAAGAAGGAGATTTGTTCCCCGGATAGGGATAAAGAATTTTCATGACTGCCTGCTTTCCGGTGGCGAGATTCCCTTTGATTTGATAGAAAAAAGGATGGAGAAACTATGGCGGATGAATTCTTAGGATATCATTCAGAATGGAATATGGGCTCACCCGGAGGCTGGGATTATCAACGAATGGCCCAGGAGATAGCCAGGTTCTCCTGGCAGAAAATAAAAAAACAATCCGGCATTGACATAGAATTGGATTTTGACCATCCCATTCTTAATCCTGTTACTGCATTCGCCAAAATACTCCTTGAGGCCCACCAGAGAAACTTTGGCAGACAGAAGCCATTTATCGCCCTGGTGGCTGAGGAGGAAACCCTTAAGAAGGTAGGCGAGAATATCCACTTTGTCCGGTATCTGAATAGCCTGCCCGATGTTTCTGCCTGCCTGATTAGCCCGGATAAGCTGGGGGTAAAGAACAATCAAATCCTTGCAGGCAAAAACAGAATTAGCTTAATCTTTCTGGATTTCAATAACAATGTAATTGTAAAATTGCAAAAGAAATACGATCTCCGCCCGCTCATTGAAGCGATAAAGCAGGGACTGGTTATAAACCCCCGGGGGATGGAGCCAGTCGGCGCAAAGGGCGTATTTGAGGCAGTGACCTCAGAATATAGAAACCTGATGAGCCAAACCACGCTGAAGCGAACCCCCTGGACAAGGCAGTTCTTTAGTCGTTCAACCATCGGCCCGGAGGGAGAAAAAATCCCTGATTTAATTAAATGGGCAAAGGCAAACTGGGCAAATATAATTCTAAAACCGGTGCACGGTTATTCCGGCAAGGGGATTATTATCGGCCATAAACAACCCGATATTGACAAATGCATACAGCAGGCATTGGAAAGTGGCGATTATATCATCCAGCCCCTTATTCCAATGAACCTCTGGGCAGAGGAATTCCCCTGGATTGACAAAGAAAATAAGAGGGTATTCTTGAGGTCCTGGCAGACGGACTTTCGCTGTTTTATTACTCATCAAGGCCTGATTGGTTTCGTTACCAGATTCGGAGGCATTCCCACCAATGTCGGCTCAGGCGGAGGAGTACAAAGCACGGCAATCCTACGCTCAAATATCCCGGTCAATGAGGCAATCAAGAGAATAAATGAAGCTATCCTGAGTTTAGGATTTGATTTTATCGCGGCGCTTC
>CAZPQS010000058.1:0-7390 GCA_964588765.1 uncultured Planctomycetales bacterium | reverse complement strand
AAAAGGGCCATAGCGTTATCCAGGCCGATATTAATCAGCGCCTTCCGGATATTGGTAAATTGGATATCAGAAAAAAAGACGAGGTTTTTTCGCAGATAGAAAAATGCAGACCGGATTATATCTTTCATCTTGCTGCGGAAACCGATGTTGATTTATGCCAGAAGAATCCCGACCACGCTTTTTTGGTAAATACCATAGGCACAGAGAATATAGCCTTGGCTTGCCAGGAGTCGGCAGTAAAATTACTCTATATAAGCACAGCCGGGGTGTTTTTCGGAGATAAACCAGAACCATACACTGAATTTGACAGCCCCAGGCCGGCCAATGTCTATGGAAATAGCAAATTTCAGGGCGAGATTATTGTCAGGAGTTTACTTTCTGAGTATTTTATTATACGTGTGGGATGGATGGTCGGCGGCTGGGAGCTTGATAAGAAGTTTGTCTATAAGATTATTCAGCAGTTGAAGGAAGGCAAAAAAGAGTTAAGGGTTGTTTCTGATAAATTCGGGTCTCCGACATTTACTAAAGATTTTGCGGGTAATTTAATGAACGTTATTGATACCAAGAGATACGGTATTTATCATATGGCGAATAAAGGAACATGTTCACGTTACGATATGGCCCTTAAAATCATTGAATTTATGGGATTGAAAGATAAGGTTAAGGTAACCGCTATAAACTCAGCTCAGTTTCCTCAAGCGGCGCCGAGAGCGCGTTCCGAGATGCTGTCTAATTACAAACTGGATTTGCTCGGATTAAATAATATGCCTTGCTGGCAGGATTCTTTGTCAGAGTATATCAAGATAAATAAAGATAAATAATATGAAAAAAGTCAGTGTTGTTATAGCAGCCTATAATAAAGCCGATCTTACAATAAGGACTGTTGAGAGCGTACTGAATCAAACCTATGCCAATATAGAAGTGATTGTTGTAGATGACGGCTCAACAGATGATACAAAGCAGAAGCTTTCGGTATATGCAGATAAGATAAAATATATCTATAAAGAAAACAGCGGAGCCTGCAGCGCGCGCAATGTGGGAATACGACAGGCAAGCGGGGATTATATAGGTTTGCTGGATTGCGATGACATATATTTTCCCGAAAAGATTGCCTTAAGCGTCGATTGCCTTGAGAATAATCCGGAGTATGGATTTGTGCATACGTCAATGCATTATATCGACGATAATGATGTCATCAGGGCTACTTTCGATATTTTTCCCTGCGACCGGGTTAGCGGCTGGATTGCTGAAAAATTGCTGATAGATAATTTTATTTCTCAGTCTACGGTTGTTGCGCGAAAAAGCTCTTTAGATAAAGCGGGCCTGTTTGATGAATCTATTTTTATGCCTGCTGATTGGGATTTGTGGCTGCGCCTTGCGGAAGATTTCAAGGCAGGCTATATCGATACGCCCTTGACCGGTTATCGCTCAAGTCATAGCTATACCATGGCTAATTTAGACGCTGGAAAAAGAGAAGAATTATTTGTTTTAAACAAGGCGCTTGCAAGAAAACCGCAGATTTATAAACCCTTAAAAAATAAAGCTATTTCTCATCTTTACTCCAGGTATGCAAAAATGTTCGCAATAAAAGGAGATATGAAGAACGCAAGGAAGTTTTTCTTGAAAGCCGTTTTGATAAATCCCTTTGATTTCAAAAAAGTGGGATGGCTGGGTTACTCTTTTATTTTTCCCAGTAAGACAAAGAGAAGACTTAAAAAGAAGAGGCCTTTAGAGGCATAATCTATATTATTTTAAGAAAATACAATAATCTAATACCAGAGGATAGGGCAATGAGGGTGGCATTAGTGTGTACCAGCGTAAATGGATTGGGCGGCAAGAATACCCATATGGCAAATTTATCTAAATACATTAGTAATGATGAAGCATTTCAAGTATTTCTGATTTTCTGTTCAAAGATAGAAGAAGAATTGCTCGCCTTTCTGATTCAGAGAGGTTTAAAAAAAGAAAATTGTATTTTTTTATCACGTTTTAAGAAATGGCTAATAATACCATTTATACTCGAGTTGAGGAAATTATTTTTAAAAAACAAAATAGATATCGTACATACTTTCCAGATGCAGTCGGACATATTGGGCGCTGCGGCTGCCCGAACAGCCGGAGTGAAATTCATATTCTCAATGTTTGAATCAAGAATCATCGAAGATAATGTTTCTATAATTAAGCAGTTCTTTTATAAATTGGGAAACGCAATAGTTAAGAACTGGTTTATAAAAACTGTCGTGATTTCTCAAGGGCTAAAGCAAGACCTGATTTCAGGAAATTTCAGGCCCAAGGATAAAATTGAAGTAATTCACCCCGGACATATTTTCTCCGATAGTTACAAATTTTATAAGCCAATGTTTAATAATTTGGAACAGAAAAAACCTTTAATCGGAACAGTGGGAAGGTTAAGCAAAGAAAAGGGAATATCTCGTTTCATCGCCGCTATGCCTTTTATTTTAGAAAAGGTGCCTCAGGCCAGGTTTATTATAGTGGGCGGCGGCAAAGAAGAGAAGAGTTTACGCAGCCAGGCCGCTAAACTCAATCTTGAGTCAAAAATTATTTTTACGGGCTGGGCAAATGATATCACAAAGTTTTTAAAAGAAATCGATATCTTTGTTTTACCTTCCGTTCGCGAAGGCTTTGGTTTCGTTATATTAGAGGCTTTTATGTTGTTTAAACCGGTTGTTGCCTCAGATATTGAAGGCGTTAAGGATATCATTGATGACGATGAAAACGGATTGTTGGCAGATGCCTCCAGTCCCCGTCTTTTTGCAGATAAGATTTTGTATTTATGCGATAATCCGCAGAAGGCTATATCTTTAGGGGAAAAAGGACATACAAAAGTTACTGCCGAATTTACTATGGATAACGAAATAGCCAAGCTGAAACAGTTATACCTTAAGGCTTGGGCATAAGGTTGATATGCGTTTAACACATAATAAAATATTTATTTCTTTTTTAGATTTAATCGGAATGATTATATTTTGGATACTTTCTTTATTTAACTTGAAGTCTGTAAGAAAGTATTCTGCTGCACCTAAAAAGATTCTTGTGATTGAGCTGTGGGGTATAGGTGATTTAGTTATGATGAGCTCTATTTTAGGGCCGCTAAAGAAAAGCTATCCCGATGCTAAAATAACACTGCTTACTAAGCCATATGCGCCTATGCTCTTGAAATATAACGATAATATTGATGAATTTGTTAAGTTTGATTTTCCATGGACAAAGTTTCGGGGAAAATATAAGATTTGGCAATGGGATTGGAGAGGGTTGGTAAAAACTATTAAGGACCTAAGGCGTAAGAAATTTGACCTTGCGCTTTGCGCAAGGGGCGATATCCGTAATAACATATTGTTATTTCTTATTCAGTCCACCAGGAGGGTCGGGTATGATTTTACAGGCGGAGCATATTTTTTAACAGATGTGGTTGGTAAGAAAAGCAAGAGGGAGCATAGGGTTAATGATTGGAGTAGACTGCTGGCACATTTAGGGATAGATATAGATGTAAGAAATTTCCGGCCCAGAATATGCATTTCAGAAGACGAATCTGAAGAAGCAGAAAGGTTTCTTATCGATCACGGTATTTTCGAGGGTGATTTAGTTATTGGCATACATCCTGGCGCAAGGATAGCAGTAAGGCGCTGGCCGCTGGAAAGATTCGCCAGAATAGCCGAACATCTAAGCAGTAAGTATAATGCCAAGATAATTGTTTTCGTAGGTCCTGATGGTTATGGGGAAGATATACCTATTACAGGTGATTTTATCCGGGCAAAGCTCTCATTAAGGGGATTAATTGCTTTAATGAGTAAATCGGCTCTTTTTATATGCAATGATTCCGGTCCGATGCATATAGCTACGGCTATAGATATATCCGTATTTGCATTGTATGGGCCGACAGACCCGCAATGGTTCGGTCCTTACAGCGAAAGTCATAGAATGTTAATAGAAGAAGGGTTTAAGTGCCGCCCTTGTTACGATTACTGCAAACACAAGAAACCCCCCTGTATAATGGCGATTTCTGTAGATTATGTCTTGTCAGAGGTAGATAAGAAAATGGACGATTTAATACAAAAAATAAATAATGAAAATGAGAAAAAGGGTTGCTATAGTATGTAATTTTAACCAGTTAGGAGGGAAAAATCAGCGCTTGAGAGATTTATACAGATATCTTAACGGCGATGACTTGAAAATATTTATATTTTATTGTTCAAAGGTTGCAGGTGAAGTCAGAGATTTTATGATTCGAGAGGGGGTGAAGGAAGAGGATTTGATTTTTTTATCGCGTTTTAAAAAATGGATGATAATTCCCTTTATTTTAGAGCTAAAAAGAAAATTTTTAGATAAGCAAATTGATATTGTCCATACCCTCGAAATTCAAACAGATATATTGGGTTTGCTTGCGGCAAGATTAGCCGGGATAAAATATGTCTTTTCTTTATTTGAGTCAAAAATTATTCCCGACAATATTTCTTTTATAAAACAACTTTTTTACAGGATAGGCAATAAAATGGTTAGAAATAAATTTCTAAAAACAATAGTTGTTTCAGAAGAATTAAAAAAAGAGCTGATTTCTGCAAATCTCAGGCCTGCTGATAAAATTATGGTCTTGCCTTTGGGTATAAATATCCCTTATAGATATAGAAATTACAAATTTAATCCTTCAAGGCTAAGGGAGAAAAGGCCTTTTATTGGCGCAATATCGAGATTTAGCAAAGAGAAGGGGTTGGAGCGTTTCATAAAGGCAATGCCTTTGATTTTGGAAAAGCTGCCGGATGCGCAGTTTATTATTGTGGGAAAAGGCCCGGAAGAGAAGAATATGAAGAGGAAGGCAGATGAGTTAGGCCTTAATTCAAAGATTACTTTTAAAGGATGGACAGAGGATGTTTTTTACGCATTGGAATCCATAGATATTTTTGTAATGCCCTCTGTCAGGGAGGGCTGCCCGCATAGTTTGCTTGAGGCATTAGCATTGTGCAGGCCGGTCGTCGCTTCAAAAATAGAGGGAATTTCAGCTATCGTTGAGTCAGGCAAAGACGGGCTGTTGGTAGACACCTCGGATTCTAAACAATTTGCAGATGCCGTATTATTTTTGGGCAGTAATCCCGATGAGGCAGCCGAAATGGGCAAAAGGGGGTCTAAAAAAGTCGCAGATTATTTTTCAATAAAAAAAGAGATGGATTATATGAAACGGTTGTATCTTGAGATAGCAGAAATAAATAATGATTATGAATCTTCGATATAAAATTATTAAAGGCTATTCAAGAATCGTATATGTCTTATCTTTATTGTTTCTATTTGGGGTCTTGTCTTTTGGAAGGTCACTTTCTTTAATTCACATTAATACTCCTTTTGTTGTACCCTTGTTTATTACCGAATTAATACTTCTGATTAGCTTGCCTTTAATAATTATGAATCGTAAAGAGATTTTTAAGCTGCCGAGGTATTTCTTGGTCCTGCTTATTATATATTTTGTATACGGATGCTCTCATATGATAAGGGGAATATTTGTTAGAGAAAATTTATTTGTCTTGAGAGATACTTTTTTATGCAGCTATATTTTGTTTCTGCCGTTATTCTTTATTGTTTTTTCTAAGAATTATAAGCCTAAGAAATGGTTTCCCCTTTTTATCGTCAGTAACATAATATGTATTTTTGCGGCAAGGTTATATTTTCTTGAGGCCTATCAAGATGTAATGGCGATAAACTTTCTTAAAGTGTGTAAAGATTATCAGTTTGGCACTTATCTTGGCATAAGCAGTTCTTTTCTTATATCTATTTTGTATATCGTAAAAGAAAGAAAGCAGAAAATTTTGCTTAATATTCTTTTGGCTCTAAATTTTTATATGATTGCAATTTTGGGAAGCAGAACACTATGGATATCCATTTTTTGCTTGACGTTGTTCTTGTGGTGGGTTTTAAAAAAAGAATTCTTAAAAATTGCCGGCACATTGGTAATATTTATTTTAATTATCTATATGCCGTTACATTATTATGATTTCCATAATAAAGATAGCGAACGAAGAAGACTTTTTCTTGAGAAAACAAAGAGTTTAAGCGTTTTTATGAAACAGGCTGTTGTTCAGAGTAATAAATCTAGTCTCGGACTCGCCTCCGGTTCTGATTCTGGATTCGCCTCCGGTTCTGATTCTGGATTCGACTCTGGTTCTGATTCTGGATTCGACTCTAGTTCTAATTCCATATCCAGCCCTGATTCCGGGTACATTAAAGAGTTGAATAAGGGTTTAATTATTGAAAGAGATGCGGAGCATGTATTTAGAGAAAGTCCCAACAAAGAGGCAATATTAGCATTGTATGACTCTTTGCCTGCGGCTGATAGAGAATTATGGGAGAAATATACAAAATCTAGTGTATTTATTTATGATCCGTCTTCACCAATCATTCTTGACAAGAGTATCTTAACCAGCTATAAAGAATCTCCATTTTCTGCATGGGGTGGTTCTTTATCAAAAAGGTATAAAGTTGCTTTCGATAATATATCTTGGCGTTATTTAATATGGAGGCAGTCACTGGCTTTTGGTTTAAAATACCCCTGGTTCGGCAGAGGCTATGGGATTTATCCTCGATATATAATTTGGGGCCGGCCTATAAACTATCCCGATGAAACAATTTTTAACTCTGGAATTATACCGGCTCACAATCACTTACTGACTATTTTTTACAAAACAGGATTAATAGGCTTAGTCCTATTTTTAGCTATAAATATCTCTATCTTTGTATTGGGTTTAAGCTACATCAAAAGATGCAAATCAGAATTTACGAAATATTTTCTGATAGGCTCTTTAGGAGCATTTGGATTCTGGCATACAATCGCTTTATTTTTCGATGCAATAAATTCTCCTCCTACGAGTATATTTTTATGGATCCTTATGGCGCTGATTATCTCAATTATATATACAGACAAAAAGGCTCATGTTAACGAATAGGATTTTAGCTTAATGATATTAGGACTTTCTTTTTCTCACAATTGTACCGCCTGCGTGGTTGATAATAGCGGCAAAATACTATTTTGCTGTTCGGAGGAGCGTTTCTCCCGCCGAAAGAATGAGTGGGGTATTCCCTACCGCAGCCTCGAGTATATCTTCGATAAAGTCGTAGCTGAAGAGTCTATATCATTGGTTACCGTGGGCGAAAGCTGCAAATCTCTGTATGGATGCAGAGATTTTGTGGAGATGATGTATTTGGGAAATTATAAAACAAAAGACAGCTATATTAGCAACAAGCCGAAATTCATATATACGATATTTAAAGAAATAATCTGTAGGATATTTAAGCCGAAGCATAACTATCAGGCGATTGTGAAAGAAAAATTACAGAATATGGGAATAAAGGCACCTGTTGAGTTTTTAGATCATCACACCTCTCATGC
>CAZPQS010000057.1:0-7412 GCA_964588765.1 uncultured Planctomycetales bacterium | reverse complement strand
GCACTTATTGAAAGATTCAAGAATCAGGCAAAGAATTTTGGTCTTGATTTTCATACAGGTAAGGTGGATAATATAGTATTAAATGATAAAGATAAAAATATCTGGCAGATTAAAACAGAAGATAAGGTTTATCATACTTTATCTGTAATTTTAGCAGTCGGCGCAAGGCCCAGGCAATTAGGCGCTGAGGGAGAAGAGGAATTTCGCGGCAAGGGTGTTTCCTATTGCGCTATCTGCGACGGCGCGTTTTTTAAGGATAAGGATGTTGTGGTTGCGGGAGGGGGGAATTCCGCAGTCAGCGAGGCATTGTATTTAAGCCGTATTGCCCGCAAGGTTATATTGGTTCATCGCCGCAACCGCCTGCGTGCAGTTGCCGTTTTAGCCCGGAGAGCCAAAGAAAATAAAAAGATAGATATTGCCTGGGATTCGGTAATTACAAAAATTTACGGCAAGGATAAGGTCCAGGGCGTTGGGTTGAAGAACGTGAATGACCAGACCCAATCTCAGCTTGCCTGCAGCGGAGTATTTGTTTCAATCGGCTTTGTTCCCAATACCGATTTTCTTACCGGCTTAATTAAATTAGACAGCTCCGGCTTCATTATTACCGACCAGGCAATGCAGACATCTGGCCCCGGCATATTTGCCTGCGGAGATTGCCGGGTGAAGCCCTTGCGTCAGGTAATTACCGCCTGCGCAGATGGAGCGGTAGCCGCCTTTAGTGCAATTGAGTATGTTGACCGGCTTAAGGGACAAGCCTATAATGGATAACCGGAAGAATGAACAATAGCGAACGACAGGTCTTAGAGATAAAAAAATACCCCGAAGCAGTATTGCGCAAGAAATGTATTTACGTTCCTGAGGTTACGCCAAATGAGGTCAAACTCTTTGAGGATATGCTGCTTACAATGTATACATTTAATGGGGTAGGTCTGGCTGCTCCCCAGGTAGGCAATCCGGTTCAGATTATTGTTGCTGACGTCGGTGAGGGAGTGGTTAGATTGGTTAATCCGCGCCTCATTAAGAGCAAGGGGGAGGATAAACTCGCTGAAGGATGTTTGAGTTTGCCGGATATCAACGTGGAAATAAAGAGGCCTTATGAAATCTTGGTCGAGGGTTTAAATGAAAAGGGAGAGCATATCGAGATTAATGCCAAGGGGCTCTTAGCCCGGGTTATTCAACATGAGATAGACCACCTGAAGGGCAGGCTGATTATTGACTATTTAGGATTGATTGAGAAGATGAAATTATTTAAATTAAGAAGAAGGAGGAGGTAGAGAGGACAATGCGGGCAATGACAATTACGGATAGGTATGTGGCGGTTAGATACAGATTTTTTCAATGGCGTTATAATCTGGTTTTGGTTCATAAACTTGGCCTGGCATTGGCAATGGCCTTTCTTACCGGGTTAGCAGCCCAGATGCGTATATATCTTCCCTTTAGTCCCGTTCCTATTACCGGTCAGGTATTTGCCGTGCTTTTAAGCGGGGTTATCTGCGGAGGGGTGTTTGGCTCGCTCAGCCAGCTGATGTATATTGGCTTGGGGATAGCCGGGCTATCCTGGTTTGCTGCATTTTCTCCATCCTCCGGCCATCTATTTGCTTCTGCTACCGGGGGCTATCTTATCGGATTCGTAATTGCGCCTCTTTTAATCGGGCGCTACACCGATAGATATATCGGCGCGCGCACATTCCTCTCTCAGATTAAACTGATGATGTTAGGGGTGGGGGTTATCTATGCTTCGGGCGCAGTTGTCCTGGCATTGACGATGAGGCTTACCCTCTGGCAGACCCTGTTTCAGGGCGTAATTCCCTTTGTTCTCTTTGACCTGATTAAGGCCGCTATCGCTGCTTTACTTAGTTCCGCTGTCCTACCGCGCAGCTCTTATAATGGAGAGATTGATAAAAAGGAATGAATTATTTTCCCCCCTTCCCCTTGAGCAAATCCAGCCAAGCCTTTTAAACAAGGATAGATTTGTTATTTTAGAGACTCAAAGGGTTGACCGGGAGAATTATTTATCGTATCTGTTTTTCAACCCCGTTACAACAATTACCTGTTTTGACTTAGATACAGTCTCCCAATCATTCAGCAAGCTCGAGGCATTCCTGGATAAGGGTTACTGGGCAGCAGGTTTTTTCTCCTATGAGTTGGGCTATGGTTGGGAGAATTTTAAGGTAAAGAGAAGGTTTTCCTTCCCCTTAATCTGGCTGGGAATCTTTGACCGCCCGCTAATCTTTAATCATCTTAAGGGAAAATTCCTAAACCCTCTGCCGGATTCCTCACCGGCAAACAAAATTATCCCGCCTCCCAATTATCAAATTAAGGAAATCAGGCTTAATAAGAAACTGCCTGCGTATGTCAGGGATATCCGGCGCATTAAGGATTACATTGCTCAGGGCTCAACCTACCAGGTTAATTATACTATCAAGTGTAAATTTAAATTTCAGGGTTCAAGTTTAAGACTATATCGGAATCTGCGCGATACTCAGCCGGTCGCTTACGCGGCTTTTATCAGAGACAGGCAATTTAATCTGCTCTCTTTCTCGCCGGAATTGTTCTTTCGCAAAAAGGGAAGATTAATTAAAGTCAGGCCGATGAAAGGGACAATCTCCCGCGGCAGGACGGGAAAAGAAGATAGGTTTCAGATGAAGGCGTTAAGGGCAAGCCGGAAGGATAGAAGCGAGAATGTAATGATTGTTGACCTCCTGCGCAATGATTTAGGGAGAATCTCCGAGACGGGCAGCGTAAGGACAGTCAGGCTTTACACGGTGGAAAGGTATAAGACCCTCTTTCAGATGACCTCTACTATACAGGCGAGACTCAAAAACGGCCTTTCCATTTATGAGCTCTTCAGGAGTATTTTCCCTTCCGGTTCGGTAACCGGCGCTCCCAAGATAAGGACAATGCAGATTATAAGTGAGTTGGAAAAACAGGAGCGCGGGGTTTACACCGGAGCAATCGGTTTTTTTAAACCTGACAGGGACGCAGTTTTCAATGTAGCGATTCGCACGCTCCTGCTTAGGGATAAATCCAGCGAAATGGGTATTGGCAGCGGTATTGTTTATGATTCCGATGCCAAGAAGGAGTACGAGGAATGCAATCTGAAGGCGCGGTTCTTTACCCGGAAGAGAAAGGAATTTCAGTTAATCGAGACAATGCGCTGGTCAAAAAGAACCGGCTTTTTTCTTCTTCCATATCATTTAGAGAGACTCAGGTCCTCAGCAGCATATTTTAATTTCTCCTTTAACGAAGAAAGAATAATACAGGGATTAAAGGGGATGAGCAGGCGCCTGAGTCCCGGTTTTGCTTACCGGATAAGACTCCTGCTTTTTCCTGAGGGCGGGATAAGTTTAAGATATCAGCGCATCAAGGAGAATCAGAAAAGATACCCGCTCAGGATAACCTTTGCCCGGAGGATAATCAATTCCCAGGACGTATTCCCCTATCATAAGACTACCAATCGCCAATTTTATGACCGGGAATACCAAAAAGCAAAAAGAAAAGGCTTTTATGAGGTTATATTTGAGAATGAAAGGGATGAGATTACCGAAGGAGCAATCTCGAATCTCTTTATTCGCAAGGGCAGGACGTATTATACGCCGCCGATAGGCTGTGGGTTGCTCAACGGTGTTTACCGCAGATACTTTATTGAGAAAAAGGCTGCTCTGGTGAAGCAAAAGGTCCTGCGGCGTTGCGACTTATATCAGGCAGATGCGATTTATCTTACCAATGCGGTGCGGGGAATAACCCAGGTGAAGCTATCGTAAGAATAAACAGTAGCGAACGACATTTTTGGTGATATAATGAGATATTAACCTGAAGTGCATAGGGAGGACGCAATATATGCAATTGGATGAACTAAAGATTTCTCAGGCGATAATTGAGTCTTATTATAATAAATTGTTGGATTCTTTAGATGTAGACGTGGCCATTGCCGGAGCAGGTCCTGCCGGGATGATTTGCGGTTATTATCTTGCCAGGGCCAAAAAGAAGGTAGTAATCTTTGAGCGGAGATTATCTGTAGGCGGCGGCATATGGGGCGGCGGGATGATGTTTAATGAGATTGTCCTGCAGACAAAGGCAAAGGCGATTTTTGATGAATTAGGGATAAAAACGCATAGATATCAGGAGGACTATTATCTGGCTGATTCCCTTGAAGCGGCATCCGGTTTATGTCTGGCAGCCATCCGCAGCGGAGCAAGGATATTCAACCTCATTTCGGTTGAAGATGTAATGGTGCGCAAAAATAATATCTGCGGCTTGGTTTTAAATTGGTCGGCAGTCCAGATGGCAAATCTGCACATTGACCCGCTTACGATAAAATCTAAGTTTGTGGTTGATGCTACCGGTCATGCCGCGGAAATAGCACATATCATAGAGAGAAAAAGCGGGATGAGGCTGAACACAAAAACCGGTAAGGTTTCCGGCGAGCAATCGATGTGGGCAGATGTAGCGGAAGACACGATTGTTAAGAATTCCCGCGAGGTTTGTCCCGGGCTTTATGTCTGCGGAATGGCGGCAAACGCTGTCTTTGGCGGGCCGCGCATGGGGCCAATATTCGGCGGGATGCTACTTTCCGGCAGAAAAGTCGCCCAGGAATTAATCCCAAAATTATAGAAAATTATAGGGACACCCTTGGAGCTGAATATAAGGGTGTCCCCCGATTGGATGAAAGGATGTCCCTGAAGGCAATAGCGTTGATTTCGGGCGGTCTGGATAGTGTATTGGCAGCCAAGGTCGTTAAGCTTGGGGGGATTGATGTCATTGGCATAGCCTTTATCACGCCCTTTATGCATCCGCAAGTCGAGGGGCTGGCAAAAAATATAGGCATCGAGATAAGGGCGGTTGATATCTCCTCGGAGTATTTAGATTTAATCAAGAATCCCTGCTTTGGCTTTGGCAAAAATTTGAATCCCTGCATTGATTGCCATATCTTTATGTTAAAAAAAGCCAAGGAATTTATGCTTGAACATAAAGCAGATTTTGTAATTACGGGTGAGGTTTTGGGGCAGAGGCCGATGTCGCAGAATAAACCCGCCTTAAGAAAAATAGAGAAAGAGTCCGGCCTGGAGGGTTTGCTTCTCAGGCCGCTGTCGGCTAAACTCTTTTCTCCCACTGTCCCCGAGCAGGAAGGCTGGATTGAGCGAACTTCGCTTTTTGACTTCTCGGGTCGCTCGCGAAAACCCCAGCTGGAATTGGCGCGGCAGTTGGGTTTAACAGGCTTTAGTCAACCCGCAGGGGGCTGTCTTTTAACCGACCCGGGTTTTAGCCGGAGACTAAAAGACCTGTTGACTTATCAGCGGGAATTTAATTTAGAAGATGTCCAGCTCTTAAAACTCGGGCGGCACTTTCGTTTATCCCGCCAGGCTAAATTAGTCCTTGGCCGTAATCACCAGGAGAATCAGCGTTTAATTGCCTTTGCCTGCAGGGGCAATCTCGTCTTGAGACCAAGGGACATTCCCGGACCAACCGGTATATTAAATACAAGGACTGTTTCCGGGGAATTATTAGAGTTAAGCGCAGGTATCCTGGCGCGCTATTGCGACCGGGACAATGGCCGGGTGTGGATATCAATAGAGGGCGATAATGATAGTCGGCTTATTAGTTGTTCTGCTGTAAAGCCGGAGGATTCTGATTCATTGCGGATATAAAAAGGAGGCGAGTTATGCGAGAGCAGGTAGAGAAGGCCCTGGATAAAATAAGAGGGGCGCTTATGGCCGACGGCGGTAATGTGGAACTGGTAGACGTAACCGAGGATGGCGTGGTGAAGGTAAGGCTTACCGGCGCCTGCGGCTGTTGTCCGATGAGTCAGATTACCTTAAAGGCGGGAATCGAAAAGGCTCTTAAACAGGAGATACCCCAGATAAAAGAGGTGATTAGCGTATGACTTCTAAACGCATAGTTTTACATTTCCCCCATCGATTGGTTGACCAGCCAATAGTGTATAAATTGGTTAAGGATTATAACCTTAAGTTCAATATCCTTAAGGCTTATGTTACTCCTCAGGAGGAAGGATTAATGATTTTGGAGCTTATCGGCGAGGAAGCTGATTTTAAGCGGGGCATAGAATATTTAGCCTCCTGCGGGGTAAAAATTCAACCCTTAAGTCAGGACGTTATTCGTAACGAAGCCAAGTGTACTGACTGCGGGGTTTGTGTCCCCATTTGTCCCACCGGCGCCTTAGTGATTGACCCAATTACCCGCAAGGTGCATTTTTATGACAATAAGTGCATTGCCTGTGAGCTGTGTGTTAAGGTTTGCCCAACGCGGGCAATGGAGGTTCATTTTTAATAAAATAAGGCTTAATGGTCAGAGAGAAAAGAAGGGAGAGAAGGCTAAAGGTAAGGTTGCCGATAAGAATAAGTTATCCGGGCGGTCCGGAGGTTTATTCTCAGACGGAGAATATCAGTCGATTGGGAACCTATGTTGAGATTGAGCGGGAAATTCCCTTAGGGGTGCATCTGGATATGACGATGGAAATCCCCGCCTACACCAATGATTCGTCCCTCGTCGGCAATATAAAATGCCGGGGCGATGTATTTAGATGCAATTTTATCAGAGAGGCAGAATCCAAAAAGTTTTTCGGCCTGGGAATCTTCTTTACCGGTTTTCCCGATGAACAGGATAGAAATAAATTATCAAAATATATAGACTTTCTCATTTTTAAAGAGCAGGAAGATATCAAGCAAGGCCTCCAGCGATGGAGAAGAAAAAGAAGGAAGCGGCAAAGCTAAGCCTCGATTAATAAGATGGTCAAGGAAGAACTATTGCACATTATAAAAAAGAAACCAGATTATGTCTCTGGCGAGGAGATAAGTCACCAGCTGGGCATAAGCCGGGCGGCAATATGGAAGCATATTCAGGAATTGAGGAATTTAGGCTACGACATCACCGCTGTCCCCCATTTAGGGTATAGATTGATATCTTCTCCTGACCGGCTCTTTCCCTGGGAGATTAGATGGCATCTTAAAAACAGGCTTATTGCCAAAACCATATATTATTATGAAAGTTTATCCTCCACTATGGATAGAGCAATGGATTTAGCGCTTAACGGCACGCCGGAAGGCACGTTGGTTATTGCCGAGAGACAGACAAAGGGCAGGGGAAGGATGGGCAGGCTGTGGCTGTCTCCCAAATATAAGGGAATTTATTTTTCTTTGATTATCAAACCCAGGATTCTACCCCAACAGGCGCCGATTTTGACCCTTATCTCTGCCGTAGCAATATGCGAGGGTTTAAAGCAACAACTGGGCGTTGAAGCAGAGATAAAATGGCCCAATGATATTTTATTAAATAACAAAAAGATTGGGGGAATATTAACCGAATTAAGCGCTGAGATGGATATAGTTCATGCGATTATTGTCGGCGTAGGGATAAATGTAAATAATGAAAAAAAGAGCCTGCCTTATTCAGCC
>CAZPQS010000056.1:0-7573 GCA_964588765.1 uncultured Planctomycetales bacterium | reverse complement strand
GGCATACCCCATATCAAACCTCTGAAATCCCTTTTCATAAAGGTAAGCAACCAGGCTTAAAGCGCAATCCAAAACCCCGCCCACCCCCTCACCGGTACCGCCGGTCATAATATATACCTGCTCAAAGAGCTGAAAGGAGTTAATCACTGACATAATCACCGCAAAAAGCAGGGTTGGCTTAAGTAAAGGTAAAGTAATGCGCCAGAATTTATACCAGCTGTTTGCGCCGTCAACCTCAGCAGCTTCATAGAAGGTTTGGGGAATTGTCTGCAAGCCGGCAAGGAGAAGAATCATATTATAACCAAGCCCGGCCCAGATAGACATAATCATAATTGCGGGTAGTGTCCAGGTTGGACTCATTACCCAATCAATTGGATTTACGCCGAATTTCATTAACCAGTAGTTAATCAATCCGTATTTCCCTCCGGCAAAAAGCCATTTCCAGATAACCGCATAAGCAATTACCGGGGTTACTACAGGTAGGAAGAATAATGTCCTATAAAAATTTTTAAACCTTATCTTCTGGTCAATTGCTACTGCCAATAATAAGGATATTGAAATGCCTGCCACTACCACCCCCAACACATAAAAAGCCGTATTGCATAAGGCCTTCCAGAAGCGCGGGTCGCTGAGAAAGATCTGACGATAATTATCTAATCCTACCCAAACAGGAGGATTGAGTATATTATACTTGGTAAAGCTCAAGAAAAAGGAAGCAATAACCGGAATAAACACAAACACGAAAAACAAAATGACCGCAGGAGCAATAAACAGATAGGAGTATCTATGTTCGACTAATTGCTCGACTAAACCCTTTTTCTTTTTAGAGTGCATATTTCTGCGCAAATTCCTTAAGCATCCCCGCTGCCTTGGGAATATATTTTAATTCATCCTGGCCGTGCATATCCTGCCCCTCAAACTCCAAAGAAAAGAACCCCCGGTATCCTGCCTTCTTTATAATCGTAAATATGCGGTCATAATCAAACTCAAGCGCTCTTCCTTCTTCGCTTATATGGTGAACCTTGGCATGCATGTGCGGGGCATAGGCAATGGTATCCTCAATCCCTTTGTAATTATCCGCATCCTTGTAATTACCTGTATCCAGATTTATCCTCACCCATTCCGAATCTATTTCTTTTATTAACCTTAAGGTATCCACGGCAGTAGGCAGGAATCCTCCGTCATTATGGGGCTCGATTGCCAAAACTATACCCGTATCTTTTGCCTTCTGCTCGCACTGCCTGATGCAATCAACCATTGCCGGCCAGAGTTTTTTCTTGTCTTCATAAGGCGAGGGCCAGCCGGAGAATATCCTTAATACCGGCGCTCCCAGAATATAACCAACCTCCAGCCACTTCAAAACTGCCTCAACCTCTTTTTTCCTCTCTTCCTGCTTTGGTTTGCCAAAATCATTCCCGGGAGAAAGACAGGCAATCGTAAGCTGTAAATCAGCAGCCATTTTCTTGTAACCAACCAGGGATTTTTTATCTGTCTTGGGCAGATGGTCGGCAATAATGTCTATTCCTCCCAGCTTGAGTTCCTCTGCACAGAATTTAAGTAGCTTAACAAAGTCCAGTCTGCCGGACTCTAATGATTTATGACATGACCAGCTGCATAGCCCCAGTTTCACTCTCTCTCCTCCAACGGGGACACTCTTCCGATTGGGCCAAAGGGTGTCCCCCGATTGGCTCAAAGGGTGTCCCTATTTTATTTAAGTTTGACCCACTTGCCTCGTTTATTCGATTCATAAGCAGCCAGTATCAGCTTAAGCGTTTCCCGGCCCTCTTCTCCGGAAACAAACGGCTTTCGCTTCATCCTAATGCAGTCAATAAAATAATGAACCGCGTTTTCCCATCCGCCGCCCTGACCAATCTTAGGATGCTTAACTTTAAGGGGCAGGTTAGGGTCTTCGCCCTTACCTGTCTTGGCCAGGGTAAGAACCACGGGCCGCCTGCTGCCGATACTGGTAGTCATTTTACCTTTTTTTCCATAAACATAGGTCAGCACTTCATAAGGCCGGGTTGACCAGCTACACTCAAATTCTCCCTTTGCTCCGTCCTCAAACCTCAACATCACGGTGGCATTATCATCTACGGGTATCTTTTTTTCTATGGTCTGGATACGCGCAAACACTCCAACTACCTTAGTTACCTTAAACCAGCGGACTAAATCTGCAATATGCACTCCGATATCAACCATGCAGCCGCCGCCTGATTTCCTCTTATTATAATACCAGTCGCCTTTGCCTTCCGACCAGTATTCCGGCCCGGCATGGCCGATTCTCCCGCGAATATTATGAATCCTGCCTAAAATTCCGGAATCAAGAACCTTCTTTGCTGCCTGATGAACCGGGTCAAACCTCTGCGTCTGCTCCACCATCAGAAAGACTCCTGAGCGCTTGGCGGCCTTAATCATATTATCTGCGGCTCTTAGAGAAACGGTA
The DNA here is from genome assembly GCA_964588765.1 of uncultured Planctomycetales bacterium. Taxonomy (GTDB): domain Bacteria; phylum Omnitrophota; class Gorgyraeia; order Gygaellales; family JAHJCI01; genus CAZPQS01. Next base: position 5,130 of record CAZPQS010000056.1, on the reverse strand, counting down.
ATCGGTTTTTCAACCAGGATATGCTTCTTATTTCTGGCTGCTTCAACGGCCATCTGCTCATGCAGATAATTTGGCGTATTGACAAAAACGGCATTTATATCCTTCCTCTTAACCAGCCTCCTCCAGTCTTTTATAATGTCCGTATCCCGCAAGGCGAATTTCTCTGACATCTCCTCGGCGCGATTTTTTATTATATCGCATAAACAGGCAATCTTGCATTTATGCTTATAGTTTACCAGATTGGGCAGGCTGGCCCTCTGTGTAATCTTGCCGCAACCGATTATCCCTACCTTAATCATAACCTCACTCGCCTTCCCAGCCGCGCTGCCTTATAAATATTCCAGACTATCTTCTGGGTCTCCAATGCCTCTTCTCCGTCTATCTCCGGCTTGCGGCCTTCTCTCAGGGCCCGATAAAACTCCTTTATCTGTATCCAATGACAAAAACCCCAGTAATCCCTTCTGTTCCCGCCGTAATCGATATATTGATTTGGCCGCGGGCTTGCCTTAAGCTGCCTTCCGTCATAAAAGCCAATCCTGGCTGAATCCTTAATTATCTTGACCCTGCCGTTCTGGCAATCCATCTCGATTTCCGGATGAGCATCATAGGAATAGAAATTAATCAGATAAAAACAGGCGTAGGCGCCCTTTTTAAACTTAATCACGCCTTCGGCCAAGTCCTCCACATCAATAAATCTATGCATCCGGCGGGCAGTATTTGCCTCGACATATTCAACCTTATCGGCAACGAACCACCTTATGATATCAATCAAATGTATTGCCTGGTCAATTAATACGCCTCCCCCCTCCTTGCTCAACCTGCCCTTCCAGTCGCTTTGTTTATAATAACTGTCCGGCTTATGATAAGAAATGAGCAATTTTGCCGACTTAACCTTGCCTAACCTGCCGTTTTCAAGATTCCTCTTCACCAGCCTTGAGCCGGGATTATATCTATTCTGGAATACCACTCCCAGTCTCACATGATTCTGGCTGGCAATCCTAATCATCCTTTGACCGTCCCGGGGGTCGATAGAGATAGGCTTCTCGGTCAGGACATTTATCTTCCTGTTTAAGGCCTGGATTGCCATTGAGGGATGCAGATAATGAGGGGTTAAGATATGCACCGCATCAAGACTTTCCTCCCGAAGCATCTTTTTATAATCTAAATAATAACGGCAATTATATCTCTTGGCTGCCTTGCGCGCACGGGAAGGACGAATATCACAAACCGCAACCAACCGGACACCGGGAGTATTAACCAATGACTGTGCGTGCATCAGAAATATATTACCGCAACCGACAATGCCTGTATTGAATTTCAACTATTTCTCCTTGTTAAATCCCCAACCGATGCCCTCTTAATTAATTTTGTTCCGCTCAGGAGAATCTTAACCGGCTGTTTTGATTTCTTCTTAATAATCTGGATTAGGTATTTCATACCCAGTTGAGCCAACTCAGGGAAAGGCTGCTCAACCGTACTCAAGGAAATTCCCGGGGCGCTGGTCTGGGGTATATTATCAAATCCGACCAGGGAAATATCCTTGGGAATCTCAAGGCCTGCCTCCTTTACTGCCTCGATTGCGCCCAGCGCCATCTCATCTCCGGTAACAAAAACAGCTGTCGGAGGCACCTTTAAAGCGAGGAGCTGCTTCATCGCTTGCCTGCCCGACTCTTTTGTCCAATCGCCGGCTACAATGTAGCGATTATCCAAATCTATATTCTCTGACTGTATCGCCTTTTTAAATCCCGCCAACCTCTGGACGCCTGCCTGGGCGTTCAATTTACCCGTAATCGTGGCAATGCGCTTATGTCCCATCCGGGCAAAATAATTTACTATCTCAGCACTCGCCTTTTCATTGTCAATGCCAATGCAGTTATCCCTTGAGTCCTTATCGTAATAATTCAGGATTACAAACGGTATCTTCTTCCTTGCTTTTTTAACCAGCAGCTCATTGCCCATAATATCGGCAAAGAGTATCCCCGAGATGCCGGACATCGCCTTTCCTGTCTCAATCAATAAATCCACATTTAATCTGATTGCTGCCTGACTTACCTCCTTAATAATCTCAAGCGTATAGAATGAGGAAAACATCTTCTGATAATAAGGGATACTTAAACCGATTGTTAAGCGATTTTTTTTCATCTTTTTCCTCCTACGCCCACGCAACCGCCCAGCCCTGAGCCGACACCGAAAAAGGCGAATTTAGCCCCTCTTAATTTGAAGGGATTAAAATATGCATTGGCGATGCCTGCGGCAATGCCGTCGTTTATAATGTGGGTACGGCAATCATTCATACCCCGGTTAACTAATAACTCCTCTAAGGCCTGAGAAAAATGAAATCCGTCTTGCTTTCTAAAAAAGGGGAGATAATCCGTAGAATCTATAATCCAGCCGCCCGAGGTGCAGCCCGGGACCGCCGCAGCGATATTTCGGGAACATTCTAAACCAAGCTTTCCGGCTTTAGCCTGTGTTAGAATAATTAAATCCACCATCTGCTTTAAGATTAATGCGCGGATATATTCCCCTCTCGCCTTCTCTTTTTTAGTATAATCTTGACGCGAATCTAAAAAGGGCTTAAGCTCATGAGAACAGGCCGTCTTAACCGAATGCTTAAAAAGCCAGGGATGGGTTTTCTGTCTTATAGAAATCCCTCCCGAATTGGAATTTATCGCCAATAATCCTGTCCCGATTTCTTCTCTGCCCAAATCAAGGCCAATGACGGCTATCTTCCTTAATCCCTTTTTCTTTGCCTCATTACAAATCAGCTCCAGAATATTTATCATCCCGCCGATGAACCCTGCCTCCTTGCCGGGAAACTTAGCCTGATAAACCTTAAGATTAGTCAAGCCCGCTTTTGATAAATATCTTTTTATCAGGTTAACCAAGACCTTGCCGGTTTTACCTTCAGAGACTCCTCCCCCGATAATAACGATGTCGAGATTCCTCCAGTAGTTCCTCTCTTGACTCGACCAATTCGGTTTAAATCCCTTTCCTTTGGTCAAAGCCTCAATCCCGGCGGCACCATTCTCAGCTAAGTTTCTAAGAAGTATCATTGCCATCTCTTTTGCTTTTTTATTGTTGCTTAGTAAAGCCCGTGTTACGGAAAAACCGGTAACCTTCCCCTTTTGTTTAAATTTAGAAAAGACCCTTCTTGCCAAGGGAGACTGCCGACTCAGCACCTTGGCCATCTGGGCTAATGCCCGGCCGCTGAATAAGTCCTCAAAGCTATTTTGGGGAGCACTGGGTAGGATTCCCTTCAAATCCCAAATCTGTCCATCGCCTAAGATTTTCAGGTATCTATTCACTTATTCCCAATCTATTTCCACAAAACTGGTGCTAAGCCAAGGAGTTCAGCCTTTTCCAGACGGACACCAGTACGCTGTTCAACTGCCTCACCCATAGGCGATGACCAGACAACCTCACCCCGTGTATAAAACGGACTTCGGCTGTTGGGTAACTCCAGCCACATCTCTAATGGAGTCTTAGGCGGAAGCTTTTCTTTACAGAGTAGACCTATCCCGTTAGCGCTAATATCTACTGTTTGTCCCGGGCATTCTTTACCCATTCCTGAAGCCAGAAATCTCATCGGGAGCCTGATAGGAATTCGGGCAAACATGCGTTTGTCAGTAGAATTATTATTCTGCATGATTTTCCCTCTCTCCGTACTTTTAACTTGGTTAATTTAACATAAATTCAGCAAGAAGTCAACGCAAATATCTCCACCAATTGACCTTGCTGCCCGACCAAACAATACCTATACACTCATCTTTCCTCACCTCCTTAATTATTAACAACGTTCTGGATGTTTCTCTTAATCGCTCGCCTCCACATCAAATGAATCATCGTATAATTGCTTAATCTTATCAGGGTCGGCCTCTTGACTTTTTCTGAGCCAATAATACTTCGCTCCAATAATGTCGGTTAACCTCTCTAATAGCTCAAAACCCAAAGCCTCGAATATCTGGTCAAATGAGACCGACTTAAGGTTAAATTTCTCAAAAATCCCTTCTTCCTTTTTCATATTCCAATCCCAGATACCTTTGACTTGACCTTTTACTTTATAAAGATAAATTGGTCGCTTTTCTAAATTGAATTGCGGTGTATAGATAATCAGGAAATTTCCCTTATCTTTTAATAGGCAATTTGCATCATAAAGCGCAGAGAGAGGTTCAATGCGATGAATTGAATGCGCCATAAGAATATTATCGAATCTTCCAAATTCAAGTTGTAGGTCATCTTTGACATTCTCGGTCAGTAACCCAAGAAGACGAACCTTGCTCTTTTGAATAGTTAACCTTGGGCCACCTAAAGCGCCAACAAGAAAGACTGTATTTTTCTTTGCCCGTACAATATCTTCCTCAGTATAATCCTTAAGAATCGCTGTAAGGCTTATCGGTTTTTTAAAGTCTCCGAAATCTCGATAGAGTTTATAGATTGTTGTTTTGTCCAGTTTCTCTCTTCTCTGTCTGGAGATATCAATTCTACTTTCTAAAATATCTATACCCACTATCCCATAACCCTTAAGGGCGAGCAATATTTCAAGGGAACCATAGCCACAACCAATACTCAAAACAGTCTCCCCACTTAATAGGTTGCTTACTTTCTCTAAATCATGCCAGGGAGGCTCAATGCCTTCCTTTCGGAAATCATAATGGCCCTTTACTGATATTCTCCATTTAGACTCAATTTCCTCAGGAATTTTCTTTAGGAGTTGGCTATCAAGGCATCTGATTACCAACCCAGAGCTATGATTTCTGAGCATTTCGGCTATCTCCTCGGGAGCATACCAATCTAAGTAAGCCCATAGCCTGGCCCTCTGAATTTGCTCTATCCCTTCTACATGTATGCCGGATCCTAAACCGATAGTTGTTCTCCAACAGCCCTGTTCATTAATTCCTAATGAGTCCAGATTAAATCCGGCAAAGAAATTTCCGATAACGCGCCCTCCTTTATTAACAAAGTTCGCCACGCCGAATTTGCCTGAACCTCCAACATCATATTGTTTCTTTTGTTCTTCTTTGTTCTTAGCGCATAACATATCAACCATATCGTAAAACTTCTCCTGGCCGGTTATCAAAAGCGAAATCCTTCGAACTGCCAGCTCCGGATTCAGGCCTTTTTGCTTAAGAT
>CAZPQS010000055.1:0-7695 GCA_964588765.1 uncultured Planctomycetales bacterium | reverse complement strand
GCAAACTGAATATTGGAGCCTCCGGTCTCAACGCCTATCTCTCTGATACAGGCGATAGCTGCATCGCGCATCCTTTGATATTCCTTATCAGTTAACGTCTGCTGAGGAGCAACGGTTATGCTATCCCCCGTATGAACTCCCATGGGGTCAAAATTCTCTATTGAACAGATAATTACCACGTTATCCTTTAAATCCCTCATTACCTCCAACTCAAATTCCTTCCAGCCGATAACCGACTCCTCAATCAGAATCTCACTAATCATACTCGCATCAAGACCTATCTTGGCAACCTCCTGAAATTCCTCTTTATTATACGCTACCCCTCCTCCTGTGCCGCCCAAAGTAAAACTGGGACGAATAATCACCGGAAAACCAATTTGTTCGGCTACCTGAGAGGCCTGTTTTAAATTATACGCCTTGCCGCTTTTAGGCAAATCCAAGCCGATTTTTTGCATTGCATCCTTAAAGAGCTGCCTGTCCTCTGCCTTTTTAATTGCTTTTATATTGGCGCCGATAACCTCAACATTATATCTATCCAAAATCCCTCTTTCTGCTACAGCCACGGTAGTATTCAGGGCTGTCTGACCGCCTAATGTCGGCAGAATGGCATCCGGCTTCTCCTTTTTAATTATTTCCTCTATTATCTCCGGAGTAATCGGCTCAACGTAAGTACTATCAGCCATAACCGGGTCGGTCATAATCGTAGCGGGATTACTATTCAGTAAGATAACCCTGAAGCCTTCGGACTTCAAGACCTTGCAGGCCTGGGTGCCTGAATAGTCGAACTCGCAGGCCTGCGAAATCACAATCGGACCGGAGCCGATAATCAATATCTTGTTTATATCTGTCCGTTTAGGCAAAATGCCCTCCCATCATCTTGACAAACTCCCCGAATAGATATTTTGCATCATTGGGGCCCGGGCCGGCTTCAGGATGAAACTGGACGGAAAATATTGGGAATCGCTTATGCCTTATTCCCTCCAGGGTTTTATCGTTAAGGTTAATGTGCGTAATCTCGATGTCTTTTTTTGGCAAAGATTCTATATCTACGCAGAACCCGTGATTCTGAACGGTTATTGCTATCCTGCCGGTCTTTAAATCCTTAACCGGGTGATTTGCGCCGTGATGGCCGAACTTAAGTTTATAGGTTTTACCGCCCAGGGCTAATCCCAGCATCTGCTGCCCTAAACATATGCCGAAAATGGGCACTCTTCCAATCAATCTCTTTACCGTCTCGACCACATAAGGCACGCCTGCCGGGTCTCCCGGCCCATTGGACAATAAAACTCCGTTTGGTTTCAGGCCCAGAATCTGCTCGGCTTCTGTTTTTGCCGGAACCATAATCGCCTGGCATCCATTATTAGCCAGCTCCCTGAGGATATTAAACTTGACCCCGCAGTCAATAACCGCCACTTTATACTTTCCCTGCTTATTCCAATACTGGACTCTATCAGAGGTAACCTGCCTGACCAAATCCCTGCCAATCAGCCCCGGCGAAGCGCAGGCTTTTTTAACCAGGCTCTTCTCATGTAAATCCCCGGTTGAAATGATTGCCTTCATTGCCCCCTGTAATCTAATATGCCGGGTAAGCGCCCGCGTATCTATACCTGCAATGCCCGGTATATTATTTTCCTTAAGATATTCGTGCAGGCTTTTTTGCGCACGCCAGTTACTGGCAACAACGCTGCATTCCCTGACCACAAAACCGGACACCTGCGGTTTTACCGACTCAACATCCTCTGAATTCGTACCGTAATTACCGATAAGGGGATAGGTCATAGCGACAATCTGTCCCTTATAGGAAGGGTCGGTGAGGATTTCCTGATAGCCGGCCATGCTGGTATTAAACACTACCTCACCAAAGCTCTCGCCTTCTGCGCCAAAGGATGTCCCTTTAAATATTGTTCCGTCTTCTAATGCTAAAATGGCTGTTTTCATGCTTAAACAGGATAAAATATAAAAAGGCGTTCTGCAGCCGATAATCCAGCTTTAAAACGCCTTGCGAAATTCATAACTCTACTCCGGTTCTTACGCACAAAGAATTATACCATAACAGAAAAATATGTCAAATTCTTTCTAAAGCCGGAGTAGAGCAAATACCCTCTTCCCACCTCAACCAAAAAACCTCGGCATATTTCAAGTTAATACTGCCTGCAATAAATTAAATAGATATCCGGTGAATATAATTGCTAAGGCTACTACCCCGAAGAAAATAGCTATCAGCCTTAATTTCATCGCCCTTTTCAATATAACTGCTTCGGGAAAACTCAAAGCAGATATGGCCATCATAAAAGCCAGGGCAGTGCCTAAGGGGATACCCTTGCGGAATAACGCCACCGCAATCGGAACAATTGCCGCACAACTGCCGTACAATGGAACTCCCAGCAGGGTTGCAATGGGAACCGAAAAGTTCCCTGCCTTACCCATTATTGATTGGATAGTCTCCTGCGGAATATAATTATGAATTAACGAGCCGATCCCCACGCCCAATAATATCCAGACCCAGAGCCTCTTGACAATAATCCTTGCCTCGGCTATTCCAAGATAAACCCGTTCATTTATTCCATTAAACCTGATTTCTAAGCCCTTCTGTGGCTGGCTTGCAGTTATGTCCTGACTGATGTATCTTTCCAGACGCATTCTACCGAGAATAATTCCTGTAATAACCCCTATACAGATTCCGCTTAATACATACCAAAGTGTAATCTTCCAGCCAAAGAACCCCAGCATCAGCACAACCAGATATTCATTAATCAAGGGGGAGGTTATCAGAAATGAAAAGGTCACCCCTAAAGGAATACCTACCCTTAAGAAACCCAGAAATATTGGAATGGATGAGCAGGAACAAAACGGGGTCACTGAGCCAAACAGCGCAGCAAATAAGTTCCCAAAGGACTTTTTCCTGACAAGCCAATTCTTGATTTTATACTGGGGCAAAAAGGACCTGAGAAAACCAATGATGGAAATCATCACAAACAGCAATAATAAAATCTTTATCGAATCATAGATAAAGAAGTTTATTGCTTGCCCCAGCTTAGAGCCAGGCTCAAACCCCAACACCGAGAAAATCAACCAATCGCTAAACAGCTTTACCATATTAACTCCAATTCTGCCTATTCTACCCTTATTTTAATCTGGTTCGCTTTGGTATCTTTCCATTCTTAAAATGTTTATCAAGCCAACCGTTCTTTACGTTCTCCCTTGAGTCAAAATGAGAAACATATGGTTTGATATCCAATAAAGGCGTATTATCCAATATATCCACTTCTGAAAATGTAATGATATTATTCTCTATCTTCTCTGATTTTACTATCGAAAACCCGAGATGATTTGGCCTCATTGGACCTCTTATAGCAAATATTCCGTGGGGCTCATCCTCAAGAAATGGTTTACCGATGAGCTTTTCTTCTTTTGCCCTGTCAAAATAATAGATTAAAATAAGGTGCGAGAAGCCTTCGATATCTTTAAGGCCTTCTTGGTATTCTGGGAATATCTCAATTTGACCGGTAACACCCCTTTCAAACCTGCCTTGGATAGGTATTCCCTTTGGCTCTTTATACGGCGTATGAATTATCCCAATAGGCTTTAATCTAATCTCCTTATCCATGCGTTCTTAAAATTTCAATTCTTAATCACCTCATCCTTATCCTATACTTCTTAACTCTTAATAAGAAACACAATTATTCCCTTCATAACGCCAAGTCTCAATTATTCCGCTACTATTTATTATAAAACATGTTTTGCACCAAAGCGGTATGTTATAAGTTGGCGTTTGTTTTGTTACATATGTAGTAGATGTCCCTCCATATGAATAATTGCCTACTCGGCCACTATGATAAGTTGTTTGGGGTTGTGTATATGTATAACCACCCATTTGAATATTTCTTCCATGTACATATTCAACAACCTTTTTACCATTAGACATATGATATACATTTTGTGGGATTCCCCAAGAGGCAATTAAAGAATCCTCGGTATGCCCAATCCAAGTATCTAATTTTGCTTGGTATTTTGCGGCAGTAGCACACCCACTCACCATTACTACCAGAACCAATAAACAGATTAGTTTTTTCATATTAAATACTCTTTACCGAGATTGAAAGACAATCCATAATTTCTTTTTCGCCACTTTTTCCTTTACTATCAATATAATCATCTATGTGCTTTCCTGGAACTGCACAACTCGAGTTGTCGTCGAAATGAACAGAATACCAAAGGAATGTCCCTTTATACTTCACGCTTTTTACCCTTTTAGATAAATTCAGTTTTTTAGCAATTGTTTCTATAACTTCCTTTGCTTTATCTTCACTGTGTTTCATTTTTGACCTCCATTATCCAAGCAACCATTAATTGTTTTTTATTCATTTAATCTCTTACCCGCCCTCTTTCCATCCAACAAGTTTTCCTTTTTTTATCCTAAGGATAAGTTTTGGAGTGGGGATGCTATTACCAAATCCTTTAATGATAATTGTATCACTTTTGTTTGCCTTATCTTTATTGAAATATAAATAATTATAATATTCGGAATATTCATTAAGTATTGCATAACTTTCATCTTGAAGTCGTTTTTCTTCCTCTTCAATAACTTTGGCAATCTGCATAATGCTCATACTCTTCTTGATTTTTCCCTCTATAAGATTATTTCGCATAAAATTATAAAAACCAGATTCTCTTTCACGGTCTCGAAGATAACGCTTATCAAGTAATGCTTCACTTATCCAATCCAATTCATTTCTAATTCGATGGAGGTCTGTATCATAAATATAGATAATATAAGCAATAATTATCGCAAAAGCCCAAAAATAATGCCTATATCTAAAAAGCAAAATTAAGATTAAAAGAGAAATCCAATATAAGGCAATTCTTAACCACTGAGGAATATATACCATATCTTACCCCCTTAAATAAAAAAGCAACTCTCAATATTACAAAGTTGCGTATAAATTTAACCTATTTAAACCTTATCTTAAATATTGACACAATAAATATAATAGCTACTACCAAATCTATAAAGCTCCAAGTCGCTTTATCAAGGTATATCGGTATTAATGGATTAAACAATAGGGCTATAAATCCCATTATCCACATCCAGCGTTTTTTATTAAGTTTTTTAGTATTCCAGACAATATAAACAGCAGTTCCACACACTACTAATCGAAGTAGTGTATAATATCCATATGGCCAAATGGGTGGTATAGCAAGTAAAAGCATTATTATAGAAATAACTATTGGTATTTTATTGATTTTTGTTTCCATATATTATATTAATCTCCCGCAATTGCTGACCCTATACCGAAAAATAATGTTCCCACTATTCCTCCACCATAAACGATTACTAATGGAAACCAATTCCCCCACGCAACGAGTGCATACCAAGGAGTCACAGCAAGCGTAATAGGCAACAACATGAAAGCAACAACAAGACCCCAGAACCCAGCTACTTGATTAACAATTGCTACTTCAATAATGAAGCCCCACAGACCAAAAATTACCCATATAATTACGCCCAAAACATTAAAAATGCTACCCAAAATATTTCTCATGTCACCCTCCCTATCCAACCAAAAAAACAACCCCCACACTTAGAGAGTTGCCTAAAGAAATTTAATTTTAACCTCATCTTACCACCCCTTTGTAGCTCTATTTTATTATACTACTACTTACAGCAAATTTTAACTCTTTTCTTCTGCCTATTTATCTCTGCGTGAATTCTGGCCTTGACCTTCCGGATAAACCATTCAGGGACTTTGTGTTTACACTTCATCTTGCCACCTCCTACTATAATAGACGACGGAGAGAAATCTCACATAAATATTTTGGTATTTTTTTGTTTAGTTATATAATATAAATAATAAATAAGGAGGTGAAAAATGGGGAAAAAATGGACAAGAAATCAGAAAATTGCTTTATGGAGTATAATCATAGGTGCAACAACGATGTTTGTAGGTAAAGTTGAGATTAATTTAAATCGTTTACAAAGTGACATCAAAGAATTAAAAGCAAAAAAAGCTGAAATAGAAGATCTTAAGTCCAAAGTTGCGGAGATTGCCAGTCTTATAGCTGGAAAAATTGATGTTACTAACCTTAGGTCTTCTGGGCTAATAGAGTCAGGAGGTTTTGGGCAATCTCAAATAAGAAAAGGGCTTATAGTTAATAATGAAGCGGGGTCTACTGCTCTACACAATTTTCAAGTTAAAGGAAATACTGATAATAATATGATTTTCGGTAATGCGATTATGAATAATGTGGGTATAGGCACTTCTACTCCAAAAACTAAGTTAGATGTTATTGGAAAAATAAGTGTCTTTGACATAAATACAGGGGTTGGAACGGGAGTAAATCTTTGTATAGATAAAAATAATGTAATTTGTGCCTGTGGAACATGCGCAGAATAAAAAGATGGCCAAATCTCACAGGGATTTTTTAGATAAAATAATAAATATTTCTACGAGAATTTAAGCAGGTTGCCCAATGGGAAGACTAAAGGGGATGGGTAATTTTTTTCTGTAAAGATGTCTTGATGGTTGATCGTCTTCAAAAATTACTTTAAAATCAAAATTATCATCAAAAATCAATTTCTTACAAAATATACCTGGTAAATGTATAGCTAAAACAGCGTCAAAATTAGCTTCGGCTGTAGAATCAATAATTACCTCTCCGCATTTCTTTCTTATATGACAAAATATATCTGGCCAACTAATTTCTATTACCCACACACACTCGGGCATTAATGTGTTCCTAATTTCTCTCCGAACTTCTGTAGATCTTGTAAATTTATCTACATCGTTCTTCAACTGCTCAGACTTCCTTAAGTAAGTCCTGAATATCAAATTCCCTTTCTTAGCAAAATTTATAAACATTTTAAGCCAGTTAGCATTTGATCTCCCGCTTCCGCTTCTATCATTTTCCAATTGTGATAATCCGTTATTTAAAATAGTAAATAAGGACTCTCTATAAATAGCATTCCATGCTTGAAGCTCAGCATCCTCTGCAGTCAAATAAACTTTATTAGGTAGAGGAACTATAATGCATGACGTAAAAACCTGGAAGAAAGAAGTATCCATGAAAAAATACGGTCCTAAATTATCATCTTGAATGATAAAATTTTGTATCCAATCGGTGCAACAATGATATTGTATTTTTTCTTTTAATGGATGATAATACATGCGTCCCGCACGAGACCACCAAAAATCGGGGTTAAAAGTGTGCCCTATAGCTACTATGGCGTGCTTTGCTACTGGTGTATCTATTCCAATAATAACTGGCAATCCGGACTCTAAATATCTATAAATAATTTGTTCTGGATGAAACATAAATAAATCTTTTTTGTCAACTAAAGTGTAATCATAAACAATTGGATCACAATCTAAATATTGTAGTGCTGCTCGCAATTGGGGGATATTTAACCCTGTAGTAGGAATACGTCTTAGAGGTTCAGACAAAGGAGATGAGGGAACATCCTTGACTAATTGAGTTACTTTTGGAGCAGTCAGGACTTTTGATTTATTATTTTCCCAAGAAAGATATTGAGAAATTATCCTAATTGTTGTCTGGGCACAAGCAGCGATCCTACCATCCTGTTGCATGTAGGGAAAACCTTCAATCCTAAATTCTACCCCATTAAGGTTAACCTGCTTTTCCATGTTACATACCAAATAAACAAACCGAGATTGCTCATCCATTATTATTTTTTTG
>CAZPQS010000054.1:0-7958 GCA_964588765.1 uncultured Planctomycetales bacterium | reverse complement strand
CGACAGGATTGAGTTCAATGAGAGAATCGTCGATAATATGGCGATGCAATTAGTGCAGAGACCTCAAGAGTACGACGTCCTGGTTCTGCCTAATCTCTATGGCGATATTATCTCGGATTTGGCTGCCGGATTGGTCGGTGGTTTAGGTGTCGCCCCCGGTGCAAATATCGGAGACGACATTGCTGTTTTTGAAGCAGTGCACGGCGCAGCCCCCAAGTATAAAGGCAAAAATAAGGTTAACCCTACCGCAATGATACTTTCAGGCATTATGATGCTTAAATACCTGAAGCAAGGCCTTGCAGCAGAAAGATTAGAGAAGGCGTTGATTGAGGTCCTTTCCGAAGGAAGATATATTACCTATGATTTAAAACCTAATCGCGACGACCCCACGGCAGTAGGCACACAAGAAATGGCCGAAGCCATCATTAAAAGATTATAGGATTAAAATGAAGATATCAATAATCGGCGCAGGCAATGTAGGTGGATTAACCGCAATGCATTTATGCTCTCTCGGCTTTAGTGAAATTGTCCTGGTTGACGCTATTGAAAACCTGGCTCACGCTAAGGCACTGGATTTGAGCGATGCGCGATTTATATTCAAACATAATTATCGCGTCCGGGGAACAGGCGATATAACCCAAATAAAAAATTCAGACATCCTGATAATTACTGCGGGTATACCGCGCAAACCCGGGATGAAGCGGGAGGAATTACTGCAGAAGAACAGTCAGATTATCAAAGGAATATGTAAAAATATTAAACGCCTGTGTCCGGAGTCTATTATCATTGTAGTTACAAATCCTTTGGATACAATGACCTACCTGGTTATACAAGAAACAGCCTTATCTACACATCGCGTCTTAGGTATGGGGTTAACATTGGATACGGCGCGCTTAGCCAATCTTATTGCTGAAAGGCTGAATATTGAGGTAACGGAAATAGAGCCCTGTATAATCGGCAGCCATGGGGAGGGAATGTTGCCGTTAAGCCGGCATACCAAGGTAAAGGGGGCAGCGCTGGATACGTATCTTAAGCCGGAAGAAATAAGCGAACTCTTTGGAAAAACAGTCCAGCGGGGCGCAGAGATTGTTTCTCATTTAGGCACCGGCAGCGCTTATTTTGCTCCCTCAATGGCAATCTCTGATTTGACCAGGGCCATTGCCCAGGATGAAAAACGCGTCTTACCCGTTTCTGTTTATGTTAACGGTGAATACGGCCTGGAGGATATCTGTATCGGCCTGCCTTGCTGTATAGGAAGAAAGGGCATTGAAAGGATAATTCAATTAGAGTTAAACGACCAGGAAAATAAAGCCTTATTAAAATCTGCCGAATCCATTAAAAAACAAAAGACACTATGTTTGACCTAGCCGTAATCGGGGCGGGATGGGCCGGTTTCAGTGCGGCGCAAGAGGCAAAGAGACTCGGCCTTAAGGTTGCCTTAATCGAGAAGGATGAGATTGGCGGCACCTGCCTTAATCGCGGTTGTATTCCTGCCAAAACATTAATCCAGTCGGCAAAAATCTACTCGCTTTCCAAAAAATCCACAAAATTCGGCATAGAGATAATTGATTCAAAAATAAACCTTCCGGAGATTCAGAAAAGAAAAGAGGTCATTATCAAACAACTGGGCAGGGGTATGCAGCTTATGCTCGGCGATATCGCGCTCCTTAAGGGCGAGGCCCAATTCATATCTACCGGGGAGTTGGATGTTGGCGGAAACAGGATCAAGGCAAAGTATATAATTATTGCCACCGGTTCAAAACCAATCCAGCTTGCCGGCCTGAGATTCGACGGCAGAAAGATTATCTCCAGCAGCGATATCCTTAATTTAAACGCCCTGCCCCGGTCGCTGTTGATAATCGGCGGCGGTGTAATTGGCTGTGAATTTGCCAGTTTATTTTCCATGCTGGGCACCGAGGTAACTATTGTTGAATTAATGCCGCAACTCCTGCCCCAGGAGGATAGAGAGGTAGCCAGGAAATTAGAAGCCGTATTCAAAAAAAAGGGTATTAAAATAAATACGGGTACGGATGCCAGGACCATAAATTTAGATAATTATGACTCGGCACTCTTATGTATAGGAAGAGCGGCTGATTTCGGAAATTTAGATTTAAAAAGGATTGGGATTCAATTGGAAAGAAACAGGATTGTAACCGATGAATACCTGAACACCAATATACCCAATATTTTTGCTGCCGGGGATTGCACGGGACTTAAACTTCTGGCACATTTTGCCGCTCATCAAGGACTAACCGCGGCAAAGAATATCGCCGCCCCCGGGCATTGCAAACAAATCGAATCTCAGCTTATCCCTAACTGCATATTCACCGACCCTGAGATTGCCAGCGTGGGAATTACCGAAGACGAGGCCAAAAAAAGAGGTATTAAACTAAAATCAAGCAAATTTGATTTTCTTGGCTCGGGTATGGCGCGCATTCTTGAGGAAGCAGAAGGGTTCATAAAGGTAATCTCCGATAAAGAAACCGATAACATCCTCGGCGCATCAATCATAGGTCCTAAAGCAACCGAACTTATAGGAATAATCACTGTTGCCATTCAAGCAGGCCTTAAATTATCAGGGCTTCATAATATCGTATTCGCTCATCCCACCCTATCGGAATCCATCCACGAAGCAACAAAAGAATAAAAATGGAATTTAAATTATTTGACCTGGGCCTGGTGGATTTCCAATCAGCCTGGGATTTCCAAAAGAGTATATTTCTGCAGGTAAAACAAAGAGAAATACCGTCTGCGCTTATCCTCTGCCGGCATAAACCGACAATTACGATGGGCAGGCAGGGCCATAAAGAAAATATTCTGGCCGATAGAGAGAGGCTAGAGAGATTGAACATCGGGGTCTATGATATTGAACGGGGCGGCGACGTAACCTATCACGGACCGGGACAGCTGTGCGCATATCCGATAGTTAATCTTGCCTATTTTAAAAAAGATATACACCGGTATTTAAGGAATCTTGAGGCTGTCCTCTTGGAGACTCTTTGTGAATTTGGAATTGGGGCACAGACTAAGGCCGGTCTGAGTGGCGTCTGGGTAAGGCAGGCCAAGATTGCCTCTATCGGCATTGCAATAAAAAACTGGATAACCTTTCACGGTATAAGTCTGAATATCGAACAGGATGATTTGAAGAATTTTTGCTTGATTCGTCCCTGCGGCCTGGATATAATAATAACATCGATGGAAGGTATCTTGGGAAACAAGGTCGAGATTGACGAGGTTAAAGAAATTTTAGTGAGGAGATGGAATGAAAGAGGTAACTCTACCGGAATTGGGCGAAGGCATTGAGAGCGCAAATGTAACCTTTTGGTATTTTAAGCAAGGAGATACCGTAAGGGAGGGCGAGGATTTAGTGGAACTGGCTACGGATAAAGCCGCATTCAACCTGCCCAGTCCCTGCTCGGGAGTGTTAACTAAAATATTATTCAGTGAAGGCGAGACGGCAAAGGTAGGCCAGGTTCTGGCGGCGATCGATTAAGCCAAAAAGATATGGCAATTGATTATAAAAAGGAATTAGAAACGGCGTCCAAGAACATGATTCTGGTGCATGAGCCGGATACCCTGATTAAAATGATAGTCAGGCTTATGGTGCAGAAGGTAAAGGTGCTTCATGCCGGGATTCTTTTGCACGATGACCAGCAGAATAGCTATATACTTCGCGTTTCACGGGGACGTAAAATAGCCGCAGAAGCTCCTCAAGATTTCTCCCGTATGGATTATAATAATCCCCTGATTTGCTTCTTTCGGGAACGAAGGGATAAAGAGATTCTCAACGACGGCTTAATCGTATATCAAGAGGCAAAACGGTCTTTGAGAAAAAGGATTAGCACCAAAGCAAAGGAGATTCTAAACGGCGCATTAGCTCAGATGGACATATTGGAAGCGGTTGTCTGTATCCCCAGCTACTTCCGTGATAATTTGTTAGGGATACTGTTTCTGGGAAAGAAGAAAACCGGCCGAAGATTCCACCGCAAGGAGCTGGATTTCTTTGTTGCCCTTGCTTCGGATGTGGCAATGGCAATGCGTAATGCCCAGCTCTTTAAACAACTTCAGGATGAATTGAATAAAAGACAGCAGCTTTTTATAAATACGACGATTGCCCTGGCTGCAGCAATCGAGGCCAAGGACTACTATACAAGCGGTCATACTCAAAACGTAATTAATCTGTGTTTAAAAATCGGCGAGAGGATAAAAGAAAAAAAGAATATGCAGTTGGACGATAAATTCTTGGAACATTTGCAAATCGCCGCACTTCTGCATGATATTGGAAAGATTGGCATCTCCGAAACCATCCTTAATAAAACAGGACCGTTAACTGATGAGGAGAGACAGAAGGTGCAGCTGCATCCGCTGATCGGAGCTGCTATATTACAACCAATAAAGGAATTAGAGCCGGCAATCCAGGGCGTTAAATACCATCATGAGCGATACGACGGTAAGGGTTATCCCGAGGGATTAGACAACGATAAAATACCAATAATTGCGGCGATTATCGCTGTTGCCGATACCTTTGATGCAATGACCGCAGGCCGGCCCTATCGTAGCGCAAAGAGTAAACAGGAGGCTATTTCGGAGATTAAGAGCTTATCCGGCCAACAGTTCCATCCCCGGGTTGTATCTGCATTTCTCCAGCTTTATGAAGAGGGGAAAATTTAAATGCGCAGCAAACGCATCCTCCTGATGCATATCTCCAACATCTCGGGTCACCGCAGCGCAAGTCTCGCCATAGAAAAAGCGATTAAACTGGAATCCCCCCAAACTCAAACCCTGAGCCTAAATGCATTTAATTATATCCATCCGCGGGGAGAGAAGATTGTAAATTTTTTTTATATGCTTCTGATTCAGAGGCTGCCCTTTATCTGGGCTCACCTTTACGACAATCCTTACTGGCTCAGGAAAACGCAGAGGCTGAAACAGACAATCCATTATTTTAACCTGCCCAAATTGGAAACTTTATTTAATGATTTTTGTCCCGATGCGGTCGTTTCCACCCAGGCTTTTCCCTGCGGGATGGTGGCTGATCTTAAGCGAATTAAAGGGCTCAACATAGCCCTGGTAGCAGTGCTGACCGATTTCGTTCCCCATTCCTATTGGATTTACGATACTGTAGATTACTATATCGCTCCTTCATATGAGGTCAAACAGCGACTTATACAAAAGGGCATAAGCCCCAACCGCATAAAGCCCTTTGGAATACCTTTTGAGCCTAAGTTTAATCATAATTTGGATAAGTCCGAAATCAGAAAAAAACTTAATTTAGAAGATAATTTATTTACGATTCTGATTATGGGCGGGGGCCAGGGTTTAGGTCCGATTAAAAACATAGTCGGGATATTGGAAAATTTAAGATTCAATCTTCAGGAGATTGTTGTCTGCGGCACAAATAAGCGCATTTACTGCCGGCTAAAAAAGAGATTAAAGGGATATAAAAACAGGATTCTCCTTTTGGATTATGCGCAAAACATAGAAGAATTGATGTCGGCAGCGGACTTAATTATAACCAAACCCGGGGGCGTGACCTGCGCCGAGGCATTAAGCAAGGGATTGCCGATGCTTATTATCTCTCCCATTCCCGGCCAGGAGACAAATAATACGTCTTATTTAGTTAAGCAGGGCGCAGCGATAAAGGTGAATAAATCGGAGGATTTAATAGGCGCAATCAGCGATTTATATAATCACCGGGAGAAATTGAAAGAACTGTCCAGCGCTGCTTTACGGATAAGTAAACCGGATGCGGCGCGAGACATTGCCCGGCTTATTTTACAGGTATGATTTATTGTCTAACTTATAAAATAGGAAGATTTATTGCCCTGCATTTACCCCTTAAATTAGCTTATAAAATTGCAATAATCTTCTCGGACGTGCGTTATCTATTTGCCGGGAAAGACCGCGCCAATGTTGCTGCGAATCTAAAAGCAATATTTCCCGATAAATCTCCCAAAGAATTAAAATCCATAAGACTGGCGATGTTTAGAAATTTCGCTAAATATTTAGTCGATTTCTTTCGCTTTTCCTTATTAGACAAGGAATATATAAAAAAGAATATCCTTGTAGTAAATACAGATTATATCGATGAGGCCTTGATTAGAGGAAAAGGCGTTATTGCGATTACCGCCCATTTAGGAAACTGGGAATTGGCGGGAGTAACCACTGCGCTTTTGGGTTATCCGATAGGAGCCGTTGCCCTTCCTCATCGTCACAAAAGCGTGGATGTTTTTTTTAATTCCCAGAGGCAAAAAAAAGGACTAATCGTGATACCCCTTGGCCGGGCAGCCCGTCAATGCCTTGAGTTACTGCGCGAAAATAAGATGATTGCTCTGGCGGAGGATAGGGTTTTTAATGCCGCCGGAATGCTTACGGATTTCTTCGGCCTGCCTACCCGCTTACCCGTGGGGCCGGCCGCCTTCAGTCTTAAGACCGGCGCGCCGATAATTCCCGGTTTTATGCTCCGTAATCCCGATGATACGTTCAAACTCGTATTTGAAAAGCCGATAGAATTTTATCCATCCGGAGACAAGGATAAGGATTTAAGAGACCTTTTGTTTAAATGTAAGGCGGTTATCGAAGACTATATTCGGCGCTATCCTGAGCAGTGGTTTATGTTTCGCAAGTTTTGGGTCCAAGGATTATGAGGGTTTGCGTAATCATACCAACCTATAATGAGTCTGCGGCTATCGGCAGTATCATTCGGCAGATTCGTCGGCAGGGAATGGGGGTCGCGGTTATTGACGACGGCTCAACAGATGCCACTGCGCAGATTAGCCGGGATTGCGGAGCAATTGTATTAAGGAATTCGAAAAATCAGGGCAAGGGATTCTCGTTAATTCGCGGCCTAAGATTCACTCTGAATGAAAACTTCGATGCGGCAATCACCATGGATGGGGACGGACAGCATTGCCCGGACGATATTCCTCATTTCATCCAAAAGGCAGAATCCTCTGAAGCGGGTATAATTATCGGTAATAGAATGCGCGATTCCCGGAGGATGCCGGCTATCCGAATCCTGACAAATAAATTTATGTCCTGGTTTATCTCAAAACTAATCAAGCAAAAAATACCCGATACCCAGTGCGGATTCCGTTTAATAAAAAAGGGGTTGCTGGAGAGGATAAAATTTACCACCCGGCATTTTGAGACTGAGTCGGAAATATTATTCCAGGCCTCACGGCTGGGTTATAAAATTGAATCCACGCCGATTAGAACAATTTATCAGAGAGAGAAGAGCCGGATTAACCCCTTTTTCGACACAATAAGGTTCATCGACTTTATATGGCGACAGATATGGATTATGCGCTCCTAAGGAAACGGATGGTGGAGGAACAGCTTATTCCCCGAGGAATAGAAGACTCCCGGGTTATCGATGCGTTTCTAAAGATAGAGCGTCATAAATTTATGCCGGAAAAATTAAGAGGCAGCGCCTATGCGGATTATCCCATTCCTATCGGAGAGGGGCAAACCATATCCCAGCCTTATATTGTCGCCTTAATGACTGAGTGTTTGGATTTGTCCGGTAATGAGAAGATTTTGGAAATCGGTACGGGTTCAGGTTATCAGGCAGCAATACTGGCTGAATTATCCGGCCGGGTATATAGTATCGAGAGATTCCCCTCCTTGGCAAAAACAGCAGAATCTCTGCTTCGGGATTTGGGTTACTCTAATATTAAAATTAAAGTCGGAGACGGAACTCTGGGCTGGACTGAGGAAGCGCCTTTCTCGCGAATTATTATCACTGCTGCTGCGCCCCAGGTTCCTTTACCCCTTACTGAACAATTATCGGAAGACGGGAAAATGGTTCTGCCGCTGGGGGAAGCCTTCAGCCAGGTCTTGACCGTAGTTAAGAAAGAAAAGGGTCAGCTTAAAACAAAATCGATTTGCGGCTGCGTATTTGTACCCTTAGTCGGCAAATACGCCTACAAACAATAGGGACCGGTTCTCCATAACTA
>CAZPQS010000053.1:0-7999 GCA_964588765.1 uncultured Planctomycetales bacterium | reverse complement strand
CTCCCTCGACACAAAATGTAGAAGTAGACCACCCAGGTGATTCAATCATCGCCTATTCAGACACCATCCAGGGTGGTATTGATGCCGCAGTGGCAGGGGATACGGTTGATGTAGCAGCCGGGACTTATGAAGAGACCATTAATCTTAACAGAGGATTTAGTGACCTTACGATTATTGGTGCGAAAGATGCATTTGGCTTGCCAAGCACTGACCCAGAGATTACAAAAGTCACCGGTGGTGTGAAGTTTAGCAATATGTCGGAAGAAATTAATGGCTTGACACTTGAAAACCTGTATTTACAAGGTAATTATCAAGGTGGACTTACTTGCGTGATCGGCAATACCTATAACCATAAGGCTGTAAATGGATTCACGCTCCGTAATAGTGTTGTTGATGGAGAAAATGCGGCAGAGCGCAGTGGTATTATGATGGATAGCGGTGGTGTCACTAAGGCCTTTGGCGGTGATTTTACCATAGACCACGTGGAATTCAAAGACATACTGTACTATGGCGTGGTTGAGTTATACGATGGGTTAGGTTATACACCTATTCCATTAAATACTATTACTTTTACAAATAACTGGGTGCATGAGTGCAATGGTGTAGTTGCGTTGCGTGGCAATAATGTTACTCCTACTACATCTGTCAAGGTTAGCGGAAACACATTGGAAAATATCGGTGGTAATCAAGGTCAAATAGGCCTCGCATGGGCGGCTATTGAGATTAATAATGCAGATACAGTAAATATCTACAACAACACAATCCGCCATGTCGCAGAGAATTCATGGGGCGAAGGAGAAGCAATACAGTTATGGCAACTAGGCACAGCTTCTATATATGGCAATACAATCGAAAACAATTATCAAGGAATATGGATTGCTGCAGGTTATCCAACTTCTTGGGATGTTTCAGGTATATCAATTTACCAGAATTCATTCTCTGGAAACGACCAATATGCTTTGAGTGTTACTGATGCTTTAACTCCTGTCAACGCCACCAAGAACTACTGGGGAGATGCCAAAGGCCCGAATCATTCAACCAATCCTCATGTTTTAGCTGGCGGTTCAACTTCAGGTGATGCCGTCTCTGACAATGTAAACTTTATCGCTTGGTACGCCACAGCTACCACCACTCCCTCGACACAAAATGTAGAAGTAGACCACCCAGGTGATTCAATCATCGCCTATTCCGATACCATCAAGGGCGGTATTGATGCCGCAGTGGCAGGGGATACGGTTGATGTAGCAGCCGGGACTTATAATGAAGCGGTAAATTTGAATAAGGCAGTCAGTGTGCAGTTTTTGTCCGGAGACTCTACTATTGACGGTTCTCTCTCACTCTCAGATGCAGGCTGTAATTTTATTGCCCCTTCCGGCAATTTAAGCATAAGCGGTGACTTTGCTCATACAGCCGGGACATTCAATGCCAATGGTGGTAAGGTAATTTTTGTCGGTTCCGGCACGGCTACCATATCCGGCTCAACCACCTTTAACGACTTTGAATGCACAGCTGCCGGAAAAGAACTTAACTTTGAAGCTGGTTCAACCCAAATAATTACCAAGACCTTGACTTTAAAAGGCTCAGCAGCGTATCCGCTCAAATTAAGAAGCACGGATGATGGCAAGCAATGGAAGATTGACCCGCAAGGCGCAACAGAGGTCTCTTATTTGGATATAAAAGATTCAGAAAATATCAATATTGGCATAATAACATCGACAAAATCTACAGACTCAGGAAACAATAGCGGGTGGTTCTTCCATCTGGAATTATATGTAAGCACGTCTTCAGAGATTACCAGCAGTGAAAACTACGAGCGCAATCCTTCTGTCTTCGTAGACAGCAACGGCAAATACTGGCTCTTCTATGCCCGCGCAGACACAATTACCGAAAGAACCGAAGAAAACGATGTGGATAATGAATCCTACATGATTTATTATCGGACATCCGAAGATAAAGGCGCAACTTGGTCACAACCTACCCTCTTGAATAGACCCAGGCCAGATGATTTTAACCAAAGAGATATCTCCGCCTTTGAGGACAGCGCTGGTAAGATCTGGGTATTCGCAAGCTCGGGTTGCAGCGGAGACAGCAGACCTTTGATTTATTATACCTCAGCAGATAGCGGCGCAACCTGGTCAGACGCGGCTTATGTTACTATAGATGGCTTCCCGAATAATGACCCTAAAGGCTCCAGGATGCACCATACAGATGTAATTTATGCAGATAACACATTCTGGCTGGTTGCTCAGACTAATAACTCAACCATAAGGTTTTCATCCAGTAGCGATGCAATAACTTGGTCTGAGCCTGTAACAATTTACTCTTCGGGGATGTATGTGCCCAAGATATTAAGAGATAATGGCCAACTTTATGTGGTTACCTCAAAAGGTGGCTCTGGTCAGATTTGGTTAGCTACTTCCGGTGATGATGGCGCTACGTGGACTCCCAACAACATCGCTGGCAGCAATACACCGTGGACGGATTGGGACCCAAGTATCGAAAGACTCTCCAATGGTAATCTCTTGCTGGTCTGGGCGCCTTGTATTGGTACCGATGGCCAGAAGCTCAAGCTTGCCTACTCCACAAATAACGGCACCGACTGGTCTCCGGTTAAAGATGTTACCCCCGGCTATTACGCTGCTGCGGAATGGTGGGATTATTGGCCGGATATCCTGGTAGATGGAGACGATAGCTACTTATTCTATACCTCGGAGCATAATTCTACAGGGACAGCCTATGACGACGCAAATATCTGGATGTTTAAACTCGACTGGGATTTCGATTGCAATCATTATGAAAAAATCCAGCCGGCTATAGACGCGGCTATAGACGCGGCAAACGCTGGCAATACAGTCAATGTAGCAGCAGGGACTTATACAGGCGATGTTGATATAAATAAGGATTTGACAGTTCAATTATTGGGAGAGACGACTTCCACAGGAGATTTTACCAATAATTCAGGAACGCTTGATGTCAATGGCTATCAGTTAACAATTAATGGCAATCTCCTTAATCGTTCTCTATTGGAGAGTTCATCCGGGAATATCATTTTAGATATAAACGGTAACGCAACCATTACCGGAATTTCTGCAGCCGGATTAATTGTAACTATCACTGCAGACGGATATATCGCAGACGGCGGCGATGCTTATACGGATATAATCGCCAACAATTTAATTCTTTCTGCGGCTAATGGTATTGGTTCAGACGGTGCGTTAGAGACGTCTGTCTCGAATCTTAAGGCTACCAATACAGCCAGCGGCAATATCGATATAGATAATACCGGAGGTTTAATACTCGATACTATAACAACTCCCGGTGAAGTAGATATTTCTACAAGCGGGAATATTACTATTCGTACCGGAACAGTTACCTCGACTGCAGGCAGAGTGTATCTTATTGCCAATGCCGGCTCAATCTATGCGGAGGGTTCAGGTCCGCACCTTAAAGCAGCGGCAAGCTCTTTGCTTTCGGCAACCGGCGTTATTGGAACCTCTACTAATCCCGTTAATGTTCTGATTACCAACGGAGATTGTTGGGTTACAGTTTTCGGTATAAGCGGGGGTTTAAGCGCTAACATCAGCGGGACTACTACTTCGGGAACAGTGGTCGTTTTTAGCTGCACGCCAGCCGGGATGGTTTCCTTTAACAGTTTCCCTGTATGGCCGGTTAGCGTTAATAATCAGTCTTCAAATACCTTAGTCATAAGGGTAAATTTACCGACTACAACCGAAGATATAAGTACCACCCAGGTCAGCTCCTTTGATGCGATGGGGCCGGTATATTTTTACCATCCCGTAACCGAAGCCGATGCATCTGCCTTTGAGGAGTTCCAATTAACCGAAGATATGTATGAGTTTATCGAAGGAAGTTTACGATTAAAAGAGGAGGGAAGGTTCCTTCCCTGGCTTGAAGAAGGCGGCGAGGGCTCCGGAGAAGAAGAGGGAGAGGGAGCGATTTAGTAGAAAGCGATTTTTAAAGAAGGTAAGTGCAGGGCGAGTGAAATACTCGCCCTTTTTTTTGTAGTAAATATACGGGATAAGTAGTATAATAAGTGAAGCCACAACTTATGGAACGAAGTGAACATAAGTTGTATGGCCGAACTTACCCAGCACTAATTTTGCTGATTAAATTTATAACTTAAAATTAGTGCTGGGTCAAATTCGCAGACATCCTTGACATTAAAAATGTCAAGGACTACAATTTACGTCGCTTTCGCTTCGTAAATTGTCTGCTCATTTGAGGAGGGTAAAATTATGAATAAAGGATTATTATCCTTAACGGGAGGCTTAATTATTGCCGGGTCGGTTTTAATCTGGGGGTGCCGGGGCAAAGATGGGGCAAACGATATTGCCCTGAGGGTCAATAATTTTGTTATGACCGGGGAGGAGCTCGAGGAAGAATTTGAAGAGACAGGAATGCCCGGCTGCCTTTTGGACAAACGGAAGTTTTTAGACGATTTAATCAACCGCAAGTTAATTCTTCAGGAAGCACAACGCCGCGGTTTGGATAAACAAAAGGAATTCTTAAAGGCAATTGAGAGATTCTGGGAGCAGTCCTTGCTTAAGATTATGATTAACAGGAAAAGCAAGGAAATCGCAGATCAGATTTCCGTTACCGATAGAGAAATTGAGAGCCGTTATGAGGATATGCTCAAGCAGGGATTAGTTAGTAAGCCCTTATCGGAAAGTTACAATGAGATAAAGTGGCAGGTTTTGCGTAATAAGCAGACCCAGGCGCTTAATGCCTGGGTTGGGCAATTACGCCAAAAGGCAAAGATAGAGATAAAAGGTGAAATTTCAGGTGAAGAGAAACAAGAATAGAACGGGAGGGCCCGATGCGCACAGATAAGAAATATAAAAGACGAACCTATTTTATAGAAAAGAAATTTCAGGCGAGTTTTATCTTAAGGTTCTGCATACTGGTAGTTTTGGGCACATTGCTTACGGGCATAGTTTTATATCTGTTTAGCAGCCGCTCGACCACGGTTACCTTTGAAAATACGCGCGCCGTAGTAAAGACAACCGCAGATTTTATCCTTCCTATGTTAATCCAGACGGTTATCATCGTAACTATAGTTGTGGGGACCGCTACGATAATTTTGACCCTGTTTATTTCTCATAGGATTGGCGGGCCTTTGTACCGGTTTAAAAAAGAGATGAAGGCAATAGAAGCAGGAGATTTAAGCAGCATTTTCCACATTCGTAAAACCGACCAGCTTCAGGATGTCGCCACAGATTTAAATGCTATGATTGAAAGTTTACGCCGGGCGCACTCGGACTTAAAAAGACAATGGCAGACCCTGGTAGATTCCTGGAAAGAGATGATAAAAAAGGAGATGACCGAAGATAAAACTAAAGATATTCAGGAAATAGACAGGACAATCGAGGAAATCGGCAGGAGACTTGAGTATTTTAAGGTTTAAATTGTTAAAAGTGAGAATATCCAATCGGCATAATATAAATATAATCTGCGCAATCTTGGTAATAGCGTCCTTTGCCTTACCTTCTTTATCCTTTGCTGGAAAAGAGCCGGAGGACCTTGGAAAGAAGTGCGAAGGCAAATACTTTACTATATATTATCAATCAGATGAGGATTTATTCGGTATAATTCAGAAAATAGATATATCGCCTTCCCAGTATTTAATGTTTAATTCCAACAGCAGTAAAGCAGACCCGCGGATAAACTTAACAAAAACTATAGATGCCCTCTTCCTGGAGGTTAGCGATATCCTGGATATGCATATTTACAGTTTCCAAGGGGATATTAGAATTTATCGCAATTTTGATGAGCTAAAGAAGTTCTTCAGTAGTTATTTTAATCAGGAACTCCAAGCCCCCTCATTTTATATCCATAACTCCAATACAATCTGTATAGACGCGGAGAATTTGAATGCCTGTATTCTGGGTCATGAGATTGCCCACGCAATTATCTCGCATTATTTCGTAGTTTTGCCCCCGATGAAAATCCAGGAAATCCTTGCCGGATACGTGGAATATCAACTTAAGAAAACTATACTGAACAAATAACCCATAACCTATGCAACGCTATATTAAGAAGTTCTTAAGATATTTAGATATTGAGAAGAATTATTCTTCGCTCACCCTGCTTAACTACAGGGAGGATTTGGAGGATTTTAACAACTTCCTTAAGGAGATGCCCCCGGAGAAGGTGGATTACCTTAACCTGAGGAGATATCTGGCACATTTGAAGCAGAGAAATCTTAAGCCGCGCAGTATTGCCCGCAAGCTTTCCTGCCTGCGCTCATTTTTTAAGTTCTTATGCCGCGACGGTTATCTTAAGAATAACCCCACCTTGAGTCTGATGGGTTTTAAATTGGATAAACACCTGCCTTCGTTCTTGACCGAGGAGGAGATGATTAAGTTATTGCAGGCGCCCGGGGTTGATGACGAGAGAGGCCTTCGCGACCAGGCAATCCTGGAGACGTTTTACAGCACCGGTATGCGGATTTCCGAATTGGTGGGTTTGAATATCGAAGATATCGATTTTATCAGCGGCGTGGCTAAGGTGAGGGGTAAGGGCAAGAAGGAACGCCTGCTTCCGGTGGGGGAGCATGCGCTAAAGGCGATCAGGGCCTATCTGGATAAGAGAAAAAAACAGTCACTGGTTTTATTTTTGAATAAAAATGGCAGCCGGTTAGGCGCTCGCGGGACAAGAAATGTTGTGAGAAAGTATATTCGGCTTGCCTCATTAAGCGGCAATATTTCAGCGCATACCTTAAGGCATTCCTTTGCCACTCATCTTCTAAATCGCGGCGCGGATTTAAGAAGCGTGCAGGAACTCTTGGGGCACGCTAATCTTTCCACAACCCAGATTTATACGCATCTTACCACGGAAAGACTGAAGAGCATTTACCAGAAGGCCCATCCCCATGCGTAGATTAGGGTGTCCCTGACATTATGACTGTTTTGTATGATTTAATATTTATTATTTTTGCGATAATTTATTTGCCGTGTTTTCTCCTAAGGAGAAAACTGCACCGGGGCATTATCCAGCGCCTGGGATTTGTATCCATTGATTCGGGTTTCAACCGGCCTGTCTGGATACATGCAGTAAGCGTAGGGGAGGCAAAGATAGCCGGCGCCCTGGTAAAACAGATACGCAAGGACTATCCCGGACAGAAGATTGCCATCTCTACAATAACCCCTACCGGCAACAGGATTGTCAATAGTTTTAAGACCGAAGATGACCTTGTGTTTTATTTGCCCTTTGATTTAAGCTTTATTACCAGGCGGGTTATCGGGAAGCTTAACCCCCGTCTCTGTATAATCGTGGAGACTGAAATCTGGCCGAATTTAATAACCCAGCTTGATAAAATGAACGTGCCCATAGCCCTGGTTAATGCCAGAATCTCCGACCGCTCATTTTTGGGTTATCGGATGGTGAAACCCCTGATTAAATCCATATTAAGCAAAATCAATCTGTTTTGCGTGCAAAGCAACCGCGATGCCCGGAGATTATCGCTCTTAGGAGTGCCTGACGATAAGCTCGAGATTACCGGGAATATGAAATATGATATTCTGGATTTAGCCGATTTTAAGATAGATTACGCAGGGCTTCGATTGGGATTGGGTTTGAGCCAGGGAGGGAAGCTGTTGGTTGCCGGCTCAACCCACCCCGGCGAAGAAGAGATAATCCTGGATGTCTATAAAGGATTAATCAATGAATTTCCCGGGCTTGGGCTGCTTATTGCGCCGCGCCATCCTGAGCGCGCCTCGCAGATAGAGGGCCTGGTCAATAGATTCGGTTTTGCCCCGGTTTTAATCAGCAAATTAAACCGGCAGACGGCAGGACAGGCAGGCAGGCGAACGATTTTTGTTTTGGATACGATTGGTCAGCTCATACCCTTTTACGCGGCTGCGGATATTGTTTTTGTGGGGGGAGGCGTGGTTAAAAAGGAAGGCAAGAACAACATGCCGCCGGCGTTTTAATGAAAACCAATAAAGTACGGGCCCCATATGTTAAATTACCCGTAAAA
>CAZPQS010000052.1:0-8115 GCA_964588765.1 uncultured Planctomycetales bacterium | reverse complement strand
CGCATCCTCAAGCCTATTTTGAACTTCTCTGTGAAAATTATTGAAAAAGGAGGTCGTTATGCCTGAATTTGGAACGCCGTTTTCCGGATTGGCAAAAGAGCGTAAGGTTACGCATGAAGAGCTGATTAGAGCAATACGGTTTATAATTGCCGCAGAGTATGAAGCGATTCAACTCTATATGCAGCTGGCAGAATCGACAAATGATAAATTAGCGCAGGAGGTATTAAAGGATATAGCCGACGAAGAACGCGTCCATGCCGGAGAATTCTTAAGGCTCCTGAAACATCTTGCTCCGGATGAGGAGAAATTCTACGCTGAGGGCGCCGGGGAAGTGGAGGAAGAGATTAAAAAATTAAAAAATGGTTAACTTCAGAAGGCGGAGTTTTTAGATATGAAGATATTGGGAATAAACGGCAGCCCCAGGATAGGCGGCAATACGGATATCCTGCTCGATAAAATTCTTGAAGGAGCCAAATCCAAAGGCGCTAAGATAGAAAAGGTCATTTTAAATACATTGAAGTTTTCTCCTTGTCAGGAATGTGAAAACATAAGGGACGACGGCACCTGCATAGTAGAAGACGATATGCAGCCTTTATACAAAAAGATTGAGCAGGCGGATGTTATAATCCTGGCCTCTCCGATATTCTTTGGCTCTCTAAGCGCCCAGACCAAAATGATGATAGACCGGTTCCAGTGCGCCTGGAGGGCAAAATATATATTGAAAAAGGATATATTTAACAGAAGCTGTAAAGGCGCTTTTATTTCCGTAGAGGCGTCGGACAGAAAGGATTTTTTTGATAATGCAAAATCAATCGTTAAAAACTTTTTTGCAACCATAAATACGGATTATAATGAAGAGCTATTGTGTTCAGGTATTGATGAAAAGGGGAAAATCCTGAAACATCCGGATATTTTAAAAAAGGCATTTGAATTAGGAGAGAGAATTATCACAAATAGGTAGGGACATTCTCTGGTCCGAAGGGTGTCCCTATGAGGAGGTGGAATTATGAAAGGATATGTATGTAAGGTTTGCGGGTTTATATCCATAGATGCAAGTGCGCCACAGAAGTGTCCGGTTTGCGGTGCGCCGAAGGAGTCTTTTGAGGAGAAGGGCGATGCCATAAAGACCCCTAAGGACGTAAATAATCTGACTGAATTAGAGAAGAAGCACGTACCGGTTATTACCGTGGTAAAGAAATGCGGCCTGATACCCGAGGGCTGTCAGGACGTGCATGTAAAGATGGGCGAGATACAGCATCCGATGTTGCCGGAACACTATATTACAAGCATCGACTTTTATATAGATAATAAGTTTATCTCAAGAGTGCAATTAACACCCGGGAAACTCAATCCGGCAGCCGCGCTTCATATGAAAGCCCAGAGTGGAAGGCTTACGGTGATAGAACACTGCAACATACATGGTAACTGGATTAAGGAGACGGATTTGTAAAAAAGGGAGGTATGTTTATGGGGAATATATTTGCAGGCAGTGAAATAGTAGAAATAGGGATTCAGATAGAGAAAAACGGCAGAGACTTCTATAATGCAGTTGCCGGACATTCAAAAAATCAAAAGGTAAAGGATATATTCGCATATCTGGCAGGCGAAGAGGAAAAACACATAGCTGTCTTTCAAAAGATTCTGGATTCGGTAAATAAATATGAACCGCCAGAGTCATATCCGGGAGAGTATTTTGCCTATATGAATGCCTTAGCCAGCGAGTATGTATTTACACAGAAAGACAAAGGCAGCGAAATGGCTAAGAAGGTAACCGGTGATAAGGAAGCAATTGACGTAGGTATCGGAACCGAGAAAGATTCAATCATTTTTTATGAGGGAATGAAAAAGGTAATTCCTGAATATGATTACAAAGTAATTGATGAGTTGATTAAACAAGAACAGGAGCATTTAAGGCAATTAACCGATTTGAAGCAGGCTCTATAATTTGGGAATAATGAATAAAAAGGTAAAAATCTATAGCACTCCTACCTGCCCTTATTGCAAGGGGACAAAGCAATTTTTAAATGAGAACAACGTAGATTTTGAGGATATCGATGTTTCTTCCAATCAGCAAGCCGCACAGGAGATGATACAGAAATCCGGACAGATGGGCGTTCCGGTTTTGGATATCGAAGGCCAGATTATCGTCGGTTTTGACAAGGAAGCAATAGTTAAAGCCTTAGGTTTATAAATACAAGATGCTCGACCTAATTATAATTGGCGCGGGTCCGGCGGGTATAACCGCCAGTGTCTATGCTGCCCGCAAGAGAATGGATTTTTTAGTTATTTGTAAAGATATCGGCGGTCAGGCGGCTTTAAGCGGAGATATAGAAAACTATACAGGCTATCAGTTTATTACCGGTCCCGAGCTTGCTTTGAAATTTCAGGAGCATATGAAAGCATTTGATATAAAGCTTCATATGCCTGAAGAAACAAAGGACATAAAAAAAGAGGATAATCTCATAAGGACGATAACAGATAAAGGAGAATATATTTCCAAGACGTTAATAATTGCTACCGGCGCACGGCCCCGGCTTTTAAATGTGGAGGGAGAGAGGGAATTTAAAAATAAGGGCGTAACCTATTGCGCTACCTGCGATGGCCCTTTATTTAAAGATAAAAGGGTAGCTATAGTCGGGGGAGGGAATTCCGCCCTGGATGCGGCATTGCAGATGATAAAGATTTCTCCCTTGGTCTATATTATAAATATCGCTGGCAGGTTGACCGGCGATACAATAATGATTGAGAAGGTTATCGGGGCTTCTAATGTTAAGGTATTAAATAGCGCCAAGGTAAAAAGAATTTACGGGGAAACCTTTGTAAAGGGAATAGAGGTTGAGCAGGGAGGTAAGATTTCGGATTTAAAACTGGAGGGAGTCTTTATTGAGATTGGACTAACCCCCAATTCTGAATTCGCCAAAATAGTCAAGAAAAATGAGGTAAATGAAATAATGATTGATTCTTTAAATAGGACCGATATAGAGGGAGTTTTTGCCTGCGGAGATGTAACCAACGTTCGGGAGAAGCAAATCATTATTGCCTGCGGAGAGGGTGCCAAGGCTGCCTTGGGTGCTTCTAAGTACTTATCCGGTCTTCATTCCCCTTAAGTATCACCCTTTTAAATTCTCGCCTTCACTCATCCGTTACATTATTGTATATTTCTCAATACAATCAATAAGTTCTTGTGTGCTTACCGGTTTAGCTATAAAAGGATTCCCGCCTATAATGCCTCCGCTGGAATTTACCTCCTCCTTTTTTACAGCCGCAGTTAAAAAGACGATTGGAATATCTTTAGTTTTTTCATCATTTTTTATCTGGGACGCGACTTCCGAACCTTCTAAATCCGGCATTATTATATCAAGTAATATCAAATCCGGATTGAATAACTGCGCAGTTTCCAATCCTTTCGCTCCCTTATTTTCTACCCTGACTTCGTATTGTTTGGTTTGTTCAAGGTTCAATTTCATCAGCTTTGTAAAATTCTCTTCGTCATCAATTATCAATATTCTTTTTTTATGCATTTCCTCACCCCTCTCTGGATATTTTAAAAATAATGGTTACTTTGGTTCCTTTATTTATCTGGCTTTTTACATCAATCAGGCCTTTGTGCATATAGATTATACTCCGAGTTACATATAATCCTAAACCGCTTCCTCCGCCGGGAGATTTTGTAGTGAAAAAGGGGTCAAAGATTTTCTTTAAATTTTCTTCAGAAATGCCGGTGCCTGTATCTTCAACTTCAACCACCACTGCCTTTTCTCCAGGCACAAAATGGTCCCCTTTTCTTCTGCCTATGCCATTTTTTACCTCCTTTAATCGCGTATCGTAACTGCGGATAGTAATCTTTCCTCCTCCTCCGGGTATAGCTTGAATTGCATTTAAGAATACATTAATAAAT
Organism: uncultured Planctomycetales bacterium; assembly: GCA_964588765.1. Lineage (GTDB taxonomy): Bacteria > Omnitrophota > Gorgyraeia > Gygaellales > JAHJCI01 > CAZPQS01. The sequence continues at coordinate 4,217 of CAZPQS010000052.1, read as the reverse complement.
ACCTGCTCCATCTTATTCTTATCAACTAAAACTTTAGGAATATCTTTTTTTGTCTCCTTGACAATCTCAATATGCTCAAAACTAAGCCTTTGTTTTACTAAATTTAAGGAATCCTCCAGGATAGCATTGATATCTCGGGGCTGCAAATCCATTTCTTTGATTTTAGAAAAATCAAGAAGCGAGGTTACAATCTTGTTGGCTCTTCCTACGCTATCTTCGAGCATAGTAAGGGTTTCGAAGACATCCTTCTGCTTAGGGGATATCTTCTTCTCCAGATAATTAACCCCCTGGAGTATTATTCCTAAGGGATTTTTTACTTCATGCGCTATGCCACTTGCAAGTCGGCCGACAGCATTCAATTTCTCGGCCTGGATAACGAGGTCTTGCATTTCTTTGAGTTTGATGTATGCAGCTTTTAATCTCTCTTCTGCTTTTTTGCGCTCGACGATTTCACGGTTGAGATTATCTATGGAGGTGGTAGATTGTTGTAAATCCTGGACCATTTGATTAAATGCTTTTGCTAAATCCTCTATTTCATTCTTGGTTTCAATTTTAATCCGTGTGTCTAAATCTCCCTCACCTATTCTAATAGCAGCCTCTCTTAGACTTATTATTGGTTTTGTAATTCTTTTGGAGAGATTAATACCTACCACGATGGCCAGGATAAAGCTGAAGAGCATTATCAACCCCGACACTCCAAGTGCGCCGATTACATTTTTATATGCCTCTAAGACCGGTAATTCAACCACCACTGCCCAATCAGGCAAATACAGGTTTTCATGGCTAGCTACCACATAAGTGCCTTGAATGCCCTTTGATATATTGGTCTTGTTTATAGGTGATATGTCCTTATACTTGAGAAATCTGTTTACCTCGTCCAGATGGACTAAACTCTCTCCCTTTAAAACCCGGCTAATATCGCCAAAAGCAATTAGATTACCCTGCCTGTTAACCACATATGCCAGACCATTTCTGCCAACCCTCATTCTGTCTAATAAATCCCACATGAATTTTAAATTTACCTCAGCCATCAATATTCCCTTAAAATCGCCAAAGACATCTCTGGTCGAAACTGCCATTATCATCATTGGTTCGCTGGTCACTTCATCAATATACACATCGCTGATATATTTTTTTGTTTGAACCAGCTTAGAAAACATATCTCCGGGTATGCGCGCTATCAATTTATCCAGGAACGCAGTTGATAGACGGGAGACTCTTACTAAGACCTGTTCTTGTGCATTTAACAAGACCAACTGACGAAAAGCCGGCTCAAGGCCTAACAGTTTCTCCAGGACTACTTTCTGCTCTTCCTGCCGGATACTTAACAAGCCGCTGAGACTGGCTGCCGTATTTAATACACTGAATTTCTCTTGAACAAAACTCCTGACTGTATTGGTTGCTTCTTTAGCAATGAGCTGTTGATGGTCGGAAAGGGCCGCGCGCTGGTTTTGGAAGTCGTTATACATATTCAAGCTACCGATAACCAGCAGTATTGCGGCACTTAAGACTAAAAAAGCAACCGCCAAAGTGACCGTTAAACTTTGGAAATTTCTTGTTTTTTCCTTTTTAATCTTTAACATCTTAACGAATTATCTCATCTGCCATACTCAATAAGCCTTCAGACACCTTCAGCCCAAGCTCTTGAATGGCTTTATAATTAATCTGGAAAAAACTCTCGGCTGAGACTACCGGGATAGTGCCAGCCGGAATACCTCTTAAAACTTTATTAGCCAATATAGCTGCTTGTTTTCCTGAGTTGGCGGCGTCAATATTTATTCCAAAAATAGATTCATAGCCATCAACCATCATTAAGGCGCCGCCTATGGGTATTTTATGCTTGGCAGCAAATTTACCCATTACTAAAAAGGCATCAGGTGTCACAGCAAGAGGCTCAGCTATAATAAATATAGCATCCAGATTGATATCGCCAGATTTAGTCAGTTTTTCTAGGTAAGCCTGAAGGTCTGCCGCATCAGAAGCGGGAGCTTCTATTAACGTGACGCCCGCGGCCTTAGCTGCGGGGTATAATACCTCTAACTGGCTGGCTACAATAGGGTAACCCCGCTGATAAGGTATCAACATTCGTTTAACCTCTGGCACCAACTCGCGCATAATCTCAAAGCGCTTGATAGCCAGGTCTGGACCAGGATAACGCACGCCGGTGATATTCCCGCCTGGCTGGCGCACACTCTGAACCAGTCCAGTGTCTTCTATGTTGGCAATGGTAAAAATCACCGGGATGTTGGTCCCTTGGGTGGCTATCTTCGCTTCTATGGATGCCTCGGTGGGAAACACAAAAATCAGGTCAACTTTATCAGCCACAAATTTTTTGAGGGTGCTTTTATACACGGCCATATCAAAGTTAGTTTTATGTAAATCATAAACAATGTTCTTGCCCTCGATGTATCCTAATTCAGTCATTTTGGCCTTAAAGCCAACGACTGCATCGGCCATATAGTCTAGCCCAGACAAAATACCCACCCGATACACCTTGGATTCTTTTCCGCCACAGCTGCTTAAAAACACACAAACTACAACTAACAAAAGCAGAGAAAATATTTGCCGCATAGATTTAGTTCGCTTACTCAGGTCCATTTTAATCACCCTCTTGAAATATTCCATTTTATTAATTTACAGTTATCCATTAGCCTGTGGAGAATAGGTCGTAGAATGTATGAAGCTATATCTCTTTTAGCATACCTTTTCAGTATAAAAAGTCAATAAAATATTATGGACGGACGAACCCTCTCAATAAAAAGGGCTTATCCTTACGAACTTGTCGCAAGAATAAGCCCCTCCAATACTTGGCTCCCTCAATTGGACGAATTTCGCAACTGGCTGATGAACGGTCAAGTAAAGAAAACTATTATTAGAAACTATACTTTGCTACCAGTGAGCCGCCTGCCTCATAATAGTCCTTTTTAAACATTGTGTCGCAGGTGGCAAGCAGGGTGACATTCTTTTTATTAAAGAATTCAAGCCGCGCTCCGAAATTAAAACTTGAGGGTGCCGGCCTAAAACCCGTAGTCTGAAAAGATGTGCCTCCGCCGGTAAAGCTGGCTGATAACTGTTGATCGTCATTTATAACGCTATAAAAGTAACGAAAGTGGGCTTCCGGACTAAAAATAACATTCGGGCCGTCAAAATGGCGGGTAATTCTACAACCTGCGCCCAACTGCAAGTTATCATAATTCTGCGCGTCAACCTTAAGATTCAGGGAGCCGGCTCCTGTCTCGGTGTATCCTGAAACATGCAGGTGTGTATAGTTTAATGCGAGCAAGGGAATGATATCGAAATTCTTACTCTTGAGTTTGTATCCAGTCTCCAAATAACTTGAAAATTGGTGTCCCTGATAATCTGAATCGGCAGTCCTGTTTATTGAGCCTACCAGAACATTTCGCGAGCCGCTATAATCATTATAACCATACGTTAATACCGCATCAATAATATAAGGGTGATTCTTGCCTTCGTATTCACCGTAAAATCCGCTCTGATAACTTCTTATTTTAGTACGGTCGCCGTTGTCTTTTGACCTGATGCGGCTGAAGCCGAACCCTTGAGCAAATCCTAAACGCAGGGCTTCCATAACAATATGATCGATGCCGACAACAGTACCCCATAGCCTTGCCCGGTAACCATTGCTTGAACCCCGCTTATCCTGACGAGCGTAATCTCCATAGGTCTGCACCCAAATATCATTCCTAAGTGGAGCATTCTCTGATGGCGTTTTTTGTTCTTTTTCTTCTATCTTGGAATCCTGAAGCCGGACTATCGTCGTGCCCACAAACTGATTAAGCATATTATTTGAAACATCGATTGAGCCCCTGTCAGCAGTAGGGCTCATAGTATCTTCTGAAGAAGCGACCTGACTACCCGACATACCGCTTAGCGTATCCAATATAGTGGTCATATCAGAGGAGGGGTTGGTGACATTATCAAGCACAGCCCCTACAGCTGCGGCATTGGAATTGCCGCCGGCCTGCTGGAACCCGTTTGCGGAGCGATCTGCTGTAAGGATAAGATTACCTCCGGAGTTTGCAGCAGTAAATGTCACGAAGGAATTGCTTGAAGTAACTGTGCTCGGCGCACTTCCTATGCCTGAGCCTCCTGTATCCACAATTGTAAGTGTAGCGTTATTAGGAATATAGCCTCCTACGGTGACGTCTACCGTGCTGTTTGCATTTATTGCAGCGGTATTGCCGGTGGATGTGATC
>CAZPQS010000051.1:0-8172 GCA_964588765.1 uncultured Planctomycetales bacterium | reverse complement strand
GCTGGCTATTGATATCTTTGTCTACCGGATTAGAAAATATATCGGAGCTTATCTGGCAATTATGGGCGGTTGCGATGCGCTTGTATTTACTGCCGGTATCGGCGAGCATCAGGCCAAGATACGGCAGAGGATTTGCTCAAGATTTTTTACTCATTTAAAGAAAAGGCCTGCCGTTTTGGTAATCCCTACACGGGAAGAATTGATGATTGCCCGCAAGAGTTATGATATAATTAAGAAAAAGGGCAGGCATGGTTAAGCGGTTGCCTATTTTGTGGTTAGTTGTTCTTTCGGTGGCCTGTTTCAACTGTTCTGTCGGAGGGGGTGAGGCGATGAAAAAGGCAGTAATGATTATTGCCCAGGATAATTTTCGCGACGAGGAACTACTGCAGCCAAAGAAGATTTTACAAGACGGGGGAATAATCGTAAAGATAGCTTCAAGGAAAAAGACAGAGGCTAAAGGGACGTTGGGAGCGAGGGTTATGCCGGATATGACGCTCCAGGATATAAATGTTCAGGACTTTGATGCGGTCATCTTTGTTGGGGGCGGCGGCTCAAGCACCTATTGGGATGACCCGACTGCTCACAAGGTTGCCGGCGATGCCTATTCTGCCAATAAGGTGGTAGCGGCAATATGTATTGCTCCGGTTACCCTGGCTAAGGCCGGCTTATTGAAAGGTAAAAAGGCAACGGTCTGGTCTTCTGAAGCAGGAAGGCTTAAGGCTGAAGGAGCAATCTATACAGCAAAGGCTTTGGAAAAAGACGGGAATATTATCACTGCCTCAGGACCGACAGCAGCAACCGAATTCGCTAAACAGATACTCAAGGCTCTATCGGAATAAGATGTTACGCACAATACTAAAATCCAAGATTCACCGGGCAAGGATTACGGAGGCCCAGCTTTATTATCCGGGTAGTATCACCATAGATTGCCGGCTTATGCAAGCCGCGGATATTCTTGAGGGAGAGAAGGTCGAGGTTTTAAATCTGAATACGGGCGAGCGCATTGAGACATACGCAATCAGTGCCAAGCAGGATTCAGGGATAATCTGCCTGAATGGGCCGGCTGCGCGCAGCGGCTACGTGGGTGATGAGATAATCATCCTTTGTTATTGTTTGGTTGATGAGCGTCAGGCTCGTAAATTAAAACCGAAGATTGTTTTTGTAGATGAAGAAAATCGCCTCAAGAAAAAATCGGCTCCCTGAATGGTTCAGGCAGGAAATCCCTGATGCGCAAACTCTGGCAAGATTCCGCTCTTTAAAAAGGGAGGGGGTAAACACAGTTTGCCTGGAGGCAAGGTGTCCTAATTGGTCCGGGTGTTTTAAGGCAAAGACCCTCGCCTTTATGATTCTGGGCGATTGCTGTACGCGCAACTGCTCATTCTGCGCAGTAGATAAATCCGGGAAGAAGTCACTCCCCTTGGATAAACAAGAGCCTTACCGGATACTGAAGACAATAAAGGAACTCCGGCTTAATTTCATAATTATTACTTCCGTAACCCGTGACGATTTAGATGATTACGGCGCAGGGCATTTTGCCCGGACAATAAGTCTCATTCGCCGTTATAAAAGAGATATAAAAATAGAGGTCCTCATTCCAGACTTTCTTGGATTTGCTCTTAACTTGGTCATCCAAGCCCACCCGGACGTCTTAGCCCATAATTTAGAGACGGTGCCGCGTTTATATCCCGCGATACGCCGGGGAATTAGTTATCAACGTTGTTTACGGGTTCTCGCCCAGGCAAAAAAACTCGCCCCTAATTTAATTACCAAGTCATCACTGCTTTTGGGTATGGGAGAGACTCAAGAAGAGGTTATCCGGGTTATGAATGATTTGATTAAGGCGGGCTGCGATATTTTAGTTCTAGGGCAATATCTTGCTCCTACGCCGAGACATTATCCGGTAAGGGAGTTTGTTTCTGTTAAGCAATTTCAAACATATAAGGACAGGGCCTTAAGGCTGGGATTCAGGGCAGTTTTGGCCTCTCCCCTGGCACGGACATCTTACCGGGCAGAAGAAGTGCTTGATAGCGTAGAGCGTATAGCCGATAACATGGAGGCAAATGCGTAAAACAGTATTTCTCCTGATAAGAATCATTATCAGTATAGGGATTTTATCTTTTCTACTCAGGCAGATTGATTTAAATAAGCTTATCGGGATTGTTTCTCATGCCCAGATTACAAGTTTAATCCTTGCTTTTCTTCTGGCCTTATTAATGTATGCCATCTGGTTTTTGCGTTGGGAGATGTTGCTCGCCGGGCTGGGGTTAAATTTGCCCTTCTCTTTAATATTTAAATCATTTTGCCTCGGCTTTTTTTCCAATCTCTTTTTTCCTTCTACGATGGGAGGAGATATTGTGCGCAGTATTGATTTAGGCCTGCGTACGCAAAAACCAAGACAGGTAATAGCCAGTGTTATTTTAGACCGGATAAGCGGTTATTCTGCTCTGGTGACCGTTGCCTTATTGGCCCTGTTATTTGCCCACAGGATTATTACCCACATAGCAATATTCTTTACTTTTGGTATCTTTTTATTTTTACTGGTAGGAATCTTAGCAATATTATTTAACAATTTTTTATTCTCCAAGAGCAGAAGATTTTTACGCTTCTTTGGCAGGGCAGGAGAGGCTTTAGCCGATCTTCATTACGAAATATACAATTTCCGCAATCAGAAAAGGCTCATCATAAAAAACTTTGCTCTTTCTTTGATTATGCAATTGATTTTTTCATTGTCGGCTTATTTTATAAGTCTCGCCCTGGGAACGAGAATCAGCCTGATTTATTTTTTTATCCTGGTTCCGATAATCTCTTGTATCTCTATGCTTCCTGTTTCTATTGCCGGTCTGGGATTAAGAGAGGCAAGCAGTATGTACTTTTTTACCAAGGTAGGTATGTCTGGTGAAGTTGCTCTGGCGCTTGCATTCCTAAGCTTCTTATTCATTTTCTTGTTTGGGTTAAGCGGAGGGATTATTTATCTGCTTACCTTTTCTCGTTCTCATCGGAAGCAGGAGGTTTGATATTTCACTCCCACCTTCAGTTCGCTAAAGCCCATCCGTTACAATTTCTTGCATAAGAAAGCGTTTTCTTTTACCCCGCTCCTTCAAGCATTTTTATCGTAACTCATTGGCAATGTTAGAGTTAAAAAAATGAATTTAATGAAGTCGCGGGGTTGACATTACCACAAAATTATGTTATACTTATACAAAATTTATCCAATATAATGGGGTAAAAGAGATGATTCTTGGCTATCTTAAGCATATAAACTGGATAGATATTTTTGTTGTAATTCTTTTAATTAGAATATGTTACGTCGCTATAAAAACCGGATTTCCCACCGAGGTATTTAAGTTGTTAGGGACGGTTTTGGCAATTTATCTTGCCTGTCATTATTATGTCAGGGCGGGTAATTTTTTAAACAATCACCTTCCCCTGGAAGGGGAGCTGTGGGCAGGTTTCTTAAATCTTCTGGCATTTCTTGCACTGGCTGGGCTGGGTTATTTTGTCTTTGTAATAACCAGGGTGGTATTTATGATCTTGATAAGAATGGAGGCAATTTCATTATTGAATCGCTGGGGTGCGTTTTTATTGGGCATAGCGCGCTTTTGCCTATTGACCAGTTTATTATTTTTTATTATGACTATTTCTAATATCGGTTATTTAAAAAATAGTCTAACAAATTCCTTATCGGGGCCCAGGCTTTTTGAGCTGGCGCCAAGGGTTTATACATCTCTATGGGATAATCTTATGTCTCGCTTTATTGATAAGGAAGCATTTAACAAGGCTGTCCTTGAGGTTCAGCACAGTCCCTCAAAGTGAGACTATCCTATCTGTATAACCAAGCAATAAAATTAGGCAGGCTCTGTGACCCGCGCGGCAATCACGCCTGGCAATATGCCGATTCGGCTATTGTCTTTGGCAAGCCCAACGTTGAAGTTAAAAGGGTTTTGGTCGGTATCGATATAGAAATAGGGGAGCTTTTGCTTGCCGATAAATTGCGCCAGACGCAGGGATTGGATTTGGTAATTTCTCATCATCCCGAGGGAAGGGCCCTGGCCAATTTTTATAAGGTAATGCAGTTACAGATTGATATGTTGAAGAACGCGGGCATTGAGCCCGATGTGGCGCGCCAATTGGTTGAAGAAAGATATGCCGAGGTCCAGAGAAAGATTTCGCCGGTTAATCACATGCGCACATCAGATGCAGCCCGGCTTCTGAATCTTCCCTTTATGTGCTTACATACGCCGGCAGACAATCATGCCTCTTTTTTTATTCAGAGGTTGTTAGAGAAAAATAAACCAAAGAGATTGGAGGATTTAATCAACATTTTAGAGAGGGTTCCTGAATATCGTCAAGCAAAAAGGATTAACGGCGGCCCCCGGATTATCCTGGGTAATCCACGCAGTGCCGTGGGTAAGTTTTTTGTAGAAATGACCGGCGGTACGGAGGGTTCGAAAAAGGCATTCGGTAAACTCGCCAAAAAGGGCGTAAGGACCCTGGTATCTATGCACCTGAGCGAGGAGCACTTTCGCTCGGTAAGAGGAGCGAATCTCAATGTAGTGATTGCCGGGCATATCTCTTCAGATACCCTTGGGCTTAATCTGCTTTTGGACGGGATTGAAAAGAAGGAGAGATTGCAGACAATCGACTGTTCGGGATTCCGCCGGTTTAAACATAATTCTGATGGCAGGCTATATTCCACAAAATTTATTAGACGAGATTCTAAATAAAGCAGATATTGTTGAGTTAATCTCGGGATTTTTCCCCCTTAAGCGCGCGGGGCGGAATTTTAAAGCACTCTGTCCTTTTCATCACGAGAAAACCCCTTCGTTTATGGTAAATCCCCAGCGGCAAATCTTTCATTGTTTTGGGTGTAATAGGGGCGGAAACGCGTTTAGTTTTCTTATGGAATACGAGCGTATGGATTTTATTGAGGCAGTTAAAACATTGGCAAGTAAGACAGGAGTGGTCTTGCCTCAGCCGGGCAGCGTAAGTCCGGGCAGCGGCCTTATCTTTAGTCTTTATAAAATAAATGAGCTGGCCTGCAATTTCTACCGGAATATCTTAAATTCGCAAAATGGGGCAGCTGCCCGGGAGTATTTAAATAAACGCAACATAAATAAAGAAACGCTTGGCCTTTTCCGGCTGGGCCTAAGCCCGGATAAATGGGATAGTCTATTAAGCTTCCTTCGCAGCAAGAATATAAAATTTTCCTTGCTGGAGAAGTCGGGTTTGGTTTGTCCTCGAAAGGAGCAAGGCTATTACGACCGATTTCGCAAGCGCGTTATCTTTCCGATATTTGACGTAAAGAATCGCGTGGTTGCCTTTGGCGCGCGCGTGCTTACTCAAGACGATTCAACCCTGGCTAAATACATCAATTCTCCGGAAAGTTTAATCTATGTCAAGGGAAGGCATCTTTACGGGTTGAATCTTAGCCGTGAAGCGATAAGGCAGGAGGATTCGGCAATTGTAGTGGAGGGCTATTTTGATTGTATAACTGTTTATCAGGCAGGGATAAGAAATATAGTTGCCTCCCTGGGTACGAGTTTAACCTTGGAACAGATAAGATTACTAAAAAGATACACCCATAATATTGTAATGGTCTATGATTCCGACCAGGCAGGTCAAGAGGCTACCTCGCGCAGCCTCGATATGCTTATCCAGGAGGCGATGAATGTGCGGGTTGCGGTTCTGCCTCCTGATTCTGACCCTGATTCTTTCCTGCGTAAATTTGGCACCGAGGCTTTCAGCGAAAGGATTAATAATGCCAAGGGTCTGTTTGATTACAAGTTGGATTTTTTGGCCTCCCGCCACAACCTGGCCAAGCCCGAAGGTAAAGCCTGCATTGCCCAGGAAATGTTGATTTCTCTCAGTAATCTTAAGGACGCCGTATTACAATCTGAATATGTCCGCAGACTCACCGAGGCGCTGAATGTTAAAGAGGAGGCCTTGATTATCGAGTTAAAGAAGATAAAGAACAAAAATTCATACAGGACCCCGACATTAATAAAAAATACTCCTTTGGAGATTAATCCTACGGAGAGATTATTAATGAATCTGATTCTTAGGGAAACCGAATTGGTTAATCAACTCAAGCTCATACTTAACCCCGATGATTTCCAGGACGCAAGAATTGCCCGGGTTTTTTCGCTAATTTGTGATTTAATCTCGCAGGGAGAAGACATCCAACCCAATCGCCTGATTGGTTATCTAAATGACCAGGAGTCGGCGTCTCTGGTTTCGGAGCTTTTAGCCACCGATGACGGGTTCTCTGAAAAAGATATCCAGGAAGTTTTGAATGATTGTGTTACCAGGATTAAAAAGCAGCGCTTAAATTCAAGATGTCAATCACTGCAAAAGCAGATAAAGATAGCCCAGCAGCAAGGCAATCAGGAACAATTAGACCGCCTGGTTACCGAATTCAGGGATTTGCAACGCTTGCGGGTTCATTGAGAGGGTAGACGAATGAAAAAAAGAAGCATAACTAAAAAAGACATAAACAAGATTGTCGCTCTTGGCAGGGGAAAGGGATTCTTAACTTATGACGAAGTGAATAATCTCCTGCCGGAAAATGTCTGTTCTTCCGGAGATATCGACCACCTTTTCGACCTTTTGGGCAACCAGGACATTCCTGTCGTGGAAAAAGGTACGCCTGTCCACAAAAAGACAAGAGAAGAGGAACTCGCGCTCAAAAGGATAATAGGTCTAGAGTCGGCTAAGGGCGAATATAGATTTCCGCCGATGGATGATCCGGTGAAGATGTATTTAAAACAAATGGGTTCAGTTTCCCTGCTTTCCCGTCAGGAAGAGATTGAGCTGGCTAAAAGAATAGAAGACGCGGAGATGAGATTCAGGCGGGTGGTTTTTTCCTGTCCATTTGCCCGGGGAGCAATTCTAAATATTGCCAACAGTATATTGGAGGGGAAATTAAATCTGGAGGATATAGTTAAGGATGATTTGACCTCTAAGCGCCGACTTGTGTTCAAAAAGATTATCCGGTTAACCAAGCTCTTACGACGAACACGTCGCGGAGCCAATTGCGTTAATCTACTTTTAAAATTCAATCTTACCACTTGGTTGATTGAGTCCATCGTAAATGAGATGGTTACTTTGGTAGACGAATTAAGGCGGATAGAACGACAGAAGAGTAGAAAAAAGGCAAAAAGACTAAGAAAGAAGTCAATTCTTTATCAACTGGGTAATTGGCCCTATGCAAAGATAAAGGATAAATTGAAGGAAATTTTTATTGCTCAGGCCAGATTTAATCGCACAAAAAGGCAACTGGTCGAGGCGAATTTAAGGCTGGTGGTGAGTATTGCCAAGAAATACACCAACCGCGGCCTGTCCTTTTTAGACCTGATTCAGGAAGGCAATATAGGCCTTATGCGTGCGGTGGAAAAATTTGAGTACAAACGGGGATATAAGTTTTCCACTTATGCTACCTGGTGGATAAGGCAGGCCATTACTCGTTCAATTGCCGACCAGGCTCGGACGATAAGAATCCCTGTACATATGACCGAGACAATAAACAAGATTATTCGCTTATCTCATCAATTTGTTCAGGAGAAGGGCCGCCAGCCCACCCCTGAGGAGGTAGCTGTTAAACTTCGCCTGCCCCAGGAGAAAATAAAATCAATTCTTAAGATAGCTCAAGAGCCGATATCTCTACAGCTGCCCATTGGGGACGAAGGAGATACTAATTTTGGCGATTTTATTCAGGATAAAAAAGCCATTTCACCGGCGAATACTACCGTTCACTCAATGCTCAGAGAACAAATGAGGACAATGTTAGCCACTTTGGGCTCACGCGAGAAAAGGATATTGTCTTTACGTTTTGGTTTAGAGGACGATTCGCCCCATACCCTGGAGGATGTGGGTAAGATATTTAAGGTGACCCGTGAACGCGTGCGTCAAATCGAAGCAAAGGCCCTGAAGAAATTGCGCCACCCCAGCCGTTCGAGAAGATTGCGCCCTTTTCTTGATATGAGCCTTTCTCAGGAACGAAGCCATTAATCCCGTTAGATGCGCAGCTATATCTAACGGGATTAACATACCCCCCTTGAATGCTCTCGCCCGGTTCTCTTAATCCCGAAAATTCTTTACACTCCCTTAAAAATCTGTTAATATAAAAATTTATACGAATAACGAACCAGGGCGATTAGCTCAGTTGGTTAGAGC
>CAZPQS010000050.1:0-8268 GCA_964588765.1 uncultured Planctomycetales bacterium | reverse complement strand
GGTCTTTCTCTGCGATTTGGCATAAGCCTCGGCACCCGCGTTTTCTCCTACCTGTATACTTGCCAATACCGGCCTTGATTTTAATCCCTGAATCTGTTTCTTCAGCTCTTCCTTAATCTTTTCCGCAATGGGTTTACCCTCTAATAATCGCATCTATCCTTACCTCCAAATCCCGCCTTGCGTTTATTAAAAAAGTCGTCTTCTTATCTAATTCCCGGTTTATTTTATTCGCCAATGTTCTGTCTTTTAAATATTTTAGATTTATCCTGACATTGAATAACGCGCTGGAAAATCCCGCCTCAAGCATTATCGCAGCCACTGCCACATCGCTGATTAAATTTATATTCCCCTTTTTTACCAAAGGCGGGCATAATTTTATTGCCTCAAGGCAAAGTCTGCATATTTCCAAAGGAACCCCAAGCGCCCTATTTATATCTCTACTCTCAAAAGCCTCCACGTCCAAATCTACCAATTCTAAAAACCTATTTTTTATTCTTTCCGCTGCAGATAGGGTTTTAACCAAATCTTCCCTGTATCTTGCATACTTAGGCTTACCGAGAGTAAAATTTATCACCATACAAATCAAGGCTGTTCCCAGGCCGGCGGTCAACGCTGCCGCCGAACCCCCGCCGGGAGCAGGCAGCCTTGCTGCCAGGTCATCTAAATATTTCTTAAGAGATTTATCGTAATACATCTTGCGAGTTATTGGTTACTAATCTATTAAAACATTCCCATAATCCTGCCGCTATCATCAATATCGACCTTTTCGCCGACAGGATGGCTGGGAAGGCCGGGCATTGTCTGCATCTGGCCGCAAAGGGGATACAAAAACCCCGCGCCGATAGAGGCGCGTATGTCCCTTATCGGCAAAACAAAATCTCTTGGCCTGCCCAAAAGGGCCGGGTCATGCGATAAAGAGAGATGGGTCTTTGCCATACATATCGGCAGATTATCCCAGCCGAATTTTGTAAAAAGAGCAATCTTTTCTTCGGCAGCCGGGGAATACTCAACACCGGAAGCCCCGTAAATCCTGGTAGAGATAATCCTTATCTTTTCTTTAATCGGGATATCTAAAGAATAAAGAAAGCTGAATTTATTTTCTCTCTGCGCCGCCTTGATTACGCTCTTTGCCAAATCAAGGCCGTCGGATGAACCCCTGCTGAAAACCTCGCTTACCACGCAATCCTCGGCGCCGAAATCCCTTGCCTTTTTAATCACAAAATCTATCTCTTTATCCGTATCGGTAATAAATTTATTTATCGCTACGACTACGGGAATGCCGAAGAGGCGCAGGTTCTCAATCTGCTTCTCTAAATTACAAATCCCCTCTTCTAAAGCGGGAAGGTTCTCTTTGGTTAAACCCTCGCTCAAGGGCCTGCCGGCAACAATCCTGAACCTGCCGCTATGGGCCTTCAGCGCCCGTATGGTGCAGACCAGAACGCAGGCATTGGGAATAAGGCCGCTGGTCCGGCATTTTATATCGAAAAACTTTTCTGCTCCGCAATCAGCGCCAAAACCCGCCTCGGTAACCACAAACTCAGAAAGCCTTAAGGCAATCTGGTCAGCCAGGATAGAGCTGTTGCCGTGAGCAATGTTGGCGAATGGACCGGCGTGAACAAAGCAGGGAGTATTCTCGATGGTCTGGATAAGATTGGGTTTTATCGCATCCTTAAGAAGCGCAGCCATACATCCGGCGACCTTAATATCCTGGCAGGTTATCGGTTTGCCGTCAAGGTCATAAGCAAGGACGATGCGATTCAGGCGCCGGCGTAAATCCGGTAATCCGTCTGTCAATGCCAGGATTGCCATCACCTCAGAGGAAACCGTTATATCAAACCCCGAATCGCGCGGTATACCGTCCTTACCAGAACCCAGGCCAATTTTTATATTACGTAGATAGCGGTCATTTACGTCGACCACGCGACGCCACATTATCGTCTTAGGGTCTATCCTCAATTTATTGCCTTTGTATATAGAATTATCCAGATATGCGGCTGCCAGATTATGGGCAAGACCGACCGCGTGGGTATCTCCGGTAAAATGGAGATTAAAATCCTCCATAGGAAGAACCTGGGAATATCCTCCGCCGGCAGCGCCCCCCTTGATGCCAAAAACCGGTCCCAAAGAAGGCTGTCTAATGCAGACAGAAGTAAACTTACCCAGTCTATTTAAAGCCATGGAAAGACCGATGGTAGTAACCGTCTTTCCTTCGCCCAACGGAGTGGGAGTGATTGCGGTAACTAAGATATATTTTCCCTGGGGGTTATTTTTGATTTTTTCTAAAATAGACAGGTCAATCTTGGCAATAAACTTACCGTAGGGGATAAGATATTTCCTATCGATTTTTAACTTCCCGGCAATCTTCTCAACCGGTTCAATCTTTGCCTTCTGGGCAATTTCTATATCTGGCAACATTTGATTTAATAAAGGTAGCGATTATCCAGCTCAAAGGCATTCCTGGTCAGTTCTATTTCTGGCTGCATATCGGGATAGGAAATCGAAATCACGTCAAAGCGTGCCGGAGAATTCAGAAGTTTATTCTGCTTGAGAAACATTAATGCCACACCGGATATCCTGCGCTGCTTAGAAGCCTCTATCGCTTCGGCGGGTTTGCCAAACCTCGCAGTCCGCCGCGTCTTTACCTCTACAAAACAGACAGTCTTTTTATCCCTGGCGACAATATCAATCTGACCCAATCTGGTGCGGTAATTAGTAGTAACTATATCGTAGCCATTGCTCTTGAGGAAATTGACGGCAGCCTGTTCGCCCTTTCGGCCTAATTCTATGCTTGGTTTAGGCATAAGAAAATGTCAGGCGATGAATTGGGCACGGGCCAAATTGCCTGAGGGCTAAGCGATGCAGACTCGTCGAATAACCCTTGTGCTTCAGGAATCCATATTGAGGCCAGACCTTATCATATAAAGACATTATGCGGTCGCGGCTTACCTTGGCTAAAATGGAGGCAGAGGCAATGGTCTTTGATTTTGTATCGCCCCTGATGATATTGAAAACAGGATAACCCGGTATTCTTAATTTAACGTTTCCGTCGACCAGGATACATATTTTCTTATTATATCGAAAACCGGGTATCTTTTTAAGCAACGAGAATATTACCTCCTGCATACACAGCCGCGTAGCGGTCAAAATATTCAAAGTATCAATCAAGCCTTCATCGACTATGCTTAAAGCGAATATGGATTTCTGGATAATCTCCAGGGATGCCTGCTCTCTTTGCCTTCTGGTAAGTCTTTTGGAATCATCGATGCGATTTTTAAAACGCGTTGCCTTCAGGCACACCGCCCCTGCCACCACCGGGCCGGCCAGGGGGCCGCATCCCGCCTCATCTACGCCGACGATTATATCAAAGCCCAGCCTCTTGAATCTTCTTTCTATCGCGAAATCCGCCATTAAACCTTGGTTGCTGCCTTGCCTAACTTTCCTCTCAAATAATAGAGCCTTGCCCGTCGGGTTTTACCCTTCCGGAGAACCTCAATCCGTTCGATCTGGGGCGAATAGGTGAGCATTACCCGCTCTACGCCTTCGCCGTAAGAAATCTTCCTGACCGTAAAGCTGCTCCTTAAGCCCTTTTCCTTTTTGGCAATCACTATGCCCTCGAAGGGATGGAGGCGGACCTTATCTCCTTCAAAAATCTTACTCATTACCCTGACTGTATCGCCGACTCTAAAATCGGGGATTTCTTTTTTTGTATATTCTTGTTCAATAATTTTTATCTTGTCCATTTCCCCCTCACTTCGTTAATAAATCCGGCCTTCTTTGCCTTGTTATCTTAATTGCCTGCCCCTGTCTCCATTTTTCTATTTTTTTGTGGTTGCCGGATAAAAGCACGGAAGGCACCCTCATGCCTCTATAATTTGCCGGCCTTGTGTATTGGGGATATTCTAATAAATTACCTTCAAATGACTCAAAATGCAAGGATTTTTTTTCACCTAATACGTCGGGAATCAGGCGAATGACGCAATCGATAACCGCCATTGCCGGAAGCTCTCCTCCGGTGAGAATATAATCGCCGATCGATATCTCCTCATCGACTAAATTCCTCCTTACCCGCTCATCTATGCCTTCGTAATGTCCGCAGATAAGAACCAGGCGGTTGTTTTTAGCCAATTTTTTGGCAATTTTTTGATTCAGTTTCTTACCCTGCGGAGAAAGAAGGATAACTTTTGTCCCGCCCCCTGCTTCCCGCCTCTTGCTTGGCTTTGCTTTTTTTATATATTCGATTGCGTTAAAAATGGGCTCCGGCCGCATTACCATACCCGGGCCTCCGCCAAAGGGCCGGTCGTCAACCTTACGATGCTTACTGGAAGAAAAATCCCGCAGGTTATGAATGAAGATATCCACCTTGCCCTTTGCCCGCGCCCGCTTAATTATCGATTCATTCAATACAGGCGCGAACATCTTAGGAAATATGGTAATCACGTCTATACGCATTGTTTAATTATTATATTTATTCAAGAATTCCTTTTTAAAATCGATAAATCTATCTTTCCGGATTGCTTCTCTGATGTTGCGCATTAAATCTAAATAAAAATAGACATTATGCAGGGAAACCAGCCTCAATCCCAATATCTCATCGCAATTAAGCAGGTGTCTTAAATAGGCGCGACTGAAATTCCGGCACGTATAACAGGAGCAATCGCTATCCAGCGGCCCGTAATCCGCGATATAAGGAGCATTGCGGACAACCAGTTTGCCTCTATGGGTAAAGGCGCTTCCGTTCCGGCCAAAGCGCGTGGGAATTACACAGTCAAACATGTCCAGACCCTCCTCTACCGCCTGTAAAATATCCCCGGGCGTTCCTAACCCCATCAGATACCGCGCCTTTTGTTTGGGCAGATAATCCGAGAGGGAGGCCGTAATATCGCGCCTTAAGGACTCGGGTTCGCCGACGGCGACCCCGCCGACAGCATAGCCGTCAAATCCGATATCCAAAAGCTTACCGATACATTCCTTCCTTAAATCCTCGTAGGTAGCGCCCTGCACAATCCCGAAAAGTAATTGTTTCTCTGGCTGCCGGTCTTTTAATCCGCCTGCGTTGCTATGAGCTGATTTGGAGCGCCTGCCCCAATCGACCGTTCTTTCCATTGCAATCCTGGCATAGTCCCTGGCGCAAGGATAATGCACGCACTCATCTAAAGGCATTATAATATCCGTGCCCATTGCCTGCTGCATTTCTACGACGGACTCCGGAGTCAAAAAAGATTTATTCCCGTCCAAATGCGACTGGAATTCCACTCCCTCATCCCTGATACGGCGGAATAAGCTCAAGCTGAAAATCTGGTATCCTCCGCTGTCGGTAAGTATCGCCCTGTCCCAGGAAATAAATCGGTTAAGACCCCCTGCTTTCTTGATTACCTCTATCCCGGGACGAAGAAAAAGATGATATGCATTACAGAGCATTATTTCTGCCCCGGCCTCCTCCAGCTCCAGAGGGCTAAGCGTCTTAACAGTAGCCTGCGTGCCTACCGGCATAAAACAAGGCGTTTGGATTTGCCCGTGAGCAGTGTTTAATTTGCCTGCGCGCGCCTTGCTGTTTTTATCCTGATGAATAAGTTTAAACATTAACGGCGGGAGAAAAACCAAAAGCCTAAAGTAAGCAATAAACTAAAAGCCAAGCAGGTAACTATCGGAAAATAAAAGGTAAAGTTCTTCCTCTGAATGTAAATATCCCCGGGCAATTTTCCCAGGAAGGGGACCTTTCCGAAAAGATAAACCAAAAGGCCTAAGCCAACCAATGTTATTCCTGCGATTATAAGCAACCTGCCCAGCGCCGGCATAAAACTAAAATAATTCCTCCTGTTTTTCCTTGCTATAGGCAATGCCGAAATGCCTGAAAGCCTGTTCGGTGGCAAATCTTCCCCGCGAGGTCCGTTTTAGGTATCCTGCTTTTAACAGATACGGCTCAATCGTATCGATAATTGTGCCCAGGTCCTCATTAAGACTGGCTGCCAGTGCCTCTATCCCTACCGGACCGCCGGCATAATTTTCCAATATAATCCTCAAGAACCGCCTGTCGGCTTCATCAAGCCCCCCGTGGTCAATGCCGAGAGACTGGGTAGCGGAATTTACCAGTTCAAGCGAAATCCTGTCCCTTTTCTCAACCTGGGCATAATCCCTGATTCGCCTTAATAAGCGATTGGCGATTCGCGGCGTTCCGCGCGAACGCTTGGCGACCTCAAAAGAAGCATCCTTGTCAATCTTAATGGCTAACTGCTTTGCCGAATTTTGAATAATCGAGGATAACTGCTCCGGAGTATAGAAATCCAGATGATAAAGTATGCCGAATCTGCCCCGCAAGGGCGCGGATAGAAGCCCGCTGCGGGTGGTTGCCCCTACAAGGCTAAAGGGTTTGAGATTAAACTTGATTGTCTTGGCATACGGCCCTTTATCAATCACAAAATCAATCTGGAAATTTTCCATTGCCGGATAAAGGAATTCCTCCACTACCTTGGAGAGACGGTGAATTTCATCGATAAACAGAATATCGTTTCTTTCTAAATTGGTTAATATGCCAATCAGGTCTCCTGCGCGCTCAATGGCAGGGCCTGAGGTTGCGGTTATCTTTGAACCCATCTCATGAGCGATAATATGCGCTAAAGAGGTCTTACCCAGTCCCGGCGGCCCGCTCAAAAGGACGTGTTCCAGAGATTCTTTCCTCTGCTTTGCTGCCGTGATTACAACCTTAAGATTGGCGATAAGTTCTGATTGGCCGATAAATTCGCCCAGAACGCGGGGCCTGAGAGAGATATTGAAAATAGCGTCATCCTCGGTCTCCTGCCCGTTTATGCTCCGGCGCGGCGGGTTTAGGTTTCTTAAGTTTCTATTGTCTTCTTTCATAGGCAATGATCTTATCGATGTTTTTGACAATCTCAATCTCGCCAAACATTCTCTTCTGGCGAATGATAATCTCTTTAAGCCGGATTAACTCCAATATAGCCAGAAAGGTTGCGATTATCTCTAATTTATTTTTAGCTTGATTGAAAAGTTGAGTCAGGATTAATACCTCCTGATTGACTAATAAATGGAGAATATCGTGAATCTTCCCCTCTACGGTAAATTCATCCTTGATAACCTCATAAAATAATTCCCGGGGAACCCCTTCTTTTAATGCCTGAGTAAACGCATTGATTAAATCAAAAATACTTGCTTCGAAATATACCTCGCCCGACCGAAGCGCGCTGCCGGAAGGCGTCATGCTCTGCCGTCTTCGAAATTGCTCCTTTGTTTTTAATTCTCTCTGCCTCAATTCGGAAGCAATCTCTTTGAAACGCTGATATTCCAATAACCTTTGAACCAGTTCCTGCCGCGGGTCAACTTCCTCCTCTTCCTCCTTGATTGCTTCATCCCTGGGAAGTAACATCCGGGATTTGATTTGCATAAGCGTAGCAGCCATGACCAGAAACTCGCCGGCAATATTCAAATCCAGCAGCCGCATCAATTCTAAATACGCTAAATATTGTTCGGTCACCTGCGCAACGGGTATGTCGTAGATATTGAGGTGGTCTTTCTTTACCAAATACAAAAGCAGGTCTAACGGGCCTTCAAATATATCGAGTTTTATCTTGTATCCCATTTTTATATCCCCCCGCGTTCGCTATAAGCCGATTATCTGCTTTACCTGCTTAAGCGTCTGTCCGGCAATCTCGGAAGCCCTGAGGCGTCCCTGCTCAAGGATTTTTTTCAGTTGTGTTTTATTCTTAAGCCACGATGTTCTCTTTTCCCGATGAATCTTCAAACGCTTAATTAAAACCTCGGCGAGAATCTTCTTGCAATCTGTGCAACCCTTCTGCGCGCTCTTACACCAGTTATATACCTGCAATTCTTTTGTCGGCGTAAATACTTTATAGTAATTAAGAACGTTGCATTCGCCGGGATGGCCTTCATCGGTTAGCTTTATCCTTTTGGGGTCGGTAAACATATTCTGAATCTTTTTCCTGATGACATCGGCCGAATCCTGCAGATTGACCGTATTATTAAAACTTTTACTCATCTTCCGGTTATCCAGCCCTAAAAGCCGGGGCAGACTGGTCAACAAAGCACCGGGCTCGTGGAAAACCCTCTTCTTATATAGATTATTAAACTTCCGGGCAATCTCGCGGCTCAATTCCAAATGAGGAAGCTGGTCCTCCCCCACAGGAACCTTATTTGCTTTATACAAGAGAATGTCCGCTGCCTGCAAAACCGGATAACCCAAGAAACCATAGGTCTTGATATGGCGGGCGGACAACTGCCTTAATTGCTCCTTGTAGG
>CAZPQS010000049.1:0-8363 GCA_964588765.1 uncultured Planctomycetales bacterium | reverse complement strand
CTTCTCCACAGTCTCATTCTGTCTATGGGCAAGCTCAGGATTAAGCTCAGTATTAAGCAGGGCTTCTATTTCGTGGACTAATTTTGCCGGGGGATTAGGATGATTGATATTAATAAAGACATAATTTTGCTCATTTGCTCCATCAAAGCTTACTGCTGGTCCCGCCCTGACTTGATGGCTTTCCAGCATTTCCTCTAAACGCTCGGCTTGAATAAATCTTCTGGTGGCCCTGAAGAAGGCAAGGGCTTGCTGAGTCCAAGGGGTATCATCTTGAGTTACAAGTTCGCCCCACTTATCAAAGCCTGAGGCGATGATCCTCTGGCACTCAGCCTGAACCTGCTCAGGGGTAAAGCCTTCTTTGGGGAAGGCGGGGTCTTTTGGCCTTAACTCCCTAACCTTCTTCATAATCCTATCAAGAGTTTTTGCTTCGTCTTTTGCCTGCTCGGGCGTGACGTAAACTACTTCTACAGGAGTAGAAGTATAGGGTTTCCAGAGGTCAACCACGCCTTCTGCTCTCAGGTAGATAATAATAGTAGGACGCTGCAGGGCGCCTCCAATATGCTTGGGCGCGGAACTATAGCAAACCAACTGTGTACTATTGGCAATTACTGATGCGAATCCGGCAAGAGACCCTTCATAAACTATAAACTGCGGAGCTTTATCCATCTGTGATAGAGGGCTTAGCGTCCCGTCCGGATAGACTATCCGTAAGCTGAGGCTGTCCTCAGTTTGGTCTTCTTTAAGTTCTAGAATATCTATGCCTGAGCTCCTTAAGGCCTGGGAAATAGGTTCTACCCTGTCTATCTCATCTTTTGACTTTGAAGTAATCACTGTTGCCCCTTCTTTTATGAGTTCAAGGATGAGATTGGTCTCAAA
This sequence comes from uncultured Planctomycetales bacterium, assembly GCA_964588765.1. GTDB lineage: Bacteria > Omnitrophota > Gorgyraeia > Gygaellales > JAHJCI01 > CAZPQS01. The sequence goes on along the minus strand of CAZPQS010000049.1, from coordinate 7,487 downwards.
GGGAATGCTGATTTGTTTTGCCTTATCTCCACCCGTTCCAAATGTTACTGTTACCACGTATTTATCTTTCAGCCGGCATTTCTCAAATAGTTCGTTGGCAGAATCTACGAATTTCTCCTCTAAGTCTATTTGAGTATATACGCCTTCCTCTGATTCAAATCTGGTGTCTAACCATCTTGCTAATGATTCGCCGATAGTCTCACCAGGAGCAGGAACCATAGAATACAAGAAGTAAGACTTGGCTTCCTGGCTTAAAGGAACAATTGGGAATAACCCAAGCTGCAGGTAGGGTGAGGCAGAGTCAAAGATTAAGTAATCATCTTCACTGAGGCCAGCTTTGGTGACTTCGTCGTTGAAGATTTCTAACAAGGAATACCAGTTATTAATACGGGCGAAGAAGTTACGTTTCTTGCCGCGCTTGAATTTCGCCTCTACCAGGCTAAACTGCGGATTACCCTTAAAGAGTTGCTGGGTCGCTTGTGGGCCTATAAGCACGACCTCTGCAGTAGGAAAGAGCTGTTTCGCCCTCTGCATAATGATGCTGTTACAGGCAATATCTCCCCCTGCCTTTATCCTGGAGAGTATGAATACCTTCTTGATATCCTGGCTGCGCTCTTGTGCAAAAGGAAGTTCTTTTTGTGTCTCTTCAGCTCTTTGTAAAATCTCCTCTTCTGTCCTCTGGCCTAACCCATAATCAGTAAGCTTCTGGTCAAATTCCTGGCTGGCTTGTCTTTCTTCTTCTAAGATAAAGTTCTCTTTGTTGCGGAAGAAGGTGATAATCTGTGCGCCAATCAGGTAGGATATCTGGGTACCTATGCGTAGATGCGTATCCTTGTAATCCTGCTGCAAATCGAATAATACCCTGGTGATAACTTCAGCTATCTCATCCTGAGGATGGGTGGTGAGTATAAGCAGGGTCTGGATAGCTTCTCGCAGGTAACCACCTGACTCTTGCTGGCATCTGTTAAAGTCTTCGGCTGCCTGGTTTGCATATTCCTCAGCTAGCTCAAGGCTGAGGGTATTGTTTGCAAGGTGCTCTTTTACTTCCTCTAAGCGAGTCCTGGCAGAAGGTGTGTAATCTGAGAGCTCTCCCAGCTTCAGCATACCTTCGTATTTGGCGTCTGGACCGTAGACATAGATGTGTTCTGTACCATTTTCAATTACCTTGATAATAGTGGTATCTTTTAAATCTGTTATGCCGATGATTCCTTCTTGGCTATAGATAACGTTATTACTAGAATTGAGTATCGTGATAAAGCCGTTATTAGTCAGGATAATAATATTACCTTCTTCGTCTTTGCTTATATCTTCGCTGGTGCGGGGATGTTGCGGTATGGGTTGGCCGGGCTCGGTAAAATTAGCAACCGCGCTGTCATTCTTTATCTCTTTAGTGATATCTCCTACGGATTTGCTCTTGGCTACAGGGACTATTACCAAAGACTTCTTGGTATATTCATATCCTATGGCCAGATTCTTTACGCCAAAGACATGCACCTTAGTAGTCTCATCAGTAGGAGCTAATAATATCTGACAGTCTTTAACACCTTTCCCTATTTTAATGTTTTGCCGAATATCCTCTGGCGTCATCGCCTCTGCCCTGATGTAGTTATCTCCTACTTTTTCCTGCGGCCAGACTGCCTTTAGGGTCCCTTGAGAACCGACCCAGCCCTTGGCTGCCTCTTGGCCAAAAGGAGCAACTGCTAAACCAAACTGGTGGACGTCAGGAAGCTTTTCTACGATGGCATGTTCAAAAGAGACTACTTTGCCCGGCTGCACGAAATAATTATAAATCTCCTGGGTCAACTGCGCTTCTTCAGGCGTATTTGTGTCTATCACTGGCTCTAAGCTCATCAGTTTTGCGTAATCTTCAGGATATAAGGCTTTAAAGGCCTCTAGGGCATAATCGGCTCTAAAGATAAAGTAACTAGCATTGTAGGTGGCGCCTTCGCTTAAGTATCTGCGGGCGATTTGTTCATCAGTTTCCGTAGGTGTAATACCCTCTCCTGTCTTGGGTTTTTCATGGAATCTCGCTACGCTTGAAATACCCTCGATAAGGGTATTGATTTTTACGTCAGGATGGATATAGCCTTTATTTAAGTCGGGTCTTTCCTTGTCTTTCTCTACATCTGTGGGTGGATTGCCTAATAAGGCTACACTGGGTTCTAAAGCAGTAACGGTGGTAGCAGCATCAATAGATTCCTTTAATGCCTGCATTATCTGGCTGGTCTCATCAGGAGTCTTACCTACTAACACTAGGTCTGACCTTTCGGTGATAATCACGGTATCTGGACTGCGCCTATTTTTGATATACAAGGCCCCTAACTCAAAGAAGGCGGCTTTCTCTAAGGCTACCTGCTTGCCGGCTGCAATGCCGTGTTTTTCAGGGATGAAGTTGGTATCAGGTATAGTGATATTTGCCTGTTTTAACTCCTCTTTAGCCGGTTCAATCATCTCCTCTTCAATAAAGAAGAAAATATCTTCTGGGGAGATACCCACGGCTAAGGCACGCTCTACAGCATACATAAAGTTGGATTTACCAAAGAGCGGATAGAAAGGTTTTAGCTTTGCCCAGCTAAAGGGTGCAAATCGGGCACCTCTTCCGCCTACAGGGATAATGGTGATTACTTTTTTATGCTTCTTGGTTTCATCAAGGAGTTGTGCGATAAGAGGATTTAATAAAGATTCTTCTTCCTTGGTTAAAGAGGCCATGACCTGGGCTAACCAGCCACGGGTAAATATTGGATATCGGGCAGCTAATTCTTGGAGTGGCTGAGTGGTTTGGGTATTTAAAGTAGCCTGGATTGCTTCCCAAATCAGGAAGTGGATTTCGACAATTTCATTTTGCTTATGGGCAAGCTCAGGGGCGGGTTGTTCGGTGTTGGTTAGGGCTTCTATTTCGTGGACGAGTTTTGCCGCGGGGTTGGGATAATTGATATCTATCAAGACATAGTTTTGCTGGTTTGCTCCATCAAAGCTTACTGCAGATCCTGCCCTGACCTGGCGGCTCTTAAGCATCTCTTCCAAGCGATTAGCCTGAATATCTCTTTGGGTGGCATTAAAGAAGGCTAAGGCTTGTTTAGCCCAGGAGGTATCTTCAGTTACAAGTTCACCCCAGTTATCAAAGCCTGAGGTGATGATTTGCTGGCATTCAGCCTGAACCTGTTCGGGAGTAAAGCCTTCTTTGGGGGAGGCGGGGTCATAACTATTAGCTGAAGCATCTTTCAAAAGTTTGATTCCTGTAAGTTCTTTTATCTTTTCGATAATACTAAAGGTAACTTTTTCATCGGAGAAATATTGTGCAAAACCATCGGCAAAGTCTGAACTATTCTTTTTTAAGTGTACTATTTCTTCTCCTAAGGTCGAAAAAGTAAATCTCTTTGCTTTCCTTGAGGCGCTATTTTCTTTAATCTGTCCCTTTTCTTCTTCTGACAACACATATACATACAATGCGGATATTTCCTTATTAGTAGATTCTTTTTCTTTATATGGTTTATAATAATATACACCATCCTCACGATAACCTTCGGTTCCTTTAAGGTCTCGCATTCCAATCTTCTTATATCCACTTCCAATCTCAATCAAGCGATTCCCATCTATTTTTTCTAATCCTGCTTCACTTTTAATTTCTTCAGTAACAGCTCTAAGATAAGTCTGTCCTTTATCCACATGTCCACCGACAGAAATATCTCTTCTTGGAGGAATAGTCTTGCCCCTAAGTTGAATAAGAATCTCGCCCTCTTGAGATATCAGTAGCGCATGAACTGTCCTATGCCAATCGCCATTGATATGAATTAAACGTATTGATTTTACTTCACCAGTAAGTTTTCCTTCTTCATCAACGACCTCAATTATATCTTTTAAAGTTAGGGAGGCGGGGTTAGAGGGATTTAATCTATCTATAGCTTTGGTGGCGGCTTCGCGTACATTTTCGTCCTCATGTCGAGATAATTCGATTAGTCTATCTATTGCCCCCCGATCTTTTATCTCCAGTTTACCTATAGCCTGGGCTATGGCCCAGTATAGATCCGGATCTCTATCTGAAGATAAACACGAATAATATCCATCTTTGGGTTCACTTTTTAATAATTCAATAAATCTATCTAGAACCTCCTGATTACCTATCTTTAAGTCGCCTATAGCTTTAACTGCAGCTTGGCGGACAAACTCATTTTCATCTTTTGATAATTTCAACAACGTATCGACAACCCGTTTATCCTTTATCCCTAAGTTGCCTAGGACGTTGGCTGCGGATTCACGTGCATACATCTTTTCATGTTCTGATAATTCAATCGCTGCATTTATCAACAAAGTCTGTTGGTTAGACGTCGATATTAGGGAATTTATAAGTTTAGCTGGACGGTTCCATCGAAAGATACGAAAATATCCAAAAGCAGAAATAAGAGACTTTAGTGGTTCGGTAGAGTTAGACTCTAAAGCAGCTTTAATAGCCTCCCAAGTAAGGAATTCGATTTCAGCAGCCTCATTACTCTCTGGATTTCTGTCTTGAGGATTAAGCAGAGCATTTAATTCATGAATTAGCTTTGCAGCAGGGTTGGGATTGTCGTTAGTGGCAATAAAGATACGGCCTTGGTAGTTGGCGCCAAAGAAGGTAGTGACTGGACCTGCCCTGATTAAGCCTCTTCTTATGATATCCTCTAAGTAGTTTGCTACGTCATCCCTTCCTGTTGCCCTGAAGAAGGCAAGGGCTTGCTGAGTCCAAGGGGTATCATCTTGAGTTACAAGTTCACCCCAGTTATCAAAGCCTGAGGTGATGATTTGCTGGCATTCAGCCTGAACCTGTTCGGGAGTAAAGCCTTCTTTGGGGGAGGCGGGGTCTGAAGAAGAAAATTCATTGTACATTTCCTGAGCGCTTCTTAGGGCGATAATAACTCTTTTCTCAAGCAAAGGTTCAATATTCATCTTCACAATCTCAATTAATAAATTCTGAACAACTCCTGAATCTATCAAAGCAGTAAATAATTCTTCATCTAATAAAGTTCTTGCATTACTCATCAATTTTTCTAAAGCCCATACTGCAGAGATTCTCAATCTTAAATCATTCTCGGGGCTTCTGGCTATTTCACCTATAAAAGAAACTGTCTCTTTAGTATTTAAAACACCGAGTGCTTCTATTGCCTCTGCCTTAATTCCCGCGTCAACTTCGGAATCTCGAGCCAGGTCCGTTAACAATTCAATAGCTTCTTTTTCGCCTGTGGCTCTTAGCGTTCTGATTGCTTCGATTTTCTTTTCTATTTTTACCTTAGAATCCCACAAAATTGGACGGAAATAATTCGAAATTATTTGCTCTATATTTGTATCTTTCCTTCTCTCAATAACTGTCTTACCCTTCTCTTCGCCTGAAACAGAAACACCTTCGATTAAAGCTATCTTTCCGGAGCGGAATAAATCATCCAACATCTCACAATCCATTAAAAAGTGCCTGAAGCTTGAAAGGGAATATCTGACATTTGGTATTTTTTCTCCCCTCTCTGTTACCTCATCAAGCCTTTCTATGACCCAGCCATAAATATCCGCAAGGAATGTTCCTCTTATCAAATCAATCAGCGCCTGCTTTTCTTCGTTGCTTAAACTAATGTATCTTTGATATCCATTGAGGAATGTGATTAAACTTAGAGGGTCATAAACTCGTCCTAATCCCAAGTTCATAATTATATTCTTGATATCTTCCATAAACGGCGCATAGCGTGCTTTATCCCAGTCAGTTACAAATTTTAGCCTGTCATCATCAAGCCATACATTTTGTAGACCCATATTAGAATGCATTGCCCGCCAAGAGAATTTCTGATATTTACCTAAAGGAAGCCTATTTTCAAACACCTCCATTTGCTCTAGAATAATATCGTAGTTCTCTAATAATAGCCTTTCGCCTACCGCTAATGTATTGGGTAATGAAGGCACTTCTAATTTTTTCCTTGTTTTGCCAATCCAACTGTCACTTTCAAGCTTTCCTTTATCTTCCTGCTTCTCTAAATTGATAAATGCATCGCGATGGACATTGAGAATAATATCCGATAGAAGGTACTCATATCTAATGCCGTAAGGCTCAAAGTCTTCGGACATACGATGTATCCTGCCAATGGCTTCACTTATAGCTCTAAAATGCCTTGCAGAAGCTTCTTCCCTAGTAACTTGTTTAGCTGTGGACTCTATAGCTTCTTCCAAATTATAATAGAACTCATCTCCAATCTTAATGAAAAGTTCCCCTTCTTTAGTAGGCACAAGATTTACTGGAGAAAAACCAAGAATCTGCGCATTTGCGTTTACCCACGAGATTAAAGAAACTGTAAACAAGGCTGCTTGATAAGAATCGGCTATTATCTTGAGAAAATATTTTTTTCCATTCATTGTAATTAAAACCCGCGAATCTTTTGCATATCCTTCAATCTGTTCACAATTTTCTAGGGTTATTCTTTCGAATCCTTCATAGTTCTCCTTAACTGCTTTTATTTTTTCTTCAAGTTTCGGACCGTCTATTCTATCTTTTACCTTTGTATCTCTTATCCTAAACTCAAATTCATCTCTGTGCCGAATCTCTATTCCTATTCCTTTAACTTCCTTAAGACTGGATAAATCTGCTGGAACTACCTTCTGGAATGCTTCTAACCCCTCCTCTGCTAATGAACTTACGCTCTTTGTTTCGCTGCTTGCCAAAACCTTGAGCTCTTCCTGTTTGCCCAGGACAACCAAACCAAAGGTTGCTCTTCTACGGGTAAGAGGGCTTAATCTTTCATCTTCAACGCATTTCTTAAGTAAGCTTACACGCTTAGGACTGTCTATGGCATAGAGGCTGGTGGCAGCGGCAAGGGTGAGTGCCTCCATATTTATCACCTGCTTTGAAGTCTCTCTCAATAACTTATCCATATTCCTTCTCTGAGCACTAATTGTTATGTAAGAAGAGGTTATTGCACTAACTATATTCTCCACCTTTCTCTTTACCCTATCCATCTCCTCAGCGCACTCATTAAGCACGCCTTCGATTGCCTCTAAAATCTCTTCTGTATCTATTCTGGCTGCGGCTTCAATGGCTGCCTGCCGGGTAAGGTTATTTAGGTTTCTATTCTTATTCTCTATTAACTCGGTTAATTTCTTACTGCCGGCTTTGCCAAACTCTCCTAAGGCATGGATAGCTGCATTTACTATCTCCTGTATGATGTCTCTATCTATAACTCCAGTGAGTGCTTTTACTATCTTATTGACTTCTGAGGCATCTTGAGGTGGGCCACGTTTACCCAGGGCTCTTGAGGCAGCCATGCGCACTACCCAGTTTTCATCTTCTAACATCCTTAAGAGATAATTTGTAATTAGGCTATCTATACCTTTATCCATCTCACCTAATGCCCAGACACAAGCCCAGCGTACCCGCCAGGGAGTAGCAGAGTCTGTCCCGGTCTTCCCCAGGATATCCGCTGCATCTTGAATCTTAAGTTTACCTAAGGTCCTGGCTGCTTCTGTTCTTACTTCTGTAG
>CAZPQS010000048.1:5974-8423 GCA_964588765.1 uncultured Planctomycetales bacterium | reverse complement strand
CAAATACGGTGTCTTTCTTGGCTATGCTTCCATCTGTAAGGGTTACGTCCTTAAGAGCTATTGCTTCTGTTGCCTCTCCTGCTACATAATTTATTTGTAAGCCATTTGTGGAAGTAACTGTACCCTGAAAAGGTATCCAGCTCCCTTTTTCATCAATATGAAATATAGTACCCTGCTTGGCTATGCTTCCATCCTCAAGGGTTATATCCCTAAGGGCTATTGCTTCGGTAGCTTTACCTTCTATATAATTTATTTTTAAGCCATCCTCGGAGATGATTGTGCCCTGAACAGGTATCCAGTTTCCTTCTTCATCAATATGGAATATGGTACCCTGTTTGGCTATGCTTCCATCTGTAAGGGTTACGTCCTTAAGAGCTATTGCTTGGGTTGGCTGTTCATTTTCATAGTGTATCAGAAGACCTGCGCTTACAACGTCACCCTGAACAACAATCATATTCTTTTCCGAATCAACTCTATAGGTATAGGAATAAGACTTGCCGTCCTTGTTGTAGGTTGATTTGGTGGGGTCAAGGGGGTCATTTACAGTAACGTCCAGGTATTGGATTATTTCATTCTTATTCTGCTTAACAAATATAACAAAATCTGCTTCTTGTAAGTTATAAGTAGTGGCGCGGTTAAGCGGGTCGGTAAAAGGAACGCCTTCATAGTACCAGGTTCCTTTTTGTTTGGAATCAGGTACGGCAAAATCTACTTTGTTATCACCGGCATAAATAGAGACTATCGTACCTTTAATAAGATACTCTACTGCATATACAAAATCGCTATAGACTGATCTATCTCCTATCTGGTGGGATAATACTTCTCTGGCTGCTTTAATGTATTCATTGGTTCCTGAGCCCCCCTGGTCGGCACCTTCGTAAATAAATGTTGCTGTCTCGCTGCCTTTAAGACAAGTATATGCGTCCATTCCGTAATTTTTATAATCAATCTGGACGCCGCCAAACTGGGTGCCATGAGGAGCTTTGGGAGCCCGGCCACTTTTATCATTGGTGACCCGGGTAACCTTAAAATCATATTCCTCTTCGGTTTCCGGGACTACCCCAGGCGTATAATCCCAATCAGCAGAAGATTCCCAGGCGCCTTTGGAACCGCCTGGAATTGTGTAGGTAAGGGTTGTGTTGCTTTCGGTATAAGTCTGGTCTTCCTCGTTGTTATCTATGTCATAAACATCCTGGTGCTGTATCTGATGATCTCCGTATTTCTCTATATTTAAATCCCGTTCGCCAGCTGCATTGCCGTTATAATCCTGGCCATATACGGTCTCTCCGACATAAATTGTATTGCCGCCCCTGTCCTCTCCATAACCCAATGCTGTCTCTGTATATATATTTTCACCGGTTTCATCATTCAGTGTATCACTCTGAAATACCTGCTCATCCTTCAGATACCCCTTACCCCCTTCATTCTCAAGGCCTTTATTTAATACTGTATTAACATAGCCGTTGAGCTGTTTATCTGTTAAGGGGTCATAAGCTATGTTTCTGTTGGTGTCAGGGGTAATCTGGGTGGTGTTGTCACGGTCAATATCTGTGGTTGTCTTATTCCCGCTTGGGTCCTTATCGATTATAGTTGTAGTTCCATCGGAGTCTCTATCGATGGTCGTGTTACTTCCATCAGAGGCATCGATGTTGATGTGGGTGTCGTTGTCAGCCTCTGCATCAATCTGCACATCATCGCCCTTGCCAGGATTATTTATGACGATACTGACTTTTCCATCCTCGTCTACGTCTACGTCTACATTAATTTCACTGGGGTTGGGGTTATCGATGGAAATATAACTCTCGTCATCGCCGTTACTCACCACGACATCAATCTCATCGCCATCACCAGTAGGAATTGTGGTATGAGTCATGGTGCTGCCATCTTCAAACTCCCAAACCTCAACTACGGTCCCATCGGGATTTATAGTGGTAGTTACTACGCAGTCGAATGGCAGCCAGATTTCTGGGGTTTCTGGGTTATATGCTGGGATATACTGAGTAGTGGTGATTGGTTTATCAGGAAGAGTTGGAGAATCGGTATCGCCAGAACCTGCGGGCGAAGGGTCATCAGGCTCTTGAAGCCCAGAATTATCAGAATCTTCGGGGTTAGGATTATCAGAGGGAGTGCCAAAGGTATAGGTATCATCAATCGTACCATCATTATCTATATCATAAGTACTGGTCGTAGTGCCATTGCCATTGGGAGTGTTGGTTACGGTCATAGTGGTGCCATCACCAAAGTCCCAATCTTCAACCACGGTCCCATCAGGATTTGTAGTGGTGGTTACTGTGTAGAGGGTTGGCCATCCGGTTTCTGGGTCATATGCTTCAATATACTCAGTAGTGGTGGTTGGTTTTGGTTCTAGCTCTGGTTCTGGTTCTAGCTCTGGTTCTGGTTCTAGCTCTGGAGGTGTTGGGGGTTCTGCTGGGGGTGTTTGGGGCTGGTG
>CAZPQS010000048.1:0-5964 GCA_964588765.1 uncultured Planctomycetales bacterium | reverse complement strand
CCACCACTCTGCATAGTAACCGTCGTAGTAACCACCGTATACCCCCTGAATTTCTGAAGTGGGTAGGGTCTCTCCAATACCAGGCTGGGTGGTTAAGGCATAGCCAGTCCATTGAGAAATAAAATCTTCTTTTGATACGGTCTTTGTGATGCCGTTATCTATATAGGTAAGGCCACCATCGGTAACTTCGGTTACTATAACATAATGACCAATACCATTGCCTAAGTCTAAATGTACGATTGCGGGTTGAGTTAAATTTTTGAGGTCTTGGTAGGTAAGTCCGGCAGCATAAAGATTCAAACCATATTTAGCAGCTACCTGTTGAATGCCATATAAAGAGGTTTGACCGTCCTGTGTATAGACGGCGAGTTCTGTAGCTAAAATAGCCGGATCAATATTGGGTAAGAGTTGGGAAAGTGCAGAGACTGCACAGTTGTAATCTAAAGCTGAAGCTAAAGGCGGGCCGTTATTATGTATATCAGAATCCACTATAGATTGATATGTTTCGTTTTGTTCGCTATTGGTTGTTCCTACTGGATTATCTTTGGGGTTAATTGCCGAATCTGTTGTGGGAGTATCTGCTGTATATTGTGGCTGAACCTGCGCAGGAAGCGCGGAATTATCTATTACTTGAGTTACCGGTGTTGCCGGCGCAACTGGAGCCGGCTGGGTTTGTTCTAATGTTTCTGTTACATCATCCACCGGAATGAAAACAGGACCGTTATCAATAAGAACGCCGTCTCCGTAGGAAATAATCTTCCCATCCTCATCAAATATGCCTGAGATATTAATAGTAGGTCGGCCATCAGCGAAGTGGCGAGTATAGGTAAACGTGCCACTTCCATCGGAATTTTTTGTCACGTTATAGTTTCCGTGCTGGTCAACTCCATCAAAATATATCACCTGACTCAAGCCTGATGGAGTATTCTTAATGTGCTCCTCTATGCCTGGCATCCATTCCGGTTCTTCAGGGGTAACGCTGGCGAAATCGACTGAGTCAGCTTCATTGGGTAAAAACTCTAAAGGTAAACGAATCAATCTCACGCCTTCCTGGGTAGATAGTTCTAAAATATCCTCTATTGAGATAAGCACCTGCACAAGGTTCTTATACTGAGCCTCTACCTCGACTCCTTGAGGGATCGCTGCGCCATCTTCTAACTCAATAATCACCCTGACCTTACCATCAATTAAATTTATGCCGTTCGTTTCTGCCCAGCTAACTGGGTCTTCTGCTTGAATTAATTGGGATAATTGGGAATCAATGTTTGGATATGCCTTTGCAGCAGGAGGGGTAACATTGACTAAATTGCCTATTGTGGGGTCATTTGGGTCAGTAACGCCGATAACGACTGGTAACTGCTTGGCCTCAGAGACTTGGCCATCTCTTTCCACATAACAAACATAACTATACCCTTCTTCGGCCTTCAGTGTAACCTTAAGCTGCCAGTTGTCAGCAGGAACCATAATCGGCTCACCAAACTGACCCTCAATCATCCTCTCGCCCTGTCCCCTTTCAAAACCCACTATCCTGATATCATGCTCAGAAATACCCAAGCGTGAAGCCAAATCCTTTATCATCTGATTAATCTGGCTTCTCTCCTCAGGGGTAACATTTACTAAATTGACTACTGCCGGGTCATTTGGGTCAGTAACGCCAATAACTATGGGATAATCCTTTAAATTTGATTGATTAACCGTATCATTAACCGTATCATCGACCATATCATTTATTATAACATCTTTATTCTCAATATGTTCTGCTATGTAACCTTTATCTTCAATGACATCAGTCTCTATGGTATCCGGCAGAAATACTGCCTGGGAAACGTTCTTCCAAGTAGCATTAGGATTATAAGGCAAAACTACTGCCTGGGAAACGTTCTTCCAAGTAGCATTAGGATTATAAGCAGGTAAAGCTCTGTAACTATTTTTATTATAAGGAGTTATGGTAGTTGTATTATTCTCAGCAAAGGCGGCAGGGACTAAAAACGAGGTAATTCCCTGATAAATCTGCCATAACACATCTTTTAAGCTATTTTGAGTGGGATAGGATTGAGTATTGAGGGGGATTTGCGGGAGGGATATGCTAAAATTTGCCCTGGCAGCCCAGGTAACCTCAGAAAACAAGAATACCCCGGCAATCGTCAAAGCAACAATCTTTACCCATAAATGTTCTCGCCAGGTACTCATTTTATTGTTTTATCCTCATCTTTTTATTTTTTACAATAAAAAAAACCGGATTACCTTTTTTCGGTAACCCGGCTGTCCAATTTCTTCGTCCAGAATTATGGACCCGTGGCTTTGCGCTCCTCGTCTCTCGTCGAGGATTGCCTTTTCGTTTAAAGGATTACAAACAATATGCTTTATAAAAGTATTTAAAAAGAACTCAAAAAAATTAATTCGTTACACTATAAGTATAATTGATATATAGGTAAATGTCAAGCTGACCAAACTGACTTTTGTTCCTGTTAACAAATTCATTTCCCTTTACGGTGAATAGCCCGATATCTACGCATATATTCCCGCATATATTCCCGGCGTTGTTGGCGATGGCTTCTCTGGTATCGCTTTAAATAATCCTTATGGATAATTCTCCATTGCCGGCTGTAGCGATGGCGATTCTCTCGCCAAAATGCTTCCTGGCCGCGGCATTTAAAATACTCGGGATTCCTAACCCGCCAGTCCCTTTCATTGAAAATCTGACGGAGATGTTGGCATTCTGGTCGAGAACAGACCTGTTGATGGGGATGGTATTTATTAGGAGTAAACTCTCTATGACAGATTTTGCAATACATATTCTTTTTAAAAGAATAGCATATAATTTAAGCCTTGTCAATCCCGCGCCTTTAGGCCATTAGCCCTATATTAAGGTAAAGTACGGGATTCAAAAGATAAATCTTATGAAGGCGCGGGGCCAATAACAACAATATATCGTATTGATATTAAACTACACAAAATATAGATATAACACGGTTTCTACGGTTGGTTGTCTATTCATGTCAAGAACCCACCAAATAACCGTATCAAACCGTATCAAAAATTTACTTGACAAATGAAAAATAATGTCTTATACTCCTATTTACCTATTTAACCAATATTATAACCATATCATCAGGTTCACAATTATAAGATGTTTACAAAAGTAAGGTTAATTTTATCAATATTGGTGATAAATCTGCTTTTATTGTTTCCCTCATTGGGCTTGAGCCAGGCCATTATGTTTCCCCCTGATTATATTGTCTTGATTCAGCAAAGAATAAGCTCCAATATTATATATCCCTTGGAAGCCAGGGATAAAGGCTGGGAAGGGGTAGTTAAGGTAAAGTTTACCTTGATGCCGGATGGACAAGTAAAGGAGTTGGACATTGCCAAATCTTCGGGTTACCCCCTACTTGATGAGGCGGCGGTGTCAGCGATAAAAAGAGCCAGTCCCTACCCCTCCCTTGAATATTATTTAGGAGCAGAAGGGATAGAGTTAATTCTACCCATAAATTTTGGAAGCATCCAAGAACCGGGCCCTCCGGCTATTGAACAAGCTGCCCGGATATCTGCCGAAGGTTCTCCGGAAGAGCCCAAAGAAGAGCCTATTGAATTAGAAAGAATTGAAGAACCTGCTCCTTCTGCTGCGGAAGAACCTGTCCGGCTGTCTCCCGAAGGTCCTCCGCAGGAAGAATTAGAAAACTTTATTGATTTAGCCGTAAAAAATAATCAGCCTACCCAGATTGCCCGCCAGGAAATTGAATTAGCTCAATTTAAAGTAAGGGAGGCAAAGAGAAATTTATTTCCTGCCTTGAAATTAGAATGTTATAGCACGGAGGGAGAGGTATATAAAGTCGAATATGAAGAAAGAGAGATAAAGGCCCAGCTGGACCAGCCAATCTTTTATGGCGGTAGGTTAAGAGACAGCCTTAAACAGGCAGAGGTAAATTTAGAGATTACCGAAAGAAACTACGACCGCTTAAGAATCGACGTAGCTCATAAATCTGAGGTTGCTTATTATAATTTAGTGGCAAGCCGGATGAATTTAAAAACTCAAGAGGTAATCCGTAAGGAAGCAAAGAAGCTGCTGCAAATCGTGCAAAATCAGTTTGACGCCGAGCTGGTTACGTCCCTGGAAATCGCCAGCGCCCAGTCCTGGTATGAGCAAATTGATTTTCAGATTGACAGCTCAAAACAGGATCTGGCCTTGGCTGAATTGACCTTTATCCAGGTACTGAATATCTCCCAGCTGCCGGATATTTCCCGGCAAGAATTAGAGATTGAAGAACTTAATCTTGACTTGAACGAGTGTTTGGAGGCAGGACTGAAAAACCGGCCGGAAATATATCTAAGCGAGTTATTAGTTAAATTTAATCAATACGGCAAAAGGATTGAGGAATCAAAGAACAAATTTACCGTAGACCTCACCAGTTCCTTTAGCCAATACCAAGGTGCCTGGAAGACCGAGAGCACGAACGATTCAACCAATTGGTATGTAGGGATTAAGGCGACTAAACCCTGGGGGGCAAGCACAGTCACAACCTCGGCTACCTCCGAGGATACCCAGCCTCGCTTTGGACAGAGCTCGCCGACAAAGACGCGCACCATAGGTGCTGAGTTTAATCTCCTGAATAATCTCCTGCGATTGTCCGATAAGAAAAAGGCGGAAATAGAACTGCAGCGCTCGCTTAGCGATCTGAACGAAACTACCAAGACCATAAACTTTGAGATTAAGGATGCTTATCTTAACTATCAAAAAGCTCTTCTGCAAGCCACTACTGCCCAGTCAGAAACCGAATTTCGCCGCCGCGAGGCCGAGGTTTTAAGGGTCCGGGCCCAGGTTGGCGATATAGGATTTTCCAATGTAATAGAGACATTGGTTAATCTCTCCCGCGCACAAACTACCTATACCCAGGCATTGGCTAACTACTTTATCTCCCTGGCAAATCTTAAACAAGCTGCCGGTTACGGAATCAAGATTTAACTTCTTACGTCCCCCTTTTATTTGTTAACTAAAACAAAAGTCTGTTTGTCGGATTGAAACCAGGATGAATATATATTATACTTGGAATGTAAACCTGGATGTAATTTTTTGCTCTTTTATTACGTCTTTTTTAAAAGGCTTGGGTAATCCTTAACGATAAAACCGATTCGCCGAGAAATCGCGGCGGAGCGGAAAGCCACGGATCGAGAAGGAAAATTGCCAATTACTGACTTAGATTTGTCGATAGCCGGGTTGTCGAAAAAGGATTAGACAACCCGGCTTTTTTATCGGATAACCGGGTAATAGATTAAAAAGGCAAAATAAGATGCGGCTTGTTAACAATGAAAAAAAGAATGATTTTGTAGACCGCAGGCTATTTGCTCGTTTTCCTGTGAAATTGCCTTTAAGGTTTTTGGAAAAGGGCAAAATTAGAAAAAATGAGGCACAAACTGTAGACATCAGCGCTATTGGCATCGGATTTATAAGTAAGAAAAAATTATCTCCTGATACACTCTTGGAGATATGGCTGGATACGCCTGACCGCGATGAACCTCTTTATATAGTAGGAAGGGTAGTTTGGTCTAAAAGGCGGGGGGTCATTATCCGAAAATGGCGCACAGGCGTGTATCTTATAAGGGTAAATCTTATAGATTTAGGCCGGGTTCTTTCTGAAAAAAATGGCCTAACTAAGGAAAAATAGAATTTAATCAAGTTTAAGTATCTAACCCCTTGTTTATCAAGTAGATATATTAATTAGTTAGCTGAAACAAAAGTCAGTTTCTCTATTTGAAACTGAGATAATTGTATAGTATACTTTAGGTGTATTAAGTGATTTTTTTTGCTCTTTATATTAAATACTTTTTAAAAGTTTTGAGTAATCCTTAACGATAAAGCCGATTCGCCGAAAAATCGCGGCGAGCGGAAAGCCACGGATCGAGAAGGAAAATTACCAATTACTAACTTGGGTTTGTCGATAGCCGGGTTGCCGAAAGGGATTAGGC
>CAZPQS010000047.1:0-8431 GCA_964588765.1 uncultured Planctomycetales bacterium | reverse complement strand
GTGTGAATTATTCAAGGCAAAGGTAAAAGAGGTTTTGGGTAAGGAATTTCCGGATGAGCCGCAGGCGCAATTATGGGGCGCAATCGGAGCGGTGTTTTCCTCCTGGAACGGAAAGCGCGCTGTTTCATACCGCCGGATTGAGGGCATACCCGATGAGTGGGGCACGGCAGTAAACGTGCAAACAATGGTTTTCGGGAACCTCGGCACAAGCTCGGCAACGGGAGTCGGTTTTACGCGCAACCCCGGAAACGGCGAAAATAAATTCTATGGCGAATATCTCATTAATGCCCAGGGCGAAGACGTGGTTGCCGGAATACGCACTCCCGCACCCATAAATAAATACTCCCAGAGCGAGCACAACAAAAACCTCCCCACATTAGAAACAAAAATGCCCAGGGTTTACAAACAGCTCGCCGACATCAGAAGCCGCCTTGAGAAACACTATAATGATATGCAGGATGTCGAATTTACCATCGAGAACGGGCGCTTGTTTATGCTCCAGACACGGGTGGGGAAACGTAACGGCCCCGCAGCCATTCGAATGGCTTATGAGATGTATAAAGAGAAGCTGATTGCCGCGCCGGAGGCCGTGGGGAGGGTAACGCCGACACAGCTTGACGAGCTGCTTCATCCCATAATAGACCCCAAAGTGGAAAGGGAGCATAAGCCTTTGGCAAAAGGCTTGCCTGCCGGACCCGGAGGCGCAACAGGGCAAATAGTGTTTACCGCGCCCGAGGCGGTTAAATGGAAAGAGCAGGGAAAGACGGTAATCCTGGTGCGGGAGGAAACCAACCCCGAGGACGTTGAGGGTATGCGGGCTGCCGCAGCTATCCTTACTGCAAGAGGGGGAATGACCTCTCACGCTGCCCTGGTTGCCCGCGGATGGGGCAAATGCTGTATTGTAGGCTGCGCTTCTCTGGATATTAATTACGAGGTAAAAAAAATAAGCGTTGATAACAGAACATTCCGGGAAGGCGACTGGATTACCTTAAACGGAAGCAGGGGGCTGGTATATGAAGGAAGGCTTCCTATGATATCCGCTTCGGGGGAGAACAAGCTCCTGAATGAATTCCTCAAGCTCTGCGACCGGATTAGAAAGCTTAAAATCCGCACCAACGCGGACACGCCCGAAGATGCGCAAAGAGCGCGTTCGTTCGGGGCAGAGGGAATAGGGCTGTTCCGCACCGAGCATATGTTTTACGGAAAGGGTTCGCAGGAGCCGTTATTTTATCTGCGCAAGATGATTATATCCGGGGATGTTTCTCATCGCCGCAAGGCCTTGGAAGAGCTTTTTCCCTATGTGAAGGAGGATATAAAAAAGACACTCCAGGTTATGGAGGGATTGCCGGTAACAATCAGACTATTAGACCCGCCTTTACATGAGTTTGTTCCCAAAGACGCTCAGCAGAGGGCAGAATTGGCCGGGAGTTTAAACATTGGTATCGAAGAGCTGAATCAGCGGGCAGAGAGCCTGCGTGAATCGAATCCAATGATGGGCCACCGCGGAGTGCGCCTGGGAGTAACATACCCTGAGATAAGTCAGATGCAAATCCGCGCCATCTTTGAAGCAGCAGCGGAATTAATTAAACAAGGCATAAAAACAAATCCGGAGATAATGATTCCCGTAGTGGGTGAAGTGAAAGAATTGGAAAATCAGCTTATCGTAGCAAAACAGACTTATCAGGAAGTATTGGAAAAATACAATCTTAAGAAACTGCCCCATTCCTTTGGCACAATGATAGAAATACCCCGCGCTGCCCTTTTGGCTGATGAGTTAGCCAGGGTAGCTGAATTCTTTTCCTTCGGCACCAATGACCTTACCCAGATGGGATTCGGCTTCTCGCGCGACGACCTGGGCGGATTCCTGCCCGATTATCTTAAAAAGGAAATTCTTTCCGACGACCCGTTCCAGACTATTGACCAGGCAGGCATCGGTCAGCTTATTGAGATGGGCATCAAACGGGGCAGAAGGGTCAGGCCGAATTTAAAGGTAGGGATTTGCGGCGAACACGGAGGAGACCCCCGGTCAATTGAATTCTGCCACCGGGTAAAGATGAATTATGTGAGTTGTTCGCCATTTCGCATACCGATTGCGCGTTTAGCCGCTGCTCAGTCAGCATTAAAATAATGGAAAACATAAAGTCATATCTCAAGCAGATACGCAAGGCGTCTCTTTTAACTGCGAAAGAAGAGGTCAGTCTCAGCCGGCGGGTAAAGAAGGGAGACCAGGAGGCGCGCCAGAAAATGATTCGCGCCAATCTCCGTTTGGTGATTAATATTGCCAAAAGATACAGGCATTTTGGTCTGCCCCTGATGGATATGATTGAGGAAGGCAACATTGGTTTAATGAAGGCAGTGGATAAGTTTAATCATCGCAAGGGGTATCGTTTCTCAACCTACGCTGCCTGGTGGATAAAACAGAGTATTACCCGCGCTATTGCTGAGCAGGTCAAGATGATTCGCACGCCGGCATACTTGAATGAATTACTTATTAAATGGAAGAAAACCGCCGAGCGGCTATCCCAGAAGTTAAGGCGCAAGCCGACAGATGAAGAGATTGCCAAAAAAATGAGATTATCAAAGAGGCGATCCGAACTGATAGCCAGCTGGCTGGCAACCCAGACTTCCTCTCTGGATGCGCCGATTGGCGAAGACGGCTCAACCCAGGTTTCGGATTTGGTAGAGGACGAAGCAGCGAAATCTCCCGATGCAGACATTAGTCGCCTGATGGATCAAGAAAACTTGAAAAATCTCTTAGAGCTAATGTCTCCCAGAGAAAGAGAGATTTTAAATATGCGTTATGGATTATTGGATGGAGAAAGACATACCTTGGCCGAGGTCGCCAAGGAAATCAAAGTCTCAAGGGAGAGGGTGCGCCAGATCGAAGAGAGGGCATTAAAGAAATTAGGAATACTTATTCGTTCGCAGGAAGGCGAGAGATGAAAAAGCGCGATCTAAAAAGCTATATTCGCAGTATCCCCGGCTTCCCTAAACCGGGAATATTGTTTAGAGATATAACCCCTTTACTGGGCGATAAACATGCATTAAGAGCTGTAATTAATCTTTTAAGTGCCAGATTCAGGAATAAAAAGATCGATGTCGTGGTTGCCGCGGAGGCAAGGGGTTTTATCCTGGCCGGGGCAGTGGCGCAGAAAATAAATGCCGGTTTTGTTCCTGTGCGTAAAAAGGGTAAACTTCCCTGGAAGACCTATTCAACAACCTATAGCCTGGAATACGGCGTGGATACCTTAGAAATGCATCGGGATGCATTTAAGCAGGGAAGCAGGGTATTAATCCTGGATGACCTTCTTGCTACCGGAGGAACGGTTAAGGCAATAATTGATTTAGTAAAACAATTACGCGGTAAAATTATCGAAATCTGTTTCTTGATTGAGCTGACTGAATTGAACGGCCGGGAAAAATTAAAAGGCTATCCGGTGTATTCTTTGATAAAATATTAGCGAGTGACGCCCCAGTAGCTCAGGTGGATAGAGCACAGGTTTCCTAAACCTGGTGTCGGAGGTTCGAGTCCTCCTTGGGGCATTCAAACAAGGAGGTAAGATGCGGTCATTACCAGTATTTTTAATTTTGCCGATTATACTAATGACCCTCGGCTTTTCCGGTTGCGTAACAGTGCAAAGAGAGACTATGGAGATTCAAAGTCTTGAGCCCTCGGCAATGTTAAGATTCAGCGATGTCCCTGTTCCTTACGGATTTAAAATACTGCCGGAGAAATCCTTTATCTTGGAAAGCGGAGGGGTGCGCGCGGGGATATTGAAATATACCGGGAGGGCAAATGTAGAAGACGTTGTCCATTTTTACAAAACTCAGATGGCGATTTATAATTGGGCCTTGTTGAATGTCCTGGAATACGGAGAGCGAATGCTTAATTTTGAGCGCGAGAATGAGGGTTGCGTAGTTACGGTTAAGTCAAAAGGTAAAAGGGTGGTGATTTGCGTGTCTTTAGCGCCGAAATCGCCGATTCCTGTGCCAAAGAAAGAGATAGAGGGTGAGGGGTCTGCGAAGATTAAGCAAATAAAATAGCAAAATTTTACTTGACAAATATGGAGATATATGTTAATTATTAGAATAATAAGCGGATATACCACCAGAGATAACTTCAATCTCAGGCAGGAAGGGAGGGAGGTTTATAATCGCCTGAAGTTATTAAAAAATCTGGTGATATATATATATTGAGAAAAATCGCTAGGAAGGAATAAATAACCTAGTTTAATATAAGTTTAAAATTTTTTGTAAGGAGGTTGTGAAAAATGACAAAACGCTTAATATTGATACTGAGCTTGGTGTTAGGTATAGGCTTAATTGCCTCTGCTGCCTACGCTGAAGTTCAGAGTATCAAGGTTAGCGGTGACATAAAGACACTGGCGCTTAAACGTTATGGGTTCAATCTTACCAATTTTGCCGCCTCAACAAGCGATGCCAGCGGTTTCATTGCCATTACCAGAGTCAGGTTTGATGCTGACTTAACCGATGATGTGATGGTAACGATTAGATTACTCAATGAGAGAGTCTGGGGTAGTCTTGATGAAACTGCTGCCAGCAGTGATATAGACCTTGATTTAGCGTACGTAACCCTCAAGGAATTTCTTTATTCGCCATTAACCTTGACTGTTGGAAAGCAGGAATTTCGATTAGGAAGTGGTTTGATTGTTGGAGATCCAGATACAAACCAATACATTTCTGCAGGTAATTTGAGCTTACCTCAAGTAGTAGGAGATTTAAGTTCACGCAAGGCATTCGATGCTATTATCGGTGTTTTAGACTACGCACCACTGACCATGACCTTAGGTTATATCGAGGGCAATGAAGTAACCACACAAGCTGCTAATACTACCGGCGCTGGCGGCGCTGCTATTACCAGCAGTTCCGAAGATGTGAGTGCTTATGTGGTGAATGCAGCTTATGACTTTGGCACTATGGATACCATTGGTGAGCTCTACTATGTTTTTAAGAATGCAAAGAAAGGTGAAGTAAACAATTACGGCGTGCGTGTGACAAGCAACCCAATGGAAAACCTTAGCGTAAGTGGAGAATTTTGCTATCAGACCAGCAAGGCCACAGCCAATACCAGCCTGAAAGCTAGCGATAATCATGCAGTTCTTTTGAGTACAAACTATGCTATGCCTGATATGGCCTGGATGCCAACAGTTGGTGCTGACTTCACCTACTTAAGCCAAGACTGGGATGTGATGTTTGAAGACCAAACACCGGCAGATATTGCTAACGCAATTTTGCCTAACACCAACCTCCAGGTTGTTGGTATAACCGCAACTGCCAAGCCAATGGAGGATGTAACCGCAAGGTTACGCTTTGCAAATTTTAGACTGCCTCATGATATTAATAGCTTAACCAATGCTTGGGGTACCTATTTAATGACCTGCGACAACAAAAGTCTGGGCAACGAGTTAGACCTGAACCTCAGTTATGATTACACTGAGGACGTACAATTGGGTCTTGACCTTGGCTATTTTAACGCAGGAAACGCTTTTGAACACCGCGAAGATGCTACCCAAGTTATTGGCTCAATGAAGGTAACCTTCTAAGTTATCTGTTATGCCAAAATACCCCTGGGGTATAAATCCCCCAGGGGTATTTTTTTAGGGACGGTTCTTGCGCCAATCACCAGAAGTGTCCCCACCCCAAAGGTAAAATTTATGCTATATCTCGCCATAATCTACCATATGCACCAGCCATATTATAAGAATCTGCTTACCGGTGAAATAACCGCACCCTGGGTGCGTTTACACGCAATTAAGGATTATCTGGATATGCTTCTTATCTTAAGGGATTATCCGCAAATCCACCTTACCTTTAATCTCGTACCCAGCCTCATTGAGCAGATTGAGGATTATACCCTTAGAGAGGTTCGGGATAAATATCTTTTACTTTCCTATAAACCGGCAGGGGAGTTAACTGAGGAAGAGAGGCAATTTATTCTGGATAATTTCTTTCATCTCTATCCCAAATACGGCATTGCTGTTCATCCCTGCTATTACCAGCTATATTTAAAGAAACAGTCCCGGCAGGAATTCAACACACAGGAGCTGCGCGACTTACAGGTCTGGTTTAATTTAGCCTGGTTTGACCCATATTTCAGACAAAATATAACTGAATTGAGGCGTCTGGTAGGGAGGGGGAGGTTTTTTAGCGAAGAGGAAAAGAGGACCTGTTTGGACAAACAATTCGAAATCTTAAAAAAGATAATCCCCGCTTATAAGGAATTTCAGAATTCCGGCCAGATTGAAATAACTGCCAATCCTTATTATCATCCTATCCTGCCGCTACTTTATGATAGCAAGATTGCCAAAGAAGCAAATCCTAAAGCAGTATTACCTAAGCGAGTCTTTAATTTTCCTCAGGATGCGCAAACTCAAATTCAGGCTGCAGTCGAGTTTTACCGGGAAAGATTTAGCAGGAAGCCACTTGGTATGTGGCCGTCAGAGGAGGCAGTGTCAGAGTATATCCTTGGCTCAATTATTCAATCAGGGGTAAACTGGATAGTTACTGATGAAGCAATGCTTTTTAAATCCCTGGGAAAGAAAAAAAGGATTACCTCTTATTTATACCAGCCGTATCGGTTAAAAAGAAAGCAGGGGGCTATCAATATTGTTTTTCGTGACCGCAATATTTCTGACTTAATCAGCTTTGTTTATCATCGCCAGAAGCCCGAAGACGGAGTTGAGGATTTGCTCGGTCATCTTAAGAATATAGACCGGCATTTCAAGAATAAAAATCCATTGGTGGTGGTGGCATTGGATGGCGAAAATGCCTGGGAATATTATAAAAATGACGGCTGGGATTTTTTAAGCCTGCTTTATCAGAGGCTCTCCGCATCCGGTTTTCTAAAGACAGTCACTGTTTCCGAATATTTGGCAAGCTTTCCTCCCCAAAATAATCTTGCCCATCTTAAACCGGGTTCCTGGGTAAGCGGTAATTTCGATAAATGGATTGGCTCCAGGTTGAAAAACCGAGCCTGGGAATTACTTGCTGAGGCAAGAAAAGAATTGGAGCATGCTGCTGCTGACCAGGGGCAATCAGCGGCAAGCGATAAGCTGAATTTGGCATGGAAACAAATCTATATTGCCGAAGGTAGCGACTGGTTCTGGTGGTATGGAGATACTGAGGATAAAACATTCGATTACCTCTTCCGCATGCATTTGAGCAATTTTTATCGTATACTTGGCAAACCCGTCCCTGATAAGCTGAATAAATCCATTGACTGAGTATTCAGGATTTTTATATTTTAGAGACTTAATCTATTGACAGAAAAGGGGTTTTGTGCTATAAATCCTGTGAATCCTTTTGGCTCTACGGATTAATTATTGGAAGTTAAGGAGGTAGAATATGGCACGTAAAAAAACCAAAAAAAAGGCAAAAAGACGCCCGGCAAAGAAGAGGGTAGCTAAAAAAAGAGTAGTAAAAAGAGCAGCAAAAAGAGCAGTTAAAAAAAGGATTCAACGAAAACCAGCCGTCAAAAAGCCTAAGGAGAATATTATCGGCATAGTGACACATTATTTTCCCCAGGTGAAAGCAGCGGCAATAAAATTAAAAGCCCCTTTAAATATGTGGGACAGCATAAGAATCAAAGGTCATACCACTGATTTTACTCAAACGGTTAACTCACTTCAGATTGACCGCCAGCCTATAACCAAGGCTAAACGGGGGCAGGAAATCGGCTTATTAGTCAGTTCCCGCGTTCGACGCAACGACACCGTCTACAAAGTATAAAAATAACACAATTAAATTTATCATAAATACAAGAGGCCTGTTTAGCAAAAAGACAGGCCTTTTAGATAAGTTATTAATGAGTAAATACCCATAATAAATAGGGTGTTATATGAAGCCCAGAGGCAGACCAAAGAAATACAGGATAGTAAGAAAAGACCCCAAAATTATGAGGTTTAGCCCCAGGGGAAGACCGGGAAGGCCTGACGAAATTAACCTTAATATGGATGAGTTTGAAGCAATAAGATTAGCCGATTACCTTGGTCTGAAGCAGATAGAAGCAGCCAAATCAATGAGAGTTTCACAGCAGACCTTTTCCAGAATACTCAGAAAGGCACGTAAAACACTGTCAGATGCATTTATAAATGGAAAGATAATCAGGATTCAGGGAGGATACTACGCAATAAGTTCTCAAGAGAAAGTTGCAGAGAAGTCATAAATAAGATGCCCGCCAGGTAGCAGATAGCTTTATAATTAGCCCCAAAATTCCCATTATAAACGTTTTTTAGCCCTATATTGGATATATCTCAACTTCCTATAATATATCTTATGTTAACTACACCTATCAGAGAGAAGGTGATTTAACCCCTTTGTTTGTAATGAGTTAGGTAAAATAATTAATTTCCTGTGAATAAGCCCTATCTATCTTACTTACTCTTACCTATATTATTATTTGATTGTTATT
>CAZPQS010000046.1:0-8444 GCA_964588765.1 uncultured Planctomycetales bacterium | reverse complement strand
CTTTTTGCCAATCGGGATACACCCTTTGAGCCAATCTCCGAGGATGCCCCCCTCCATATATTAGCTGTCCTTACTTCTGGCGCTTTTTTATCTGAAAGGATAAATCCTTAATCAGATTCTTAAGCTGCTGACTAATAATTACGGGATAGGCTGCTGGTTTTGTCAGTCTCTTATATCTATCTGGCAGGGCAGCGAGATTTCTCCCGGTAAGGTCCCGAATCTGACTCAATGTTGGTTTAGTATAAATTATATTTCCTTTATGCACCACCTCTCTTAACAAAGGCAGGCCTTTTACCTTCTCTCCCTCTAAAGCCAGGATGTCCTTAAGAAAGCTTCCCTTAGAATCCCGGATTCGGTAAGCCTGTTTTCTTCCCGGAAGGGTTGTCTTTGCCTGGCTTAATTTCATTGTTGGTAAGAAATTACCTTCTCCGTCCATTACCTCGCTGATTTTATAGATAACATCGACAAAGGGCGCGTCCTGACTTACCCCCATCTTGGTGCCTACGCCGAAATTATCAATCCTCGCTCCCTTTTTTAGTAATTCATAAATCTTATACTCATCTAAATTACCGCTGGCGAAAATCTCAACCTCCCCAAGGCCCGCCTCATCCAGCATCCTTCTTGCCATTCTGGACTGGGAAACCAAATTGCCGCTATCCAGTCTAATTCCCAAAAGCTTATGCCCTTGCTCCTTCAGTATCAATCCCACTTTAATTGCGGTCTGGACTCCCTTTTTTGGATTGTAAGTATCTACTAACAGGGTTGTCTTACGGGGGAAGGCTTGGGCATAACTGGCGAAACTCTCCAATTCCTTTTTAAAACACATAACATAGGAATGCGCCATTGTCCCTACAACAGGGATTCCATAGGCCTTGCCGGCAAGCACATTGGATGTCCCGGAAAATCCGGCTAAAAATGAGGAGCGCGCCACCTTTAAAGCAGCATCCTGCCCGTGAGTTCTACGAAGAGCGAAGTCAAACACCCCTCTACCCTCAGCCGCCAAGACCACGCGGGAAGCCTTGGTAGCAATCATCGTCTGCAGATTTATCGTATTAAGAAGAAATGATTCTAAGATTTGAGCTTCAATAATGTTGGCGGTTACGCGGATAATCGGCTCATTGGCAAAGAAAACCTCGCCCTCAGGCATTGCCCAGATATCGCCGCTGAATTTAAATTGAGTTAGATAATCTAAGAAATCCGCGCTGAATAAATCCTGTTTTTTAAGATAGTCGATATCCTCGGGCTTAAACCTTAAGTTATCTATATAGTCGAGGGTATCCTCTAAACCTGCGTTGATAAGATATCCCCGGTTGCAAGGCAGCTGCCGCACAAATAAATCAAAGCTTGCCAGTTGCCCGCTCTTTTTAGCCTCCCAATAGCCCTGGGCCATAGTCAATTCATATAAATCTAACAATAAAGCGATATTCTCTCTCATTAGTCAGCGAAAAGCTCCTTATATGTATTCTGGGGAAAGTAATAATCCATGAATACGACCTTGCCTGTTTTATCGATTAGAACAAAGAAAGGGATGCCGATTAATCCGACAGCTTCGGCCACGGAACCATCCGAATCTAATAGGACCGGAAAGGATAAGGGCTCTTTCTTAAATATCCGGCCGACCTTCTTTGCCGGCTCCCGAATGTCTATTGCCAAGACCTCAATATCTTCGGACCGGAGCTGAGGATAAATACTGTTTAGATTTTTCAATTCCTCCCGGCAGAAAAAACACGAGGTGGTCCAGAAAAACAGGATAATCGATTTTTTATTCCTGAATTCCGAAAGCGTTACCTTATTGCCGTCCAAGTCGCTGAGAGTGAAATCAAGCCTTGATATCGAGATTTCAACATCCTGAGCATAGGCTAAGTTAACTGCACCGGAAATAACGAAATAAATGCCGGCAACAATTAAGATAACTGCGCATATCTTTTTTATAACCTCCATCCAATATCCCGATTTGGGCAGATTAGTCAAGATTGAGCTGAATGTACCGGCTAAGATAAGCAACAGGCCCATTCCATAAGCAAAACTGAATAAAAGAAGCGCGCCATAAATAAAGTTTCTTTTTGTGGCTACAAATGTAAGAATTGAGCCTAAAACCGGCGCTGTGCAAGGGCTGATTATCAGTCCCGATGCTAGCCCCAGGATAAAACAGGATAAATGGGTTGCTGATTTTTTAGCCGGTAATTTCAAACCCGGCAACCTCAGGCCCCGGCCGGTCCAAAGGCTAAAACCAAAAAGGACGATGACCAAGCCTGCGATAATGCGAACCGCGGGCTGGCTGCTGAATTGACCGAAGACGGAGCCGGTTAATACGGCAATTAAACCTAAGGCAGCGTAGGTTATACTGATACCGGTGACATAGGCCAGGCTTAAGGCGAAGCCCTTTATCTTAGAGGCGCTATTGCCTCCGATGTAAGCAATGGTTATGGGTAACAGCGGATAGATGCAAGGAGTAAAGCTTATCAGAACTCCGCCAAAAAATGCCCAAAGAAAATCAAGGGGATTGCCGGATAGACTCATTAATCCAGTTTATATAATCCTTATTGCCGGTCACGATTGGCAAGGCAATAATCTCCGGGACCTGATAGCTATGCAGGGATTTAATCTGCCTTATGACCTTTTGCATCAGCGATTTCTTTGACTTGGCAATCAACAATACCTCACCGGCAGAATCAATTCTCTTCTGCCACCAGAATATAGACTTTATCTTATCAACGATATTTACGCAGGCAACCAGCTTATGCTCTACCAAACTTCCGGCGATTCTCTTCGCTTCTCTTTTATTAGCGCAGGTAATCAAGATAACGATGTTCATAATTTAACCGCGTAAGCGTTTTACCAATCCGGCGGTTCGCTCACCAAGGCGCTGGCATTGCCTGATTGCCCGCGCATCGGGAGCACCGATTGCCACAGGCCCGTAATGGTCGCCCTGAGAATCTCCCTGGATAATCATCCCATGGATAAGCAGGGCATTCAGGACATCTAATATCGTGGTCTCGTTTCCGCCTCCCACGTTGGCGCTGGAGGCGAATGCCGCACCCACCTTGCCTTCTAATTTCCCGTGAAACTTTACTGAATCGTCCAGGAGCTTCTTTATCTGAGCCGCCATTGTGCCGTAATAAGTGGGCGAACCGATAATTATACCGTCATACTTTAATAAATCATCCGCCTTTACTTGCTCGATACCTTTTAAATCAACGACAATCTTTTCTTTGTTAGCGCCCTTAGCAATCTCTTCAGCCATCTTCTTAGTATTACCTGTGCGAGAATAATAAATAATCAAAATCCCTGCCATACAATCACCCCCTCAATCCTCATGGGGACAACCTTGTATTCGGCTCAGAGGGTGTCCCCCGGTTGGCTCAAAGCGTATCCCTAAATTTCTATAATAGATATTCCTTCTTTATCCTTTTTATGCTTCTGAAGATATTAGTCTTGACGTTGGGGCATACCATCTGCAGCTCTCTTATCATCTCGGCAATCCTTCTGCGATTAGAGGTTTGTGAATTCAAGCACTTGGATTTATAGTAGGGCAGCCTTCCTGCTTGAGCAAAACGAACAATCTCCTGCTCCTGGACATAAGCCAGAGGGCGGATAACCGTTAACTGCCCACTAAATAATTCCTGCTTGGGCGACATCGCCGAAATCTCACTGTTAAAGAACAGGTTTAACAAGATTGTCTGGACAATATCGTCCAGATTATGACCCAGTGCAACCTTATTGCATTTAAATTCTCCGGCAGTCTCAAACAGCATCTTCCTTCTGTTCCAGGAACACCAGAAACAGGTTTTACCCTTGGAGGGTATATTGAGCTTCTTTATCGCATATTCATAACCGGATTTCTTAAAATAAGCCCTGAGCCTTTTTTTAACCTCAGAGGGATACCCTAAGTCAATGTGCACTGCAACCAGATGATATTTTACCGGGCAGAACGCTTGACGGCTGCGCAGGATATGCAGAAGACTCAAGCTATCCTTGCCCCCGGAGACTCCCACGGCAATGCGGTCGCCCTCGGAAAGCATCCGGTAATCGGTGATTGCCTTTCCTACCTTCTTGGATAAATGAAACTCCGCAGCCTCAAACTTCATCTAAAGAAAATAAACCTCAAGATTGTATCTGCCCAGAACAGGCTAATAAAAGCTGCCAGAGATAAGAACGGCCCGTAGGGTATAATGTGTTGCTTTCTTACAATAAGATTTATTATGCCGGCAATTACTCCAAACAGGGGGGCCAGGAAAAAGACCAATATTACGGTTTTATACCCCAGGAATGCGCCGATCATCGCCAGCAATAACACATCCCCTCCGCCCATTGATTCAGTCTCCCCATCGATCGGACCCTTTTTAAGGAGTTTGAAATAGACCAGGTCAAAGGCTTTACCGATAAGATAAATAATCCCGCCGCCAATGATAATGCCGAGTAAAGAATCCAAGATGGGCCGGTAGTTAAAGCTAAAGGGGGAAAGGTTTAGCCCCCTAAAGCCGCTCAAGAGAAAACCGGCAGCTATACCGCCCAGCGATACCTCATTAGGAATGATACGATGAGCAATATCCACAAAGGTAGCGATTATCAATAAGCAGACAAACAGGACATAAAACATAAAATAAAAACTTAAGCCGCAGCGCAGATAAAAGATTAGAAAAACACCGGCTGTAATAAATTCTACCAGAAAATAACGAAAGGAGATTCCCTGTTTACAATAGCGGCACCTCCCTCTTAAGATAAGATAGCTGATGAAGGGAATGTTATCATGCCAGGGAATCGACTTATTGCAATGCGGACAATAAGAGCGGGGTTTGATTACCGATTGCCCCAGAGGAAGCCGATAGATGCAGACGTTTAGAAAGCTGCCTATAATAGAGCCGAACAGAAAAACGAATATCCTAATTATTATTTCCGGCATTTGTCTAATTCTTCCTGTAAGGCCTGGCGCATTATGCCCATGACCGCGTTAAAGCGGACGCCCGTAAAATGCTGAAAAGCCCGCGCGCCCTGGCAATAAAGCATCCCTAATCCGTTTGAAGTCCTTGCGCCTATCTTCTTTGCCAGAGCCAATAATTTTGTCTCCGGTGGATTATAGATAAGGTCATAAACAAATAATCCTTTATGTAACGTACCCTCGCTGACTAAACAGGGGTCTGTATCGTTTAATCCAACCGGTGTAGCATTAATCAGCACATCTTTATTCGGGATATCCAATTCTTCAATGCTATTAACGACGTATATCTTAAATTTAGGAGATAAATCCCTTATCATCGCAGCGACACCTTCTGACTTATTTTTATCAATATCAAAAACGGTTATTCCCTTAGCCCTGGATTTAACCAATGCATAGGAGACAGCTCGCGCAGCCCCGCCTGCCCCCAACAGCGCCACTCTCTTATTGGAAACACCGAAACGGTTCCTGTTTACTAAATCATATAAAAATCCATCTATATCTGTATTAAATCCCTTTAATTTATTATCTTCTCTCACTATTGTATTTACCGCGCCTATGGCCTTGGCATCAATTGACAGATAATCTAAGAATTTTAATACCTTTTCCTTGTAAGGCACGGTCACATTCAAACCATAAATATTTTGTTCGGATAAGGAATGGAGGAAGGTTTTCAATTCCTCCGGTTTTTTTTCAAATAATTTGTACTCTGCATTGATGTGGCGGAATTGAAATGCCGCGTTGTGCATTGCCGGAGAGAAGCTGTGTTTGACGGGATATCCGATTAAACCAAAGATTTTGAGGTTTGAATTTCCAGCCATTAGGATGGATTTAGAGGCTTTCTATTTTATTGAGAGCATTAACGTAGGCTCTGACCGACGCTTCAATGATATCAGTGCTTGAGCCCCGCGCAGTGACCACCTTATCCTTGGCCTTAAGCTTTAGGCTTACCTCGCCCAGGGCATCCTTTCCCTTAGTCACTGCCTCGATACGGTAATCCCGAAGCTCTCCCTTGATGCCGGTAATCTTATCGATGGCCTTAAAACAAGCGTCCACAGGCCCGTCTCCGGAAGATTTCGCAGATAGGCATTTATTACGGTGTTTTAAATTTACTGTTGCTATTGGCGTAATCTTTGTTCCCGAAGTTATTTGAAAACTATCCAATTTCCAGAGGGGCTTAACCAGTTTGATTTCATCTTCCATTATAGAAATCAAATCCTCGTCGAAAACGGTCTTCTTCTTGTCTGCCAGCTGCTTGAAACGCACGTTAACCTTGTTAAGTTGTTCCTGGGTAAGATTAAAACCCAGCTCCTTGATTCTCTCGTTTAGGGCGTGCCTTCCCGAATGCTTGCCCAATACGATACCTAAACCGGTAAAGCCGACGTCTTCGGGCTTAATAATCTCGTAAGTGGTACGCTCCTTTAAGATTCCGTCCTGATGAATTCCCGATTCATGACGAAAGGCATTGCCGCCTACAATCGCTTTATTGGGCGCAACCACAAAGCCGGTTAATTTACTAACCAGGCGGGAAATCTTATAGATACCTGCGGTCTTAATCCCGGTATCCACATCGGCAAAGATATCCCGACGGGTTCTGAGCGCCATAACAATCTCCTCCATCGAGGCGTTTCCCGCGCGCTCGCCTATGCCATTGATAGTGCATTCCACCTGGCGTGCGCCGTTCTTTATTGCCTCTAAAGAGTTGGCGACTGCCAGGCCCAAATCATTATGGCAATGTACGGAGATGACCGCCTTATTGATATTGGAGACATTTTCTTTGATTGCCTTAATTAAACTCCCGAATTCCACCGGCTCTGTATAGCCTACCGTATCGGGTATATTGACAACCGTTGCGCCCTCTTTTATTACCGCCTCAACTACCTTAAAAAGAAACCGCCTTTCGCTGCGCGACGCATCCTCCGGAGAAAACTCTATATCACTGCAATATTTCTTGGCGTATCTTACCGCCTCTACAGCTAACCTTAATATCTCCTCCTCTGCCTTCTTTAATTTATATTGCATATGAATCTTGGAGGTTGCCAGGAATACATGGATTCGTGGATGTCTTGCCTGCCTTACTGCCTCATTGGCTGCGTCTATATCTTGTTTTATTGCGCGGGCAAGGCCGCAGATAACCGGACCCTTTATTAACTTGGCTATCTGCTTAACTGATTCCAGGTCTCCCTGACTGGATATGGGAAAACCTGCCTCAATAACATCCACTCCCAAATCAGCTAAGGCAGATGCAATCTCTAATTTTTCCCTTTGATTTAAAGAGGCGCCCGGGGCCTGTTCACCGTCTCTTAAAGTCGTATCGAATATTATAACCCTCTCCATATTTTATCTTTCCCTAACCCTATCTACTGCTTTTTCATCCAGGGCATCATTTCCCGCAGTTGCTTACCCACTTGTTCTATTTTATGCTCGTCGCCCTTCTTAAGCAGTTCATTAAACACGGGGCGGCCATTTTCGTTTTCCTTAATCCACTCCCTGGCAAACTTCCCTGACTTTACATCCTTAAGAATCTTCTGCATCGTGCGCCGGGTCTTCTCGGTAATAATCTTTGGTCCGCGCGTAAGGTCTCCGTAACAGGCGGTATTGGAAACCCTCCTGCGCATACCGCTGATACCCACCTCCTGAATTAAATCCGTAATCAGCTTTAACTCATGAAGGACCTCAAAATAGGCAAGCTCGGGCTGATATCCTGCCTCAATCAATGTGTCAAACCCTGCCCTGATTAATTCACTAACGCCTCCGCAGAGAACTGCCTGCTCGCCGAATAAATCGGTTTCGGTCTCCTCCTCGAATGTGGTTTCGATTACTCCTGCGCGCGTTCCGCCGATAGCCTTAGCATATGCCAAACCTAACTGCTTTGCCTGGCCGCTGGCATCCTGAAAAACCGCCAGCAAACAGGGAACGCCCTTGCCTTCTTCATACATCTTTCTCACCAAAGCACCCGGACCCTTTGGCGCAACCATAAATACATCAACCTTCTTGGGTGGTTTTATCTGTTTAAATCTGATATTAAATCCGTGCGAGAAACAAAGCGCTTTACCCTTTTTTAAGTTTGGTTTAATATTCTCTTTATAAACCTTTGCCTGAACATGGTCCTGAGTCAGGATTTGAATAATATCGGCCAGGCCCGCTGCCTGTTGGGCGGAAACAGGATTAAACCCGTCATCCTGTGCCTGCCGGAAATTTGCCGTACCTTCCAATTCGGAAACAATTACGTTTATACCGCTATCCCTTAAGCACAATCCCTGCCCCCTGCCCTGTATTCCATAGCCAATGATTGCTACTGTCTTATTCTTTAGTAAATTTAAATCCGCATCCTGGTCATAATATATCTTGGCCATCTTGCCTCCTGCTCTTAACAATTTTTAATTACTAATTACTAGTTACGAGTTACTGGTTACTAAACTACGCTATTGCCACCCTGCCGGTGCGCATCAGCTCATGAATTCCAAAAGGCTCTAATTTAGCAAGGAATTCCTTTACCTGCTCTGAG
>CAZPQS010000045.1:0-8466 GCA_964588765.1 uncultured Planctomycetales bacterium | reverse complement strand
TCTTATCCCTAAGATAAATAATATAAACGCAGCAAGCCAAATTGATTCGTTATCACTTCTAAAGCTGATTGCTAGCATTCCTCTGATAGGTCTTCCTATAAGGTATTTAGCGCGCACACGAGCCGGTAGTTTACCTTTAAAAGTTTTGGGTTGGGCTTTGGATATTGTAACGCTAACCATTCTTTATAGGTTTTTCTTAAAACATCTTCTTCTGCCTTTGGCTTTGGCCTTTAATGCCACTTCTTTAAGAATCCCCAGAAAGGAAGAAGAAGCTCAAAAGACAATAGGAACGCTAACAGTAATAATAAAAGAAACAAAAGAGGAATTAGATAATAATGAAAAGGCAGGTTTGTCCAGAAACGCCGTCTCCTCTTTAAAAGACATTATATCCTTGCAGTTCATCATTAAGTTCTCTAATGAGCAAATTGTTTCTTTAAGAACCCGTTTGAATAAAACAAATAGCCCCGCCGAGAAGGCGGTACTGATTCTACCTATTGCTTTCTTTATTCTGGCCGCGGCCTTCTTCTCTTTAGTTACCCAGAGATTACTTATTTCTATGGTTTCTACGTATGTTGCCTCTTATGGCCTGGGTCTTTTGCCGGTAGGCATAAAAGGCGTTCTCAATACCTCATTCCTCAGCTTGCCGCTTCCTTCATTAAGTGAACCTTTCTCGATTACGCTTAGCCTGGTTATTTCGAGTTTCATTATTATCCTGGTTTTAGACATACCTGAGTTATGGAGGACATGGACTAGTAAACGCAAGAAAGAAGGATACAGCAAACCGTTAGCGTTAGGGAAATCATTGCGGATGCTCGGCGAAGGCACTGTTGCCATGATGTTTGTTGGCCCGGAGATACAGATGGCGCTTAATTATACCGCTAGCTGGCCTCTTATCGGCGATACGGTTAGATTTATGGAGGAGTTTGTATATGGCGCTAACGGAAGAGAAGGTATTGGCAAGGCTATTCTCGATGGCGCAGGGGCAAAGTTGGAAGGAGCTACGGGATTTAATCCTCACAGAGATTTGTTTAATTTCATATCTTCTCATAATCCTTTATTTGACAGCCCGGATTATGCTACCACCAAGGATTTGGATAATATTTATCATTTAAGAAATGAAACAAAGCGATTAAATAAAATAGAGGCGGAAAAATCAATAGACAGCCTTTTGGATGAGCTGAATAATAGCAGTATTGGAGATACAGAAGCGTTAGTTTCCGCAAATGATTTGATTAATCAGATACAGGTAGCGATGTATATCTGCCAGGAGAAGGAAAACGGAAGGCTTCAGACGCCGCAGGATATTGCTGCCGCATTATTAATTAGTAACCCTCAGGCAGCTTCAAAGATATTAGATTATGCCGAATTGAGTGAAGTTACCGGGCAGGAAGTCTTAGAGGAGATGGATAATCCGTATGTACAATTGATAGCCTTTGTGGTTAATGATATTCAGACGGCTAACCAGGCAGGAGAATTCGATGCTAAGGTCACTGCCGATGCGTTATCGCAATTAGACCAGCATGAAAAAGGTATTTCTGAGCAGATTTTGAACTTATTAAGCTCCGAGATAAGAGAGCCGATTGAACGAGTGCTTAATCCGGAATTAACTTCTCATTCTGCAATTTACAACTTCTTTGCCGGGGTTGCTGAGCCAAGAGATGTATTCAATGTCTGGGATATACTGAGTATACCGGTAGCTTTATTGCCGCTTGGCTGTTCGCCTGAACCGTCAACTCCTAAAGAAACAGAACCTGATTTAACTGCGGAGAAGCCTGTAACCTCGCTTCCTGAAGCAGATTCTAAAGCAGAGACTGAGCCTGTAACTGCTTCGGATAAAACTATTTCAGATGGAACCCCGGCCCAGACTCCGGATGAAACCCCGGTCGAAACACCAACGCCGGCAGAAGGAGCTGAGTTTGAGGTGCGTTCTGGCGGATTCTATCAGGACGGCGAAAGGGCCTTTATATTGGGGGCGAACTGGAGAGTCCTGGATTACGATAATAACTTCGGAGGTTATAAACGGGTAACCAATTATTCCGAAGAAGTGAAGGCAGAGTTGGCAGAAATAGATAATGTTTCCCAGGATATAACTACGCTTGTGCGCGTGGGCCTCCTGGATTCAGGGGTTAATTACTTCAAAGGCAATAGTAACTATGCGAATATCCGGGATGATGTTATTGCCTTCTTAGAGTGGGCAAAAGATAGCGATGTGATGGTGGAATTTGTCCTGGCTGATTTCTTGCTGGCTGCGCGGCATCCAGACGCATTGACTAATGACGCTACCAGACAAGGTATAACTCAGGATTTCTTAGGTAAATTGTTGAGAGATATCAGCGCTGACTCTAAGGCTTACTCCAGCCTTTGGGGATTTGATTTGGGTAATGAGTTTGAATGGATTATTAGCCAAAATGATGGCGGCGGATGGGAGTATGTTAGCGGAGAAAGGCCCAATAAGGCCATCCCCATCGCCGATATAAACGATTATTTTAATGAGGCCTATGATACTATAAAGTCCATTGCGCCGGATAAATTTGTTACCGCAGGCGTATCGGCAAAGCACTTTAGCGTGCTTAGCGGAATTGAAGATAAATTGGATTATATTGCCCTTCATCACTATGCCTGGATGGGTTCCCTTGATAATTATGTCAATCAGCTTCCTGCGGACAAGCCCTGGTTATTAGAAGAGTATCCCAGCAGGGATGAAGGCAGAAATGTTGAGCCTGCCGCTTACTTAAACAGCCTCTATAGCCAATGGGAGGCAGGCAAATCTGTTTCAGGCGGGCTAATCTGGATGTGGATGCCGCTTATGGGAGCTAGGGACGATAAAACTTCTGAGGCAATGGTGGATAAACTTCAGGAATGGGCTGCGTCAGACAAAACAACAACTATTATACCCGAACCGACTCCGGAAGAGCCTGCGCCCGAAGTTGCGCCTCCGGCCGGAAGCGGGATAAAAATCAATCCAGGAGCGTTTATTGTTCAAAATGGCAACGAATTCTTCTTAGACACTCGTTACGGCGCTATACCCGGCTTACCCGCAACAGATGGAGTCAACCTGAGTAAATATGATTTAGAATTTACCTTTGAATCCGGAGACGGCAAGCGGGTGCAATTGTATTATAAGAATCAGAACTGGAATAATGTATATAGCCAGCTCTTTGATATTACCAGCGGCCAGGCCCTCCGCTACAACCCTGTAAAAGACGGCCGCGGCGTTAACGAATTCAATGACTTTACCCATATCTATGCCATAGGAGCAAAGATATCCGGAGGTACAGAGGGAATTAAGATTACTGAGGTCAGGCTGATTGATAGAACCGTTACTTCTCATAACTTCCCGGCCACCTTAAGGGATGCGCCGGCCGAAGAAGTGTTGGGCTCAGTAGAAATATCCATAAAAGAAAATACTGTCTCTATGGTTGACCTGGAAGCTATCCTGAATGCCCAGATGAGAGAGATGCTGCAGAGGTCCTTTAAGTGGAAGTTCGACAGCCTTACTCCTGACCAGCAGTCTGCTTTAAGCGATTATACCCTGACCTTACAGATTGTAACAGGCCCTGTCTTAGGCAATGCCAACTATAGTATTACCGGCCGCACCGCCATTATTAAGATTAATGAACGATTAATCGACCCTGCCTGCGAAGAACTCCTTGCCTTGGTAATGAACCACGAAATCAACCATATTGTTTATAACCAGCCGGAAGATAAAATCCAGGCGCGGGATGTAGAATATTTAGGAAGAGAAAAGTTAGCCGAAATAAGCGAACTTCTGGATAAGATAGGAGCGGTTTTGCAGGCCGGCGTATTGGCTGAAATCCGGGGTTTATTTGAGCAGCTTCAGAGTGAAGATGCCGGCGAGCGCCGCGAAGCCATTATCGAATTAAGAAAATATTCTCATATAAAGACAGTTCAGGATACCTTCAAGCAAGCACTCAATGATAAGGATGTTAATGTCCAGCTCGCTGCTATCTGGTCCTTAAGGTATCATACTGCAATAAATGATAAACAAATCACAGATTTGATTATAACTGTAGCAACTGATAAAGAAAGAAACGGATTCGTGCGCTATTACGCTATTAAGGTCTTAGGCGGATTAGAAGACGAGAGGATTGCCGAAGCCCTGAAAGAAATATTCCTTAATAAAGACGAAGATAACTCTATCAGGGTTATCGCCGTTCATGTCTTAAGCTTGCAGCCAATGGGGATAGCGCAAGATAAAGAAATAATTTCTATTATTGACCGGGTACTTTCTGAGGCAGAAGATGAATATTTGCGCCATTGGGCAGAGATTGCCAGAGATAGAATAGAAAATGACCTGGTTAGAGAAGAAAAAATAGCCAGGACTGAGGCTATAAAAGCGCTGGTTGCCGAAGGGTACTCATTCCTTAGCCAGGGCGACTGGAATAATGCAAAGTTGGCTTTTGCAGAGGCTTTAGCGTCACAGCCGAACAACACATATATTCAGGAGGGCCTGCGTCAGGCAGAAGACGGAATAGCCATAGATGCGCTCGTTGCCCAGGGCGAAACATTGCTTGGTCAGAAGGGCTGGGACGAAGCAAGGCAGGTTTTTGAGCAGGCTTTGGCTCAAGACTCCGATAATTCCCGGGCCCAGTCCGGCCTTGATAAGATAGCTGAGCTTGAAGAAAGAGTACATATTTGGTGGTCAGCAGCAGAGCAGGCGTATAAGATGCAGACCACAGATGGCCTGATAAGGCCGGTTGATGATGCGCTTGTCCTGACTTCCGAGAAAGAATTAGAGGTCTATCTTAGAGAATATCTCTTCCCGGTATTCTTAAACAGGAATCCCCTTACAGCAGAGGATTTAGAAATGTATCGTAGCAGCTTACGGGGATTAGTTTCATATTTGCAGGCTAATAACGATCCTAGCTTTTACTATGCATATCGGCTGCTTATGAAGGCAAATGAGTTAAGTAAAGATATGCCTGAAGGGGATGAGCTTGATTCATTGCTTGAGTTATGGCAAGGTTTAATATCAAACGGCAAATCGCCAGAAGAGGCCAGGGATATCATTGTAGAGGCGTTTTTCAGGCAATCGTCAAGCATAGATTTAACCGGCTATACCCTAGAGTTTACCTTTGAGGGCGCAGAGGGAGAGGATGTACAGCTCTGGTACAAGAACGACAACTGGAAGAATGTCTATTCTTCCCGCAAGGAAATTGTAAGCGGAGAGCCTATTACTTTTAATCCTAAACGTGAGCCCAAGGATGTCAGTGAATTCTGGGATTTCAGCCGCATCTGTGCCATTGGCGCAAGTTTTCCAGGCGGGACCGAGGGAGTTGAATTAGTAAGGGTGAGGCTGATTAGAGAAAATGAGGCAATTGAGCTTGACCCGGCTGATTTTGTAATTCAAGGCAAAAATGAGTTCTTCTTAGACACCCGTTACGATACCATACCCGGCGTTCCTCTTGTAATGGGAGAGCAGATTATTGAGCAAGGCATAAGCTGGGGCTGGAGCGGGACGAGCGAAGATAAAATCTTCCTGCCCAATTCGCTGGTTAAAGCTCCTGCGCTTGAACAGGCGCTGCTGAATATTGAAGATATAGAGCCGGTTAGAACTAAGCCTTATCAGATTGAATTACCTCAAGTCAATGAGGAAGTAGGTATTAGCAGCTATGAGGTTATGACTATTTTACAATCCCTGTATTCTCTTGTCCGGTCCGGATTGTATAACGATATAGACAGGGATGCCCTTTACAAATGGAGCGCAAAAGTCCGGGATGATCCTGCTGCGGCAGAAGAGGTATATTATGAAGTTCTTGACTCGCTGCAGACAATTGATTTAAATGGACCGGCAGATAGGGATTTTATAGTAACCATAGGAAAATATCTGCAGTTTAGTAACCTGGCAACAAAAGACTGGATTGAGCAAACCGAAGGAATGACCAGGCAGGAAGCAATGAGGTATATGATATTTGTTTTATCTACTCAAGGGGCTTATCCTGCGTATTATGAAAATAGGTTTTATGAGCGGGACGGCTTGCGTATTCGCTATACCTTTGATGAGCAGGGCTATAAAGAGATTTCTGCTGTTGAACTCGCCACGGGCAGGACAGCATTATTGAGTCCGGTAAAAATAAACGACTATAGAATACAGCAGAGGATTTCGGGTACGGCATATCTTTGGGATGACGGCACAATAGAAGTAAGGGTGACAATGGAGATAGGAGGTACCAGGGGTACCAGGAGCTCTTTCG
Source organism: uncultured Planctomycetales bacterium (assembly GCA_964588765.1). GTDB lineage: Bacteria > Omnitrophota > Gorgyraeia > Gygaellales > JAHJCI01 > CAZPQS01. The sequence goes on along the minus strand of CAZPQS010000045.1, from coordinate 2,251 downwards.
GCATAATTATAGAAGAAGGAACAATCCAGATAATTCATGAACAAAAGAACCCGGCCAGGAATACGGCGATTATAGTAGAAGGTAAAGTTGAAGGCAGGACGGGACGCGTTGAGCAGGTGCTTCCGGGGACTTTGCTATTGAATACTATTGTTGAGAATGGGGTAGTGGTACGCAGCGAGGTGCTTGAATATAACGGTACAAATTGGCGGGTAATCTCCTATATCGATATAGACGGCACTCAGGGAGAATTTTTCTACGAGGATTTTGCTAATGGCATAGCTAAAGTTACCGAGCAAAATCTTTCCGACGCAGAACAAGCTAACGTTTATTATACGTATTCCGCAACCAATGAATCCTGGTCTATTTCCGATGGTAAAACCTATTATAGGCCTTCGCCGCATAGCGGAAATGTTTGGGATAGCGCCCAGCTTCAGGATTATATCAGCGAAGAAGAGCTGAAGAGCCTGTCTATCGATGAGTTAAGGAGCAAAGAGATTGCCCTTTACTTCCGCGAGGCTGCGACTTCCGGCGGCGCCTTAACCAGGATAGAGGAATCCCTCAATCCGGATATGGAAGACTCGAGAGTTTTCTTTAAGCAGCCCTCCACCGGTGAAATTTGGTCTAATTCCAACAATGTTACTTATTATAATCCTCCTGCAGGCGAGTGTGATTATGATACTGCTCAACTCGCTAAGGACATCAGCGATGAAGAATTGAATGAACTTAAGTTGACAGAGATATCTACGATAAGGCCACAAAAAACAGGGGTTGCTTTTTACTTTAAGCATAACCAGACTGAGGGCGGCATTCTAATCGAAGGATATAAATCTACCAGCCCTGATATGTCGAATCCGTATATTTTCTGGAAATACTCCTTATCTCAAGAGGAATATAAAGAAGAATATAGAGACATCTTCCCGCAAAGCGGAACCCTTAGCCTGGATAATGGAAAAGTCTTTCTTACCCCCGAAGGCCAGGAAGATGCTACTAAGGAATTTATCAGGATTAACTTTACCGAGAAAGAGCTCCGGGAGCTTGCGACAATAGAGGCGCTGATTAAGCTGCTCAGTGAACCTGCCTATGAGATGAAAGCGGCTCCTTTTGCAGCAGGGGAATTCAATAGGGATGCATATAGCAAGATATTTGAGATAGCAGACGCATTGAAGGACTCCGTCGGAGACTCTTACAATGTTATTGATACCGTTATAGAAGCCTTAAATAAAGAGGGGGGCGAAAGGTTAGAGAAGGCCTATGCGGAAAAGAGCCTTTCGACATCCTATTGCACCAGAGATGAAAACAATATAATAACCAATATAGTAACTGTTGAATACACAGATGCCGGGGATATAAAGACAGTGAGCTTTGCGGTTAATGATCAGAATACAGAGTTTGATTTCAGGCACAGATTGATAATGCAAGAGGAGGACAATTCCGTTACGCAGGAAGATTATGACCCTTCCACCAGATTGCTTACTCAGGCCAGGACTACCGGCTTTGGCACTCAACTGACTAATATATACTGGATAGATGAAGCAGAAAGCTGGTATCAATTGAGCTATGAAGAGAATCCTTATTCTTATTTTACTTATTATATCCATGATTCACAACAAGAGGGCAGCTTTAAAGAAATTACTCTTAGCGAAGAAAATGGCCGGAACATAGCTGCGGTCAGTACAGTCAGCCAGGAAGAATTATCCCGGATTCTTAATGACACAATCCCCGCTTTTGTGATTCCCGATAGCGTAGAGAGAATCATCGTAGAAGAAGGCCTGGATGCATTAAACAGGAATTTTACCGGTATTACCGTCAGGGATTCTTCCGGCCGGATATTAAACAGCGTTAGACAGCTTAGTTACGAAGGCATTACGTATAAAACCCAGGAATATAATTCTTATCCTATAAGCTCCGTAGGCGACCAGGCTCTTCCTAATGACACTGTCATTAAATATGACGAGAGCAATGGCGTTATAACCCTGCCATACGGAGATTTATTCAGCGTTAACGACGACGGATATGAAGTTAAGGAGATTGATATACCTGTGTATGAGTATGAAAAGCTCGAATACGGAATCAATACGGAATTTGACTCTGACGGCAAAGAGAGAAGCGTTGAATTCAGAATCTATGACCCCAAACAACCGCAAGACAGATTTCTCTATAAGATGATTTGGGAGCAAATAAGGCAGGATAATGCGTCCCCTACCGAAATTATTACTGTTTATTGTTACCATCTCGGCACAGACACAGACAC
>CAZPQS010000044.1:0-8473 GCA_964588765.1 uncultured Planctomycetales bacterium | reverse complement strand
AACTTCTTAGAATATCGGGTAACGGATATCCGGTATCGAGAATATTGACATGCAGATAAAAAAGAGATTTAAGGTTGCTTTGGCTTTGGGCGGCGGCGGCGTAAGGGGATTAGCCCATATAGGCATATTAAAGGTACTGAATTCACATTCAATTCCTATTGATTTGGTTGTGGGAACAAGCATGGGCGCAATCATCGGGGCTTGTTTCTGCTTAAAACCCGATGCGAATGTAATAGAGCAGAGGATTTTAGAAATGATAAACTCTCCTGCGGTTAAAAAATTGGAATCCTTCTTTGCTCAGGCCTCAGAAGAGAATCAACGGAAATTTATTATTCAGAAACTCCTGAGCAAAATCAAAAATCTGTATCTTTGGAATTTACAGGTAGCGAAGAGGTGGCTTATTCGCACAGAGCCGATAGCCGAACTACTTGAGGAGCTGTTTGATAATCAGAAATTTTCCGATACGCAGATTCCCTTTGCTTGCGTGGCAGTTGATTTAAGTACCGCCTCCAGTGTTATTATTCAAAGGGGTAGGCTCTTAGAAGCAATCCTTGCCTCCTCTTCAATCCCCGGCGTATTTGCTCCCCTGAAATATGGTACTCAATTATTGGCTGACGGGGGGATTTTGTCTTTAGTCCCGGGGAGGCAGGCGCGTATTCTGGGGGCGGATTTTGTTATCGGAGTAGATTTAACACCCAGCTATTCAAAAAGGGAACTCCTGACCGGCCTGGATGTGATGTTTCAGGCAGAGTGGATTAAATCCAGCTATTTAAATAAATTGAACTTAAGATATTGTGATTGGATTATCAGGCCGGAAATTATCGATCTTAACTGGTCGGACTTTTCTCAGGGTTCATTTTGTATACAACAGGGAGAATTGGCAACTCTAAGAGATATCGATGCAATCAAGCGCACTTTGATTAATAAGAGGCGATTTTATTTTTTAAAGAAATTATTTTCAAAAACAAAGGTTCTTCCGCAAGATAAAATTTAAATAGGCGGAAGAACCAAAAGGCGAGAGGATGAGGCGAGAAAGATTTTCCCCTCAATGAATCACTCACTTTCCTGCCTGCCGGCAGGCAGGAGTTACGCTACGGGGCGAGGAGCGAAGTGGCCCGAGAGGCAATAAGCCTCTTTTGGGGTGTTAAGCGAAAGCGAACGACAAAGGAGATAATTATGTGGACTAAGAAGAGTTTACAGGAGGCAATAAGGGACAGAATGAGGGATTACCGCTTTATTATTGCCTCAAACCGAGAGCCGTATATCCATGAATATTCGGGAAAGAAGATTAAATGCGTCAAGGCAGTCAGTGGTTTGGTTATTGCTCTTGACCCGGTTATGCAGGCTTCGGGCGGAATGTGGATAGCCAGCGGCAGCGGTGATGCCGACCGGGATGTGGTAGATGCTCATAATAAAATTCAGGTTCCTCCGGAAAATCCTTCTTATACCTTAAAGAGGGTGTGGCTTACCAAAGAAGAGGAAAACGGCTTTTATTATGGCTATGCTAACCAGGCCCTCTGGCCACTCTCCCATATCACCTATGAGAAACCTGTTTTTAGCGCGGATGATTGGGAGTATTATAAAAAGGTAAATGAGCGTTTTGCCGAGAATATATTAGAGGAGATAACCAGTGAAAAATGTTTTATCTGGCTTCAGGATTATCACCTTACCTTGGCAGCAAGGTATATTAAAGAGAAAAAGCCCGATGCAGTTATTTCTCTTTTCTGGCATATCCCCTGGCCGAACCCCGAGGTTTTTAGAATCTGCCCTCAGAAAAAGGAGATTCTCGAAGGTTTATTAGGCAATGACCTGCTCGGTTTTCACATTCGCTATCATTGCCATAATTTTCTATCTACAATTGAAGCTGAGTTAGAGGCAAAGGTGGATTGGGAGGATTTAAGCGTAACGTATCAGGGCCATAAAACACTGGTACGGCCGTTTCCCATAAGCGTGGATTATCAGGACATATCCCGCCAGGCACATTCCCCGGAGGTTGAGCAGGCACTGCAGAATATTCCCGATACGATTGATCCTCCCTATGAAATCTTAGCCTTAGGTGTTGACCGCGTTGATTATACCAAAGGCATTATTGAGCGAATAAAGGCAATCGACCGCTTCCTGGAGAAATACCCTCAATATCAAGGCAAATTTGTATTCATGCAGTTTGGTGCTCTATCACGCATTCACATAAAGTCTTACAAACAGCTTATCGATAATGTTCAGTCTCTGGCCGAAGAGGTTAACTGGAAGTACGGTAAGGGTTATTGGTATCCGGTGGTAATAAAGAACGTTCGCCTGGATTATGCCTCTCACCTTGCCTTTTATCGAGCTGCCGATATGTGTTTGGTAAGTTCCCTTCACGACGGAATGAATCTGGTAGCTAAGGAATTCATCGCTGCTAATGTCCAGAGAAAGGGCGCACTCATTTTGAGTCACTTTACCGGGGCTTCGCGGGAATTTCCCAAAGAGGCAATCCTGGTTAATCCCTATGACCCCGACGGATTTGCCGATGCAATAAAATACGCAATTGAAATGTCCAGTAAAGAGAAAGAAGAGCGCATGGAAAAGATGCAGCAGTCCCTGGAGGAGAATAATATCTATCGCTGGGCAGGTAAATTCATCTCTAATCTGTTAAAGTTAGAATAACCTTGTCCGAGGATTAGCCTTTAGACAAGGAGGTATCTTGAAAAAATAAGGAGTTTAAAGATGAAGGTTTCTAACGTAATGAACCAGAAGATAATTGCTGTTAGCCGCTCAACATCTTTAGCAGAATTAATCGAGCTTTTTTGTCACTTTCATAGCTTTCCGCTTGTGCCTGTTGTTGACGGGCACAATACCTTAATCGGCGTGGTTTCCTTCCAGGGGATTATCGAGGCATTCCGCACATCCAGCCAGGACATCTTAAAGACCGTACCCTTTGTCGATGAGCACCATTTGGATATCTTTGATATTGACGTTACTCCCGAGATTGGCCAGCTTTGTTTGGTCGATGACATCATGCAGACAAAATTCGTAACCATAAATCAGGATTCTTCCATTGAGGAAGCCTACCGGCTTATGCAGCTTCATCAAAACGAGCAACTTCCGGTCGTGGATTCAGAAAATAAACTTGTGGGTGTGATTGGGACGTTCGATATTCTGCTTGCCCTTTTCCGGGAAAAGGGCGTAATTAAATAAATATGAATGCAATTTTTAGTCTCGGTTTTATTTTACTGTTCGGGCTTATCGCTGCCCGCTTAATAAATAAGATAAAATTTCCTTCCGTAACGGCTTATCTATTGCTGGGAATTATCATCGGGCCCTCCTTAGGAAACTTTATATCCTCAGATTTTATTTCTGCTTCAGGGTTTATTTCTAATGTCGTGCTTGGATTAATCGCCTTTAGCATTGGTCAGAATTTCTCCCGGGATAATTTCCGCCGTATAGGCAGAACAACAGTCTGTATTTCGCTGTTTGAGGCAACCGGAGCCTGGATTATGGTAACCTTGGCATTATTCCTGATATTAAAGCAGCCTCTTTATTTGTCCTTACTATTTGGAGCCATATCCGCAGCTACCGCGCCGGCAGCCACAGTTATTGTTGTGCGTGAATATAAAAGCAAGGGCAGTTTTACAGATGTACTTTTAGGCGTGGTAGCAATCGACGATGCCTGGGGCTTAATCATCTTTGCTTTATCCCTGGCGGTTTCCCAGGCAATAACTGCACACTTAAGCAGCCATCTTTTCATAATTAAGATAATCTTAAAGTCTATTTTAGATATAGGAGGCGCATTTATTCTGGGCTGGCTTATGAGCCTGGCGGCTTCGCGTTTTTCCAAATATATCCGCACACCGACTGAGGCGCTTATTTATAGCCTGGGCTTTATATTTTTTACTATAGGACTAAGTTTAATTCTGCATTTTTCGGTCCTGCTGGCCTGTATGTTTTTAGGGGCCAGCCTGGCAAATATTAAAAAAATAAATATAAATTTCTTTGAGGTTATAAAAACGGTTGACTCCCCTTTATATCTTTTATTTTTTGTCTTGGCAGGGGCTAACCTGGAGATACATTTACTCAGGAATATCGGGCTTATCGGTATTGCTTATTTAATATTTCGCCTGATAGGGAAGATGGGGGGAGTCCACTTTGGAAGTATTATTGCCAATGCTCCCGAGGCGATAAGAAGATATTTGGGTTTTGGGCTTGTGCCTCAGGCAGGTGTGGCTCTGGGCTGCGCCTTGATTGCCAAAAGTGATTTTCCCCAGGTTGGGGGGCTAATATTTACCACTATCGTTGCTACTACGGTTATCTATGAATTGATTGGACCCGTATTTACCAAGTGGGCCTTACAAAAAGCAGGCGAGATTAACATTCCCGGACAAGGCACGTCTGAGAAGGACAAAGCAGCCATGGGGGAATAATCCGTAGATGATTGGTATTACTATTTTAATTATTGCTGCAGGTATTTTTATGGGCTGGAATATCGGCGCCAATGATGCAGCAAACTGCGTGGGTGCCGATATCGGTTCGCGCAGGATGACCCTTAAAGAAGGTATAATTATTACCTGCCTGTTCTCCTTTTTTGGGGCACTGATTTTTGGCTCAAGGGTCATAAAGACGGTTGGAAAGGGTGTAGTGCCCCTGGATAGACTGGATCCTCAGGTATCAATGCTGGTTGCCCTGGCTGCCTGTTTTGGGGCAGGCATGTGGGTGCTTCTGGCTACACACAAGAGGATACCAGTTTCTACATCTCATTCCGTGGTGGGAGCTGTGGCTGGAGCCGGGCTTTCCGTTTTTGCTCCGATATATTGGCAGAAAATCGGCGAGATATTCCTATCCTGGATATTGACCCCTTTTGGTTCGGGATTTTTGGCATATCTCTCCTATCCGATTATAAGGAGAATCTTTTTCAGTCTTGTTCCCCGCAGATATGAGCGGGTTACCACCCGCTGGCTTCTTATCTTAAGCAGTATTTATCTTGCCTTTACCTGGGGAGCAAATGATGTTGCCAATGTTACCGGCGTAATGGTCGGCTCGGGCATCTTTTCAGTTTTCTGGGCAACAGTGATAGGGGGTATAGCGATTATATTTGGCGTAACTACCTGGGGATATAAGGTTATTGAGACAGTGGGTTTTAGAATTACACATATGCTTCCCATAATGGGTTTTGTTGCCGAGGTGGCTTCGGCAGCGAATGTCCAGATTTATACTCAATTAGGTATTCCGGTTTCCACATCGCATTCGATGGTAGGGGCGGTTATCGGCGTAGGTTTTGCCCGCGGCATAAGGGCAGTAAATAAAAGAGTAATCAGGGATATGACCATTGCCTGGTCTTTGACGCCCTTTATGAGCGGCCTTATTTCATTTATAATAATGAAGGTAATATTGTTGTTCAAATAAAGCACATCTGCCAGAGGGTCTTGGTGAGATGATGGCTGGATTAAAGGAGGGATAACTATGCAGGAATCAAGAAATATATTTGGCTGGTTAGGCAGAGAACAGGAGAAGATTGCGCTTGGGCGAGCAAAAAAACACGTTGATAAGGTTTACGAGACGGTAATCAATCTACAGCAGGCAATTGCTTGCTTTGTGCGCAATGACCTGGTTGGCAAGGAAGAAAACATTCAGAAGATAAGGGCGTCTGAACACGAGGCCGACCTGGTTCGGCGCTCGATTATGGATGCCCTTACCGAGGAACTGATTGCTCCTCCTGATAGAGAGGACCTGATGCACTTTACCAAATCGCTGGATGCGATTGCTGACCATGCCAATGGCGCCGGTAGGCTCCTTGATTTCTTAGAGAAAAAGCTTCCTGAGAGCATTCTGGGTAAGTTTGTTGAGACGGCAAAGATTATTACTGTGGCTGTTGAGAGGTTAAAGGATGCGATAGATTCTCTAGTCAACAATGACATTAAAAAGGCGCTGAGCGATTGCATTAGTGTTGAGGAATTAGAGGAGCAGGCTGATGAGCAGAAGCGGCTGACTATTGAGGCAATCATCCATTCGGGTTTATCTGCACCTATCCTGTTGCTTACCTATCAGCTAACCGAATCAATGGAGAATGTTGCCGATAAGGTTGAGGATTGCGCTGATTTTATCCGGGTATTGGCAATTAAGGCCAGATAAGTGAGGACATGACTTATGGAGCGATAGCGAACATAAGTCATTTGTCCGAACTTACCCAGCACTAATTTTCTGATTAAAATTCATAGCTAAAAATTAGTGCTGGGTTCAATTCGCGCATACAATTTACGTTAACTTCGTTCCGTAAATTGTGCGCTCATTAAAGGAGAAAACAATGGGAAGACGCAAACGAAGAGGGAAATTGCGCTGGCGTTCAAAGAGGGCAAATAAAGGCCGGCGACCGTGCCTGGGGCATTGAGAGGGAAATTCTACAGATAAACTTCAGGAGGGTTGCGCTGATAAGCCCGCAATGATTCCTGCAGCCCGCTTACTGGCTCCTTTTTCTCCTAAAAGTAATTTTACTCGTGAGAGTTCGTTTTTAAGAGCGGTCATTTTCCGGGGATTGCTCAAGGTTTCAATAATATAATTGGCAATTCTTTTTGGTCGGGCCTGGTATTGAATAAATTCCTCAATTATTCTCCTGCCGGCAACAATATTTACCAATCCAATATAGGGAATTTGAATGACTGCGCGAAGACAGAGCCAACTAAGCCAGGAGACCTTATAGATAATCACAAAGGGTTTCTCTAATATAGCACTCTCCAGGGTTGCGCTTCCCGAAGCAACCAGGGCAAAGTCTGAGCTGGCCAACCCCTCATAAGTTTTATCGTTAAAGATATAAACAGGGAGCTGATAGTTGGTAAGGATCCGGTTGAATAGTTCCTCTCCTACCGTAGACGAACGCAAGATTAAAAATTGGCTATTAGGAATCTTCTCCCGGATGATTTTAGCACTCTCTAACATTAATGGCAGGAGGCGCTTTACCTCCATCTCCCGTGAGCCAGGAAGAAGGGCAAAGGTAGTTCTGCCGGTAGGCAGGTTAAGGGTTGAACCAGAGGCGACATTATCTAAAAATGGATGACCGACAAAACTAACCGGCACGCCCTTGCCTTTATAAAGTTCCTCTTCAAATTTAAAGATTACAATCATTCGTTTAATAAGTCTTTTAATGAGGTTTATGCGATTTCTGCCCCAGGCCCAGACTTGCGGGCTAATGTAATAAACTATGGGGATATTTCTTTTTTTAAGTTCGGCTGCCAATCGTAGATTAAATCCCGGGTAATCAATAAGGATGGCAAGATTGGGATTTAGTTTATCTACCTCTCGAAGCAATTGATTAAATATGGCTTTAAATTTTCTAATATTCTTAAGCACTTCCACAAAGCCTACCACAGCCAAATCCACAATATTAGCATAGAGCCTGACTCCCTGCCTTTCCATTTTAGCACCGCCCAGGCCAAAAAACTCTACCCCGGGCATAAATGCCCTGATTTCTTTGACCAGATTTGCTGCATGCAGGTCTGAGGATGCCTCTCCGGCAACAATCAAGATTTTCTTTCCCATTAAATCCTCTGCCAAATTCTGTTCTTGATTTCTAAGGCAGTAGCAAGCGCCTGGCGGGCCACTTCTCCGGACACAACCGGTTTCTTATGTCCTGCTACACATTCCAGGAAGGAGGTTAATTCTTTAGTCAATGACGGCTCCTTCTCGATAGGTAGGGGTTTTTTAGAGATGCTGTTTTTTTCTTTTTGGTAAATAAAGGCATGTTCATTTTTGTAGTCTAAAGAGATGTAGGTATTTTTAAAAAATATGCGGATTTTACGCATTACCTCTTCGGATACGCGGCTTGAGGTTAGATTACATATACAGCCATCGGCGAACTCAAGGCGGGCGCTGGCAATATCTTCAAAAGGGGTAAGCACATTTACCCCTACGGCATCAATCCTTTTTATTTTAGATTTAACCAAACCCAGGATAATATCGATATCGTGAATCATCAGGTCCAGCACCACTCCTATGTCCAGACCGCGGTTGGGAAACGGGCTTAGCCGGTGACATTCAATAAAACGCGGATTTTTAATTAGCTCCTGAGTAGCAACAAAAGCAGAATTAAATCTCTCAATGTGCCCAACCTGCAGGATTAATCCTTTTTTCCTGGCTAATCTAATTAACCTGTCGGCTTCAGAGAGATTTGTAGTAAACGGCTTTTCAATCAGCGCAGGAATACCTTGATTTAAGAAATCCCGGCCTATTTTGTAATGCAGGCTCGTAGGCACAGCGATGCTTGCCGCCTCAATTTTACCAGAGAGTTCTTTGTAGTCAATATAGCCAGGGACGCTGAGTTCGCTTGAGATTTCTTTTAAGCGCTGGGGATTTATGTCGGCTATTGCTACGAGCTCGGCTTCCGGCAGTTGTTGATAAATCCGGGCATGGATTGCGCCAAGGTGCCCAACCCCAATTACCCCTACTTTTATCTTGTTCATACTCAGGATATTATCAAAATACTCGACAAATGTCAATTGTTATGATA
>CAZPQS010000043.1:0-8552 GCA_964588765.1 uncultured Planctomycetales bacterium | reverse complement strand
CAGCGGGAAGGATTCGATAGTAGAATCTCGCCCTTTATTATCGGCATTACCGGTCATGGGCAGGTCAGCAGCGGGGTCCAGGAAATTCTTCAGCCTCTTGATCCAATTGAGATTCATCCCAAAGATATGCTAAGGTTTGTGCACCATCAAAAATACATACATAACAGGATGTATAAGATTGTTTTTCTTCGTGAGGAGAAGCTGCGTTCCAAAGACGGCAGCGGATTTTATTTTGAGGAATATCTGAAATATCCTCAAAGGTTCGAATCCAATATGGATATTTACCTGCCTTATCTGAATATGCTTATCCATACCAATTACTGGGATAATCGCTACCCGCGCATGGTTACTAAAGAGATGATTAATAGATTATTCGGGAAGAGGAATTTTCGATTGGAGTTTATTGCGGACATATCCTGCGACGTCAATGGCTCTATCGAATTAACCTATAAAACTACGACCCAGGATAAGCCCGTATTTACCTACAATCCCAGGAGGAGGAGATTTATTGACGGATATAAACAGGACGGCATTACTATTCTTGCGGTGGACAATCTTCCTACCGAATTGCCCAGGGACTCGTCGGTTCACTTCAGCAGCCTGATTAGAGATTATGTATATCAAATCGCCGCTCACGGCGTAAGGGACATTACCAACCACACCGCTATCCCTAAAGAGATTCGTCAGGCAGTCATAGCTCAAGACGGCAAATTAACCCCGGGATTTAAATATTTAAAGAAATATCTGGTTTAATGTTTACGAAAAGAGCAGAGAGAAATATCACCATTTTATCCTTCGGGGATAAGCTCGATTTTGATGAATATAAGAAATTTAATCATGAAAAGGTGCTATTTGTAAAAAGAGGCTTTGATTACGTAACGGTAAATTATAAAAATATCCTCAAGGGAAAAATTCCCGAAATAAAGACAAAAAAGGTTATTATATTTTTATTCTTTCCTTCCGGTTATTGGAATAAAAAGATTGAATATAGGCATTACAAAGGCATATACGGTAACCGTGTTTTTTACAAAAAGTTTATGCTTTTCTGGGCCGATATAAACAATATCATAGATAAGAATTTCCCTGACAAAGAACTCCTGATTATAAACAATCCAATTTTATCAGGAAGATACAGGGATAAGCAGCTGATTAAGAGCAAGCTCTCAAAGGCGGGAATCCCAAACCCAAGACTATATCGTACAACGCGAATCAAGGATATTCATAATCTGCTGGCCAGGGGCAGGTCTCTTTTCTTAAAACCAAGGTACGGCTCTATGGGGAAGGGGATTACCTATCTGGGCCCGTTAAACTGGCAGACAAACCTTAATTTTAAAGACAGCAGGATTATCAGCCGTAGAGCGGATTATGGCTGGAAATTCAGGGATATTACGGGTAATAACGCCTTCTTAAGCAGGCTTATTAAAAAGGACATCTTGATTGAACAGGCAGTCGACTCTCTAATTTTAAACAGAAAAAGGATTGACTTGAGAATCTATACATTCGCAAAGAAGGCTTTATATATTTATCCCAAGACAAATTATCCGGAAAGGATTACCACTAATATTTCTCAGGGGGGCAGGGGTGAGCCCGGTATTTTAAAATTTATACCGAAACAACAGATTGCCAAAGCCAAAAGAGCGGCTATAAAGGCAGCAAGGGTCTTAAATTTAGGCTTAGCCGGCATAGATGTTGTGCTTAACCGCAATTATAAAGATGTTTCCGTTGTGGATGTCAATGTTTTCCCCGGCTTACCCAAGAGGAAAACCTTCAATCTCACCAAGAGTATAATCAAAGAACTGGTCCGGATGGACAATAAGGGAGATTTGAGATTTGAGAAGGGTCATAATATTTAACTACCGGAGTATATTTAGCGAAGATATCAAAAGGACAATCCTTAATTATAATCACCTTCATCCGGAAGATAAATTCCGGATAGATGTTTATCCCGCCCAGGATTGTCTTTGTGAATCCGGGGCGGGTCAGACAGATTTTATTATTCATAGCGGCGGCGACGGCAGGCCGGTTAAGGAGGATGCCGCTGGCGTGTTTAAATTATATATATGCTATTCCCACCAATGGAAGGCAAAGGCAGAAGGAGGCAGGATAGTTAAGTTAGGAGGCTACAGAAAGGGAATCCAAATTATAGACCTCCTGGAAGACGATGAAATTCTGGGTAAAAAGGGCAAGATGTCTATTATGCAATACCATTCATTAGCGGTTGTTCAGGCCCCGCCCAATGCACGGATTTTAGCAACCAGCCGGGGTGTCGATGAGAAGGGGAAAGAGATAGTGATAATTGAGGCCTTAAGATACCCCGACGGCTCTCTGAGTCTGCAGGGTCATCCCGAAGAAGGCACTGCCGCGCACGTGTTTTATAATTATTTCCGAAACAAAGCAGTAGCAAAGATAAGATAATCCCTCAAGTCCTGAATAAGCAATAGCCGACAATGAAAAATAATCTCTTGGCAAGCATTGAGAAATATTTAAAAGGTAGAACCGCCATCGTCGGGGTAGGCAATATCCTTAAAGGAGACGACCAGGTTGGCCCGCTTTTGATTTCGCGGCTGCAAGGAAAAACAAAAGTCCGTCTTTTTGACTGCGGGCAAGTTCCGGAAAATTATATCCAGCCGATTATTGAAGCTAAGCCAGAGACAATCGTTGTCGTCGATGCCTCTGATTGGGCAGGTATGGCCGGGGAGTTAAGATTAATAAAAAAAGAGGAAATCAAGGATTTTGGTTTTTCTACTCATAATGCCTCCTTAAGGCTATTCTTTGATTATTTAAAAAGGGAACTGCCTTTGACAAATATCATCGTTATCGGAGTACAGGCAGGCAGAAGGGGCCTGGCGCAATCACTCAGCCCGGAGGTCGAAGCTTCTCTTAATGAATTAGTTGATTTCTTTGCAGGGGCTGCGGGATAATTACAGCAGAGACACTCCGGGGGATTTTTATTGCCGCGGGTTTTAGAAATATCTGAGATTTTAGTTTGAAATGATTATCTTCTGTGATAGAATACAAAATAACTGTAAAATAAAAAACTCAGAAAAAAGAGGAAAGGAGAGAGAAGGATGGATTGGGATAAGATTCGTAAGCCAGAGGATATTATTGATGTGGGAAAAACCAAATTCGGCGATTTTGGTAAGTTTCTTCCCTGGTTAACCATAGGATTACTGATTCTTATCGGTTTAAAGGGGTTCCTCTATTCTATCGGGCCGGAAGAGGTGGGCGTGATTCAGCGATTTGGTAAATATACACGCTTAAGTCCGCCCGGGCTGCATATAAAGCTGCCCTTTGGCATTGAGAAGGCTACGCCGGTTAAGGTAAAAAGGGTATTTAAAGAGGAGTTTGGAGTTAGAACCCTGCGCCCGGGAGTGCGCACGGAATATTCTCCCCGTCAATACCTTGAGGAATCATTGATGCTTACCGGAGACCTGAATATCCTGGATGTGCGCTGGATTGTGCAGTTTAGGGTAAAAGACCCGGTAAAGCTCCTTTTTAATATCCGGCGTCCGTCGGAAAATATAAGGGATGTCTCGGAAGTAGTGATGCGCCGCTTTGCCGGAGACTATCGCGTAGACGAGGTGCTTACTACCAAAAGAGAAGAGATAGACGATTTAGTCCAGCAGGAGATGCAGAGGATATTGGATGGATACGGAGCAGGCATTCAGGTGGTTACAGTCAAATTGCTGGATGTGAATCCTCCGGAGAAGGTCAAGCCGGCATTTAATGAAGTAAACGAGGCAAAGCAGGAAAGAGAAAAGATGATTAATCAGGCCTGGGAGGCGTATAATAAGGTTATTCCCAAGGCAAGGGGTGAGGCTGAAAAGACAATCAGGGAGGCAGAGGGATACAGCTTAGATAAGATAAACCGGGCAAAAGGAGAGGCAGAGAGATTCTCAACTATCCTGGCTGAATATAAGAAAGCGCCCGAGATAACCCAGAAGAGATTGTATTTGGAAACATTGCTGGATGTCTTACCCAAGGCAAAAGAAAAATATATTATCGACCCAAAGCAGTCTTCTATTCTGCCGTTACTTCACATAGGCAAGAAGGGAGGGGAATAATGATGAAAGCGACGTTAAAGCCCATTATCAGCGTGTTTGTAGCATTGGTCGTCGTGGTGATTCTTGCCTTTATGAGCGGCATAGTATATGTTGTTGACGAAACAAAGCAGGTAGTGATTACCCAGTTTGGTAAACCGGTAGGCAGGCCGGTTACTGCCGCGGGTCTGCACTTCAAAAAGCCCTTAATCCAGCAGGCGCATTATTTTGAGAAGAGGGTTCTTGGGTGGGACGGCGACCCCAATCAGATTCCTACCAAGGATAAAAAGTATATCTGGGTGGACACTTATGCCCGATGGAAGATTGCCGACGCATTGAACTTCTTGCAGTCGGTAGGCAATGAGATAAATGCTCATGCCCGGCTCGATGACATTGTTAATTCGGCAACCCGCGATGTGATTACCAGCCACCTGCTGGTTGAGGCAATCAGGGATACCAATCGTATATTGGAGACCGAGGAGATAGAGATAGATGTTTCGCTTGCTGAGGAGGCACTGGAGCGTATTGAGGTTGGGCGCAGCACCCTGGAGGACTTAATCTTGACCAAGGCAAGAAAACTCGCCCCCCAGTATGGGATTGAACTTGTTGATGTGCGTATCAAACGCATCAATTATGTCAAGGAGGTTAGAGATAAGGTCTATGACCGGATGATTGCCGAGAGAAAGCGCGCAGCAGAGAGATACCGCTCTGAAGGTCAGGGGAAGTCAGCTGAGATACAAGGGCAGTTAGCCAAGGAGCTGAAATTGATTACCTCTGAGGCTTATCGTCAGGCACAGGGCATTAAGGGTAAAGCGGATGCCGAGGCAATCACAATCTATGCCGAGTCCTATAAGCGGGACCCTGATTTTTACTCATTCGTAAAAACAATGGAGACATATCAAAACACGATTGACGAGAATTCTACGGTAATCCTGACTACCGATTCTGATTACTACAAGTATCTCAAGAGCCTAAAATAAGGGACAGTTCTTGCGCCGATCAAGGGACACCTCTTGCGCCAATCGCCGGAAGTGTCCCCAAATAATAAAAAGGAGAAATAATGTCGGGTTTTGATTCCTTATTATTAGTTCCAATAGGGTCAATTTTAGCATTGGGTTTTGCTGGTTTTTTGGTTGCCCGCATATTAAGATTCGATGAAGGTACAGAAAAGATGAGGGAGATTGCTCTGGCAGTAAGGGTCGGAGCAAGGGCTTATCTTAAGAGACAGAACAGCATTGTAGCGATATTTTTTGGCATTGTATTTTTAGTTCTGTTGTTTATGGCCTTACGTGGTTATTTAGTTATATTTGTCCCCTTTGCCTTTCTATCAGGAGGTTTTTTCTCCGGATTAGCCGGTTTTATCGGGATGACTGTAGCCACCAACTCTTCCAGCCGCACAGCCAATGCGGCAAGAGAGAGCCTGAATTCCGGCCTGCGGGTGGCTTTCTCCAGCGGGGCGGTGATGGGTTTGGTGGTAGTGGGTTGCGGGCTCCTGCATTTATCCGTGTGGTATTATCTCTTGCATTGGTATTATTCAGCGCACTCCTTGCCGCTGGGAATGGATAGGATTACGGCAATCACCTCAACACTGCTCTGCTCAGGAATGGGAGCAAGTTTTGTTGCCTTGTTTGCCCGAGTCGGCGGAGGGATTTTTACCAAGGCTGCTGACGTGGGCGCTGACCTGGTTGGCAAGGTCGAAGCCGGGATTCCTGAGGATGACCCGCGCAACCCGGCAGTGATTGCCGATAATGTCGGCGATAATGTCGGCGATGTTGCCGGAATGGGCGCCGACCTTTATGAATCCTATATTGGTTCGATTGTGGCTACAGCTGCTTTGGGCGCGGCTGCGGGCTTAGGGGTAAAGGGAGTGGGATTGCCTTTAATAATTGCTGCCGTTGGCGTGCTTGCTTCAATAATCGGCACATTTTTTGTGCGCAGCGGGGAGGAGGCTAAACAAAGTGTTTTATTAGCCGCTCTTCGCAGGGGAATATTTATCAGTTCGATACTTGTTGCCTTGTTTTCTTATTTTGTTATCCACCTTATTTTTGGTTACGGACATCTTGGGATTTATCTTTCTGTGCTTTTGGGTTTGGGCGCGGGTTTACTTATCGGTTTATCCACTGAATACTTTACCTCAAGCAATTTTCGACCCACACGCACAGTTGCCGATGCTTCCTTAACCGGTCCGGCAACGGTAATTATTGGCGGAATAGCCGCAGGGATGCTTTCTACAGCTGTTCCTGTGCTTGTTGTAGGAGCGGTTGTTTTGGGAAGTTTCTTTTTATGCGGTGGATTTACCAACTTTAATGCCGGGCTTTATGGGGTGGGGATTTCCGCAGTAGGCATGCTTTCTACTCTGGGTATTACCTTAGCTACCGATGCCTATGGGCCAGTGGCTGATAATGCCGGCGGCAATGTGGAAATGGCGGGGTTGGGAGCAGAGGTGCGCAGGAGAACCGATGCCCTGGATGCCCTGGGTAATACTACCGCGGCTACCGGCAAAGGTTTTGCCATAGGTTCGGCTGCCTTAACTGCCCTGGCTCTAATTGCCGCTTATCGTCAACAGGTTACCTTGTTAGGCATTGAGCTAAACCTTAGTTTACTTAATCCCAATGTGCTGGTTGGTTTATTTATCGGTGCGATGTTGCCGTTTTTGTTTAGCTCTATGACCATACAGGCAGTGGGCAGGGCAGCAGGCTCAATCATTAAAGAGGTCAGACGGCAATTCACAGAAATTGTCGGGCTTATGGAGGGTAAGGTCAAACCGGATTATGCCCGTTGCGTCGGTATCGTTACCGGCGCTGCGCAAAAAGAGATGATTCTGCCGTCTTTAACCGCAATCATTGCTCCAATTCTGGTTGGGTTATTAATTGGGGTTGAGGCAGTGGTTGGGCTTTTAGCAGGAGCGACAGTTTGCGGCTTTGTCCTGGCAGTAATGATGGCTAATTCCGGTGGTGCCTGGGATAATGCCAAGAAGTACATCGAGGAAGGCCATCTTGAAGGAAAAGGTTCTTTTGCTCATAGGTCAGCAGTAGTGGGCGATACCGTAGGCGACCCCTTCAAAGATACCTCCGGACCAAGTCTGAATATCCTCATTAAATTAATGTCTATGGTCTCCATCGTTTTCTCCGCATTTATCATAACTTATACCTTTTTCAGGTAGCCCTTTTTAAATAAAAAATGCTTGATTTTCGGGATTATATGCTATAATTCTTCGTATGGATGAGCAGGAATTTATCCAGAGGTGCCTTAAGCAGGAGAAGGGCGCCTGGGATGAATTCGTAGATAAATATTCTCGTCTTATCTATAACTACATCTACAGCGTTTTTAAAATTAAAGGTATTAATCCTTCTCCGGATACAGTCAATGACCTTTTTCAGGAAATCTTCCTCAGTTTAATCAAAGATAATTTTCATAAGCTACGCCAGTTTAAAGGCAAAAATAACGCCAGTTTGGCCAGTTGGTTGAGGATAATCACCATAAATTTCTGTCTCGATTATCTTAAAAAAGAGAAAAAATCAAAGCTATCCTTGGATGAAGACTTTGGCGATGAGGGAAGCTCCCTGAAGGATATCCTGGCTGATGAGCGCATTTCAGCCGATAAACTTCTGATTGACCAGGAAAGATTGCAATATCTTTCCGAGTGCATTGATAGCTTAAGCAGTCAGGATAGATATTTTTTAGAGATGCATATTCATCAGGGTATCAAATTAAGGGATCTGCAGCTTACGTTAGGGATTTCCCGCAGCGCCATGGATATGCAAAAATCGCGGCTTATTCAGAAACTTAGAGACTGCTTCAAAGATAAAGGATTTCAGTTAGAATCTTAGGGCTGTTTCGTCTATTATAATTGGAGATATATGGCCAAACTTGAAGGGATAATTAAGATGATTTACCGATTATATCGGAACAGGCACAATCAGGCAGATTCACCCTGTCCGGATGAAGAGGTCCTGGTTTGTTTCTCTGAAGGCAGGCTCGCAAAGAGCGAGTCAAAAATGATTCAGGAGCATCTTATCTCTTGCCGCCGCTGCGCGGAGATTGTTTCCTTATTTTGCCAAAGATTTAAGGAAGAAAAAGATGTCCCTGAATTTTTAATTAAGAAGGCAAAGAGTTTAGCAGAGCAAAGCTTGTTTCCCGATATCCTCGAGGTTGTCTTAGCCCTGAAGGAAGAGGCATTGCAGATTTTGAAGACTACCGGCGATGTTATCCTTGGCAATGAGATTATATCCCACGTTGTTTTTATGCGCGGTCCACAGAAAACCGATTTCCCCGAAGAGGTAAGATTAATTAAGGAATTCAAGGATATAAAAATTACCCTGCATATCCAGAAAAGGGACAGGGGTAAAATTCGCGTCAATCTAAATATGGTGGATAAAGCCAGCCATCTGCCTTTGGATGATTTGCGCGCGGCGCTTCTAAAAGATACTCAAGAGCTTGAGTCGTACCAGGCTGTTTCGGGTAATGCGGCATTTGATAAGGTTGGCCTGGGCCGCTATGCCATCCAGATAC
>CAZPQS010000042.1:0-8711 GCA_964588765.1 uncultured Planctomycetales bacterium | reverse complement strand
GATTACGCCCATAACCACCTTATCTTTATAAGCAAGGGCAATTGAAACCCCGAAAACGGCAATATTATGAATATAATTGTGCGTTCCGTCCAGGGGGTCAATAATCCATTTAAAATCAGACTTCTGCTTATACGGGTTTTCCTCGGATATAATGCTATCCCGGGAAAAATTTTTAATAATCTGACTTTTGATTATCTCCTCGGCGGCAAGGTCGATATCAGTAACCAGGTCGCGGTCGCCCTTTGCTCTAACCTTTTTTATCCGGCCGAAGCGGCTGGATAACATCCTGCCTGCCTGGCTGGCTGCCTTAACGGCAATATTCTTTCGGGTAACAAGCCCGGCTGAGCTTACCACCAGCGCCCCCTTTGCTGATAGGTTTTAATAAATCGCTCAATTGAGCGGTCATAGGTCTTCTCAATATCATCGGGGAAGAAACAGGCGGGAAGCTGTCCGCTTGCCCAATGATACTGAATACACTCACAACAAATCCCTTTCTTACTGCAGGACTCATAGGAGCAGTTGCATCTTGTCTTGTTTTGTTTAACCTTGCATTCCAACATACCATCCCCTTTTTTTGAATGACCTTTTTCTTACTATCCGCTATTCGCTCTACGTTATTTTCTTGCCTCTCCTCCTTAATGTATCTTCCCTGCTCAGAGGAGTTACCTTCCTGGGCTGAACATCGTAGATAGAGATAGACCGGAGGTTATGAAAATATTTCTTTATTCCGGCAATCTCCCGTCTTGATAACGGCTTCGCCTTGCATGGCCTAAGCGGAGTATTTATCTGGACCTCATCGGGGTCAATCTCTCTTGCCAATTCCGCTAACCTTCCGGCATCATTTTTATTCTCATCTGTAAACATTATCTGCAAGGCGAGCTTCCCCTTAAAGCCCTTTTTAAACTGTTTTATTCCCCGGATAATCTTCTCAAACCTTACTGCCTTTGCCGGATGATTTATCTTCTCTAATGACCCTTGTGAATAAGCATCCACTTTGGCAATTACAAAGTCGGCAAGGGATAAATCATCCCTAACGCATGCCTGATTAATTAATGAGGCATTTGTCAGGACGGCAACCGGGGCAATTTCTAATTTTTTAACTGCCCGTATTGCCTGGCCTAAATTTTTTGCCAGGGTCGGCTCGCCGTTGCCGGAGAAGGTAATATAATCTATCCTGACTCCGGGTAATCTCTTTAATTCCGCAATAACCTCTGAGGTTTTAACATATACCTTCGGCTTTTTGGTAAAGCCTGAGGTCTCGCCCAGCTGACAATAGATACAGTCAAAGGTGCAAATCTTTTTTTTAGAAGAAAGTAAATCGATTCCCAAAGACGCTCCCAGCCGCCACGATGGGACCGGGCCGTATATGTATCTAAAATCATTATTCTTCACTATCCTATGTAAGGTTTTATCTTATCCTCAAGCGCAGATTTGGGCAAGGCTCCCACAATTTGCTCCATTACCTCACCGTTCTTAAAGATATTAAGCGTGGGTATGCTCATAATACCGTAATTCGCTGCGGTCTGTTGAGCTTCATCCACATTTATCTTACAGACCTTAACCTTGCCTTGGTATTCCTTGGCTATCTCCTCAACTACCGGAGCAACCATTGAGCAGGGCGCACACCAGGGCGCCCAGAAATCCACCAGCACCGGTATATCCGACTCTAACACCTCCTGCTTGAAATTTGAATCATCAACCTTCATCTATCTCTCTCCTTCCTTAATCATAAATTCATTTGCCTGTAAAATGCTTGCGTATATACGCCTGCATCAAAACAATTGCATCCTCTTTACACTGCCCGCATACCGTGCCTAATTTCGTCCTCTCCTGAAGCTCAAGGTATGTCCGGGCTCCTTCCAATACTGCCTGTTCGATTTCCTGGTCAGTTACATTCATACACTGGCATACCAGGCGTGCCTCTTGCTTCTTCACCTTATCTTGCATCCCGTTGCGCAGATAATAATCATTGATTGCCGCGCGCAATGCTTTATCCCCCAGGACAGAACAATGTATTTTGTGTTCCGGCAGGCCTCCTAACTCTTTGGCCACATCCTTTGGAGAAAGATGGTAAGCCTGCTCTAATGTCATACCCTTAACCATTTCCGAAAGGATTGAGGTGCTGGCAATCGCGCTGGCGCAGCCATAGGTTTTCCATTTGCAGTCGGTAATAATTCCCTTATCCTTATCAACCTTTATTACCACCATCATCTCATCCCCGCACTTGATGTTTCCTACTATGCCCTTAGCGTCATATTTATCCTCATCATCCCCCTGCAGTACATTCTTGGGGTTCATAAAATGCTGTTTAAGCTTATCCGTATATACCCAGTTATCTTCCTGCCGCATTGATTTACCCTTTTGAGTAGACAGTAGACATATCCCTGATTCTCTTTATTACCTTAGGAAGCCTGTCCAGTAAATATTCGACGTCCCTCATTGTATTTTCGCGTCCCATACTTATGCGTATTGAGCCGTGAGCGCGCTCAGCCGGGATACCCGTTGCCAGAAGCACATGAGAGGGGTCAAGCGAACCCGAGGCACAGGCAGAACCGGTAGAAACCGCAATCCCCTCCAAATCAAGATACAATAGAATCGCTTCTCCCTCTGCTCCTTCAAATGAGACATCTAACGTACTGGCAAGGCAATCTTCGGGATGGCCGTTGAACTGAATGTCAGGGATATTCTTCTCTATGCCTCTTTTAAGCGCTGCCTTCATTGCCAACAGGCGTTTCTCTTCTTTATGCATCTCCTTAGCACGCATCTGGATTGCCTTCCCCAGCCCGATTATCCCCAGGGTATTTTCTGTTCCCGCACGCCGTCCTTGTTCCTGATGCCCTCCGTGAATCAATGGGCAGAAAGGAGTTCCCTTCTTTACATACAACGCGCCGATTCCCTTGGGACCGTATATCTTATGACCTGAAAGCGTCAAGAAGTCAACGCCTAATTCTCGCACATCTACCGGAATCTTGCCTACAGCCTGGACAGCGTCGGTATGAATCAGTGCGCCCTGTTGATGCGCTATCTCGGCAATCGCCTTAATATCCTGGATAGTGCCGATTTCATTATTCGCCATCATCACAGATACCAAGCCTGTTGAGGGATTAATCTTATCCCTTAGCTGCTTGAGGCTGACTTTCCCGTAGCTGTCCACTCCCAGATACAAAACATTAATGCCCCTGTCCTCCAGGCACCTTGAAGTTTCCAGAACGCAGGGATGCTCTATATTAGTGGTAATAATCTGTGTTTTGTCCTTGTCTCTGTATGTACACTTTTCTGAAGGGCAGGAAAACATATATAACACTGTATTATTCGCCTCTGAGCCGCTGCCGACAAATATAATCTCCTCAGGTTCTGCGCCAATGAATGAGGCAACCTCTTCCCGCGCCTGCTCAACCAACCCTCTTGCCTGCCTGCCAAACCAGTGAAGACTGGAAGGGTTACCAAACATATCCATTGCCTCAAGCATCGCTTTCTTCACTTCCGGATGAAGCGGCGTAGTGGCATTGTGGTCCATATAAACACGCATCTTACGCATTACCGCCTCCTCTATCTAAATTCCAGCATCCTGAGAATAGGTTGCTTTGCCTGCGATATTATCTCTGAAGACAACTCTACCTTGAAATCCATATTTTCTAATGACCATAACACCTTTTCTAAGGTAGTAAGCTTCATATTCGGGCAGATTGCCAGTTCTGACGCAGGATAAAACCGCTTGCCGGGATTATCCTTTTTTAGACGATAGAGCATACCTGTCTCTGTGCCTACGATTATTTCTTTGGCGTTAGTTTCTTTGGCATATCTGCGCATACCTTCCGTAGAGAGAACCTTATCCGCCAGCTTGATAACCTGCGGCGTGCATTCCGGATGCACCATAACCTCTGCGCGGGGATGTAATTTTTTCTGCCTGGCGATATCCTCGGGTAAAATCTTTACATGTGCAGGGCAATACCCTTGCCAGCTGATAAAATTACGTCCGCTTTGAGCAGAAGCATAATCCGCCAGATACTTATCAGGAACAAAAATCACTTCTTCATCGCCTTTTAATGCCTCTCGCGCCATTCTCACTGCATTGGCTGACGTACAGCATAGGTCGCACTCTGTCTTTACTTCCGCAGGCGTATTTACGTAACATAATACCTTTGCCTGAGGATGTTGGGCCTTTAACGCCAGCAACTGCCTGCGGTCAATCATATCTGCCATAGGACAGCCTGCCTGCTTATCCGGAATGAGCACGGTCTTATCCGGTGAAAGTATCTTGGCCGTCTCTGCCATAAAGTAGACTCCGCAGAAAACAATCACCTCGGCATCCGTCCTGGCTGCCTGGATACTCAAGCCCAGAGAATCCCCCAAGTAATCGGCAATATCCTGTATTTCAGGAAGCTGATAATTATGCACCAGTATAACTGCATTGCGTTCTTTCTTTATTTTACGGATACGCTTAATTATATCTTCCACGCAAAACCTCGCTGATAACTCCTCCTCCCAGCATAATATCATTGTCATATAAAACCACTGACTGTCCGGGGGTTATTGCTTGCTGGGGTCGTTCAAATGTGACTTTCATTTTTCCGTTTGTATGAGAAACGACGCATCTTGCCAGGGGATGGGCATAGCGTATCTTGGCGTAAACTTTATGCGGTAGTTTATCAACCAATAAATTTACGTCCTTAGCAATCAGGCTCCTGGCCTTCAACCCTGCCTTCTCTCCGACCACAACCTGATTCTTCGCCTTATCTATGGACAGTACGTATAGGGGTTTTCCTTTTGCTATCCCTAAACCTTCTCTCTGACCGACGGTATAGAAGGCAATTCCTTTATGCTCTCCCAGGACATCCCCGTTTATATCAACGATGGGGCCGGGTCCAAGATTACTTACTCTTGAGTTAAGAAATTCTTTATATCCGCCCCTGGGAATAAAGCAGATGTCCTGACTCTGTGGCTTATCGGCAACCGGCAAGCGCGCCTTCCTGGCAATTCCCCTTACTTGCTGTTTAGTATAATCTGCCAAAGGAAAGAGTATTGATTGAAGCATCTTTCTGTTGATAAAGTAGAGGAAATAGGTCTGATCCTTCTTAGTATCCTTTGGCCTCTTTAATATATATCTATTTTTGCGGTGTTCTATTTTAGCATAATGTCCTGTAGCAAGGAAGCCAAATCCTAAGCCAAGCGCTTTTGCCAGCAGCGTGCCGAATTTTAAATATCGGTTACAATCCACGCAAGGATTTGGCGTTCTGCCCGTGCAATACTCGCTAATAAAGTTCTTTATTACCCTATCCTGTAAATCCCGGGAGAAATCCATTGCACAATGAGGAATCTGTAATTTATCGCATACTCTCCTGGCGTCATCTATCGCCTGAGTCCCACAGCAGCTTGGTTTCCTGCCGGCTGCTTGCTTAACCCCCAAACACATAGTTGTCCCCACTACCATATAACCCTGCTGTTTCAGCAAGAAGGCAGCAACCGAAGAATCAACTCCCCCGCTCATTGCTACCATTACCCGCTTTGCTCTGCCTGTCATTTTCTGCTTCCTGATCTAACCGGGTTCATACTCCCTGTTCTATATCCTACCAAATCAACGCTTACATAGCTATATCCTAATTCCTTAAATCTACGTATAATCTTCTGCCTTGCCTTTTCCTTTAATAATTTAGGTATCTGGTGTTTTAAAACTTCTATTCGGGCAGCGTGGTCATAATGCCTTACCCTTACCTGGGTTATGCCAAACTTTTTCAAGAACCTTTCTGCTTTATCAACCTTAACCAGATCCTCCTTAGTAATTTTGCTCCCGAATGGAAATCGAGAAGCAAGGCATGCCAGGGATGGTTTATCCCAGGTGGATAATCCAAGCCTCTTTGATAAACTACGAATCTCTTTTTTAGTAAAACCTGCTTCTTTAAGCGGACTCCTCACCCTGTATTCCCTGGCTGCTTGCGTACCCGGCCGAAAGTCTTTCGTATCATCATAATTTGAGCCGTCTAAAACATAATTTAACTTATACTCTTTGGCTAAATCCGTTAACTTGGCAAACAACTCTTTCTTGCACCAATAGCATCTATCTTGCGAATTGTTGACAAATCTTCTATCGGATAATTCATCAGTCTTAATAACTATGTGCCTGACCCCTAATCTTCTAACCATCCTCTTTGCATCTTCTGCCTCATGAGAAGGATAGGTTAAAGAAACGGCGATGGCAGCTATTACCTTATTATCTAATACATCCCCGGCAACCTTAACTAAAAAAGTGCTGTCTACACCGCCTGAATATGCTATCAAGGCACTCTCCATCTTAGCCAAGATTTCCTTTAACCGTCGTAATTTTTTAGCCATATTAACCACAGTTGCCTATCTGTTTATTTTTTAATTAATCGGTCTTTCCTTCAGCGGCTTGAAGGTATATCCTGTTTCCGGACCAGGTAGGTAGGCTACGGGTTCACTGATGAGGAAATCGCCCTTTTTAATCCATTCCTTTAGGGTATCGGCAATCTCTACTGCCTTGGGATAACTGGATAGATTTCCTGTGGGAACCTTTTTTCCTTTTACGATAATCTCTCCGCTTTTGAGTTGAGCGTAATTTACTTCGCCAAGGCTCTCTTTTTTGCCTTGCGGATAAGCTTCACTATAATCCACAATTTGGGTCCAGATTTCCTTATCTCTCACTGCTGTATATCCACATATCTCCTCACTCAAGATGGGAATCGGAATACCAATACCAACGGTAAGCGTTGCGCCGTAGCCTTGCAAACTTGTCCCTACCAACCATTCGGGTTTCATCCGTTTAAGGTCTCCTAAAACAGCTAATGTGCCGGCCGGGGCCTGAGGGACACCATTAGCCTTGCGTTTAACGGTAGGATTATGCTGTGTCCCTTGCCAGACTACATAACCAATCCCGCCTCCCAGGAATATCCTCGTGCCGATGCCGATTGTTTTATAATAAGGGTCGTTCAAAAGAGGCGAAAGCTGGCCGGCGCTACAGTAGTTGACATTTCCTAATTTAGGCTTCAATGTGCCCATATAGGTATAAATCATCTTATCAGATAGATTCACCGCTGCATTGTAATTCTGATATGCGTTTCGCGGATTAAACAGCACTGCCTCGTTTAAATCTTTGATGTTTATCCACGTCTCTAACTTCTTCCTGGGATAGCAGTCAGTGCCATAACTTATGCTGACCAATCGCAGGTCTTTGCCTGCTACCAGCTCTTCAATCACGTGACCGCCGCCATATTTAAACTCGCCGGGGAAAACCTTATTCCTGGGGTCATCATCGGGTATAGCAGTTGCGCCAATACAAACATCAACAGCGGCAAAACCGGTATAAACCGGCACGTCATTTATATACGTTCTGCCTCCACCCAATTTTATCTTTGGTTTAGAGTGCCCGATATTAAAATACGCCCCTGATGAACACATTGGACCAAAGGTAGCTGTAGTGACCACATCTACCTCTTGCGCGGCTTTCTTAACACCTTTTTTATCTACTATGTCGATAATCTCTTCTGCAGTGACTACGACCACCTTGCCCTTCTTAATCTTTTCGTTAATCTCTTTAATTGTTCTCGCCATTTCAACCTCCATTAAATATAATTTATATGTTATCTAACAAGTTAAAATACCTTATTTCCGATATTTTGCCCTTAAAGGGCCTAATCATAATCCATAACATTATCACCACCTGCCTTATCAAAACTTAACTTTATTTAAATAAGTCTGTTGAAAGATATCTTTCGCCGGTATCCGGTAAGATTACAACAATAAGTTTATCTTTGTTTTCCTTTCTTTTCCCCACCTGTATTGCTGCCCAAGCTGCCGCACCAGAAGAAATTCCTACAAATATCCCCTCCTGTTTAGCTAAGTCTCTGGCGGTCTGGGCGGCATCCTCATTACTTACCTGTATTACTTCGTCCAGCAGGTCTTTTCTTAGAACATCGGGCACAAACCCTGCACCAATGCCTTGAATCTTATGTGACCCCGGTTCTCCGCCGGAAAGGACCGGCGAATCCTTAGGCTCAACTGCAATCGCCTTAAATTCTGGTTTTCTTTTTTTAATTACCTCGGATATCCCGGTAATTGTCCCTCCGGTACCTACGCCGGAAACTAAAATATCTACCTTACCATCGGTATCCCTCCAGATTTCTTCGGCGGTAGTCTGTCGATGAATCTCCGGATTGGCTGAATTCTTGAATTGCTGCAGGATTAAATATCGAGGGTTGCCTACTGCCAACTCCTCTGCCTTCCTCACTGCTCCCTTCATCCCCTCGCTACCCGGGGTAAGAATTATTTCAGCGCCTAATGCCTTAAGTAGACTCCTGCGCTCAAGGCTCATTGTATCAGGCATGGTAAGTATAAGTTTATACCCCTTGGCAGCGCAAACAAAAGCCAGGGCTATGCCCGTATTACCGCTGGTAGGCTCAAGGATAATCGTATCCTTATTAATTAACCTGGCTCTCTCAGCCGCCTCAATCATACTTACGCCGATTCTGTCTTTAATGCTGGAGAGCGGATTGAAATACTCTAATTTAGCTATTATAGTCGCTCCCAGCCCCGAAGTCAATCGGTTAAGTTTAACTAAGGGAGTGTTTCCTATCAGCTTGGTCACATCATCTGCTATTTTTGACATTCTTAACCTCCCTGTTAATCTCCGCCTTCAAAATAAGAGATTGTCTTTTCACATTTAGGGCAAAGCACAATGATTTCTTCATATTCTAAAT
>CAZPQS010000041.1:0-8963 GCA_964588765.1 uncultured Planctomycetales bacterium | reverse complement strand
TCTTTCTTTTGTTCTTTAAGGCATATTCAAATGCAAAGCGGACAATCCTTCGGGAGGCGGTTTTGGAAATCGGTTTTAAAGAGATAGCCGAATCGGGTAAGATTTTTTTATTGGCGTAATTCCCGGCGGTTTTAATAATCTCCAGTGTCTGGGGCTCGCCGGCCGGGAATTCAATGCCTGCATATAAATCCTCCGTGTTTTCGCGGATTACTACCAAGTCTATGTTATCGGCCAGGCTTCTTACTCCGGGGTATGACTTTACCGGGCGTAAACAGGCATATAAATCCAATTCCTGCCGAAGAGAGACATTCACCGAGCGAAAACCTTCACCAACAGGCGTAATAATCGGGCCCTTCAGCGCCACCTTATTGCGCTTAATAGAATCCAGGGTCTTTTTAGGTAAGAGCTGGCCGTATTTGTTTTCGGCTTCTTGCCCGGCTATAGCCTCTTCCCATTTAATCTTTACCCCCGTTGCCTCAATGCATTTACGAGCCGCCTGAATTACTTCGGGTCCTATTCCGTCACCTGGGATTAGAGTAACTTTATTTGCCATTGTTATAATGCCCTATCTTGCTTTTAGTTTTGCCGGGGAAGAAAAGGGCAATCTTTTGTATTTCTTGTAATAGTTGATTATCCCTCCTGCCTTCAATAGTTCCTGCATAATCCTCGACAGAGGCTTTGTGAATAATTCAATACCCCGGCTTACGTCTTTCAATGCATCCCCGTTTAAATCTATCTCTAAAATATCGCCTTCCCTGATTCTGGCCGTATCAACCTCAATCAGGGGCAGTCCGATATTAAAACTGTTGCGATAAAAAATGCGGGCAAATGAATTTGCCGCCACGGCAATTATGCCCGATTCCTTTATTACCAAAGGGGCCTGCTCGCGGGAAGAACCCATACCAAAATTTTTACCGCAAACCAGGATGGTTTCTCCGGGCATTATCTTTTTGGAAAAATCAGGGTCAATGTCTTCCATAATATGCCTGGCCAATTCTTTAATATCGGTAATGGAGAACTTATATCTTCCCGAGATGATAAAATCCGTATTGATATTGTCGCCCAGTTTTATTGCCTTACCTTTTAATTTCATAGCGTTTGGGGATACCCTTGTATTCAGCCCAAAGGGTGTCCCCCGATTGGCCCAAGGGATGTCCCTAAAGTTGTTGGAATTCCTCTGCGTTTTTCACCTTGGACATAGCTGCGTCTAAACCAATCAGGCCCTTGTTCAATAATTCCTTTATGGACTTATCCATGGTCTTCATGCCATATTGCTGCCCTGTTTGCATCAAGGTAGGTATCTGTTCGGTTTCCTGTTCGCGGATAAGATTTCTTATGCCGGGGGTAGCTATCATAATCTCGGTTGCCAGAATCAGCCCCTTACCGCTAACGTTGGGCAGGAGCAGCTGAGAGATCACTCCCTGCAAACAGTTGGCTAATTGTAACTTTACCTGCTGCTGCTGATGGGGCGGAAAGACATCGATAATTCTCTCTACGGTCTGGGGTGCGTCTGGCGTATGCAGGGTAGCCAGAACCAGATGACCTGTTTCTGCCGCCGTTAAGGCCGTAGATATAGTCTCTAAATCGCGCATCTCCCCGACCATAATAACATTGGGGTCCTGTCTTAAAACATGCCTTAATGCCTCGGCAAAGGAGGTCGTATCCGAATAAACCTGTCTCTGTTTAATCACGCTTTTTTTATTTTTATGGATGAACTCAATAGGGTCTTCGATGCAAATAATCAGGCACTCCCTTTCCTTGTTTATAAAATCAATGAGGGATGCCAGGGTAGTTGTTTTTCCTACTCCGGTAGGGCCGGTAATTAAAACCAGGCCGTTGGGCTTGCGTACTAATTCTATGGTTATGGGGGGTAATCCTAAATCCCGGGGAGTAGGTATTTCCGAAGGTACGCGGCGGAAGGCAGCTTCTACCGAACCCCTTTGCATATGGACATTGACCCGGAACCTGTCCAGGCCCGGCAGGGATAAAGAAAAATCCAATTCGAGCTGCTTGTCGAATTTCTCTTTTTGCGAAGCAATTAAGATAGAATAGACAAAGCGCTTGGTGTCTTCGCGGGAAAGCACAGGGAGTCTGGTGCGTTGCAATCTGCCGTTGATGCGTAAAATCGGAGGTTCGTTTTCGGTAATATGTAAATCGGAGGCCCTTTTTTCAATGGTTAACATAAGCAATTCTTTTAGTTCCATTTCTCCTCCTCAAATTCCCCCGCCAGAGGCGGGGGAATTTGATTATAGATATCTCCGCGGGTCAGCAATCTTACCTTCGATTACCGAGGCGGCTACGGTCGCAGGAGAGGCAAGATAGATAAAGGCATTCGGGTTGCCCATTCGGCCTTTAAAGTTGCGATTCGCAGAGGAAATTACCACTTCACCATCCGCAGGGATGCCATTATGTGTACCTACGCAGGGTCCGCAACCGGGACTGAGGACTACTGCCCCCGCTTTTATAAATGTAGAAATTATACCCGACCTTAGAGCCTGCATAAATATTGACCTAGAGGCCGGAGCAACTATGAGTTTAAGTCCCTGCTTAATCTTTCGCGATTTCAATATCCTTGCGGCAATTTTAAAGTCCTCCAATCTTCCATTGGTGCAGGTTCCCAGAAGGCCTTCATCAACCCTGGTTGTCTTCAGGCGCGAGACGGAGATTACATTATCCACGGAATGGGGCAAGGCAATCTGCGGCTCTAAATTAGATATATCGTATTCTAAGATTTTAGAATACTGTGCATCTCTGTCGGCTACCACCGGTTCTATCTCTTTGCTTTTTCTGTCTGTTCCCGCTTTTGGTATTCTTGACCTTAACCAGGAGATTGTTTTTTTATCCACGGGCATAAAGGCGCACTTTGCCCCCATCTCTACCACCATATTACAAATAGTAAACCGGCCGTCCATATTTAATGCCTTTATCGCAGGTCCTGAGAATTCTATTGCTTTATAAGTGGCGCCGTCGGCCTTTAAATCTCCGATAATGGAAAGAATGATGTCCTTTGGGAAAACCCCCGAAGGTAATTTCCCCTTTATGATTATCTTGATTGTTTCGGGAATGCGGAACCAATTACGGCCCGTAGCTGCGGTTATTGCCAGGTCTGTAGAGCCTACGCCGCTGGCAAAGCAACCCAATGCGCCGAGGGTAGAGGTATGGGAATCTGCGCCCAGCACCAAATCTCCGGGAAGAATCATACCCAACTCGGGAATAATCTGGTGACATATGCCGCAGCCGATATCAAAAATTTGGCAGGCAGCCCTATCGGCGAAATCGCGCATCTTTTTATGCACGGAGGATACCCCCACTGTCGGGGACGGCGAATTATGGTCAATAACCATGCAGAATCTCGTTTTTAGTTTTTTTACCTTTAAGTCGTTTAAATTATCAATGATTATTGACGAGGTTCCGTCCTGGCCGAAGGTAAAATCCACGCTGCAAATTGCGAAATCTCCTGCCCGCACGTCTCTTTGGGCATGCTGGCTTAAAATCTTCTCCGCTATGGTCTTCGGCATCGGGAGGCTGCGGTTTATAATTAAAGGGAGTCTCTTTCTTTTTTAAATATCTTTCTTAGTCCGCCTAAAAATTTCCGCGTTGGCTTACTAACCTTGGGTGGTTTTTTCGCAGGTTTAGCTTGAACCTCGGGGATTTCCTCTTTCGGTGTTGGCTTGGCCCCTGTTTTCTTTGCCGGTCTTTTCGCTTCTTCCTTTTTCTCCTCTTTTCTCTTTTCCGTCAATTCCAGGATGACAAACCTGGCCCCATCCCCTCTTCGAAAACCCAAGGGAAGGATACGGCAGAAACCGCTGTTGCGGCCATTAAAGCGGGGCGCAATCTCGGAAAATAACGTTTGAACTAATTTATGGTCCTGCAGTATGGAAAAAACCTCTCGACGGGAAGCAAGATCATTTTTTTTACCCAATGTAATGAGCCTCTCCACCAGAGGCAGGCAAGCCTTGGCTTTAGTTTTTGTAGTCCGGATACCTTGATGAATGAGCAGGTTCCTGCTCAGGCTAATCAATGTAGCGCGCCGCCAGCTCGTAAAACGATTTAACCTCGATTTATATTTTCTATGCCTCATAATTTCTTAAGCTTTCCCGGATCGACCTTCATCCCCAGGGTTAAGCTCATTCCGATCAGGAGCTCTTTAATCTCGGTCAGGGATTTCTTCCCGAAATTCTTAAAACTTAACAGCTGCTCTTCGGTTTTAGCTACCAGTTCGGCAATCGTTTTGATGCCTGCCTCGCGTAAACAGTTCGAGGACCTTACCGATAATTCAAGTTCGGAGATAGGCAATCTCAATTTTTCGTATAATTCAATTTCCTCTTTGGTTAATTCTATCTCTTCCTCTTCTTCTTCGGGAAGCCGCCCGAAATTTACAAAGATATCCAGATGCCTCTGTAATATATTTGAGGCGTATAACATGGCGTCTTTGGGGGTAATCCCTCCGTTGGTCCAAATCTCCAGGATTAGTTTTTCGTAATCCATCCTCTGGCCCACGCGGGTATTCTCAACATTAAAATTGACCTGTTTTATCGGACTGAACACCGAATCTATGGAAATAACCCCTATAGACTGATCCTCCTTGCGGTTTGATTCTGCGGGAATATAGCCGCGGCCGCGCGCTACCTCCATCTCGAGATTAAACTTCCTGTTTTGTGTTAATGTGGCTATGTGTAAATCGGGATTGACAATTTCGACGGTTTCATCGAGGATGATGTCCGCTGCTTTTATCTCGCCCTTCTTATCCTTTTTTATATGGATGCTTCTGGGAATTTTTGAATGCGAGATAAGAACGAGACTCTTGATGTTTAAAATAACCTCGGGGATGTCTTCCAATACACCCTGCAGGGTGGAGAATTCGTGCTGTACGCCTTCTATCTTTATCCAGGTAACCGCGCTCCCTTCGATAGAAGAAAGCAGCGTCCTCCTTAAAGAATTACCCAGCGTAACGCCGTAGCCTCTCTCAAGAGGTGCGGCAAAAAATTTACCGTAGGTATTCGTATAACTAGTCTCATCGCATTCCAGTCTTTTAGGTAATTGAAAATCTCTCCATTTTATTCCCATCTCTCCTCGCTCCCTTGTCAGTCCGGGGTATACCCCGTATTATATACTGATATATTTATTTGGAATATAACTCTACAATTAGTTGCTCTTGAACTGGCTGTTGAATATCTTCTTTTTCCGGCAGGCGCAGGACTTTAATCTCCAGTTTATCCGCATTAACCTGAAGCCACCCGGGAAGCGTCCTTTCCTTGGACAATTCGATATTATCTTTAATGAACTTGCTCGCCTTTTCCTTTGTCTTTATATTAATTGAATCTTCGGCCTTCACCAGATAAGAAGGAATATTGACTCGCTTTGAATTGACGCAGACGAAATTATGACGCACAATCTGCCGGGCCTGGGCATGCGATAAGCCGAAGCCGGCTCTGAATATTAAATTATCCAATCTTCTCTCCAGCAGCTGTAAAAGAATCTTGCCGGTTGCGCCCTTGGATTTAGAAGCAATCTGGAAGTAGCGGCGGAACTGTTTCTCCAAGACCCCGTACATCCTCTTTACCTTTTGTTTCTCTCTCAATTGTAAGCCATAATTGGAAAGCTTAAACTGCCTTCTCTGCGCATGTTGTCCGGGGATAGTGGCCCGGCGGCTTAAAGAGCACTTTTCGGTCGCGCATTTTGTGCCCTTTAAAAATAATTTTTCCTTTTCTCGACGGCATAATCGACAAACTGCTGCTCGATATCTAGCCATTTTCCTTGCTCCTTACCAAGTTTTACACCCTTCTCTGTTTTTTTGGCCGGCAGCCATCATGGGGAACCGGCGTAACGTCCCTTATCGATGTCACCTCAAGACCCGCGGCCTGTATTGCCCGTATAGCTGACTCGCGCCCCGAACCCGGCCCCTTAACCCGAATCTCGACATCCTTTATTCCAATCTCCTTTGCCTTCTTGGCGGCATCCTTGGCCGCAATTTGGGCGGCAAAGGGCGTGGATTTTTTTGAACCGCTGTAACCTACTATGCCGGGAGCAGACCAAACCAGCGTATTTCCCTGTTTATCGGTAATGGTAATAATTGTGTTATTAAAAGTCGCCTGAATGTGAACTATACCGGAGGTTATGCCCCGGGCAATCTTTTTCTTCTTTGCTTTATCTTTGGTAGCCATATTTTTCTCTCTTTCAAATGGTTTTTATTTAGCCGGTTCTTTCCTAATAATGGCCATACCGCCTTTGCGCGGTCCCTTCCGCGTGCGGGCATTGGTGCGGGTACGCTGACCCCTTACCGGAAGCCCCTTCCTGTGACGCAAGCCTCTCCAGGAGCCAATATCTATCAGGCGCCTTACATTCTGGGATATTTGCCGACGCAGGTCTCCCTCGGCCTTAAAATTACCCTTTTGTATAGTTGCGGTTATTCGCGAGATTTCCTCTTCCGTCAAATCCTTTGCTTTTGTGTCCGGATTAATCTGAGCCTGATTAAGAATACTGTTGGATATGTTTCGACCGATACCATAGAGATAAGTCAGCGCAATCTCTATTCTTTTTTCTTTGGGGATATCTACGCCTAAAATCCTCGGCATTTACCTTACTCCTTTTAACCTTGTCGCTGTTTATGTTTGGGATTAGAGCAGACTATTCGCACTACCCCTTTTCTTCGGACTATCTTGCAGTGGTCACAGATTCTTCTTATCGATGATTTTACTTTCATCCGTTCCTCACTTATACCGGTAGGTAATCCTTCCCCGGGTTAAATCATAGGGAGATAATTCCAGTTTTACTTTATCGCCGGGCAGGATGCGGATAAAATGCATGCGCATCTTGCCGCAAACATGCGCTAAGACCTTATGTCCATTTTCAAGCTCAACCCTGAACGTCGCGTTAGGAAGCGCTTCGGTAACCGTCCCTTCTGTTTCAATCAATTCCTCTTTCATTTTATGCTTAGGTCAAGACCTGCGGTCCGCGCTCCGTAATAGCCACGGTGTGTTCAAAATGCGCCGAGGGCGATCTATCCTTGGTAACCGCAGTCCAATTGTTATCTAAAATCTCTACCTCCCAACTACCCATATTTACCATAGGTTCAATTGCCAGAACCATACCTGCTTTTAAAACCATACCTTTATGCGGCTGTCCAAAATTTGGAACCTCCGGCTCTTCCTGAAGATTGCAACCGATACCGTGCCCGACAAATTGCCTCACCACGGAGAAGCCGTTAGCCTCAACATGCCTTTGGATAGAGCATGAAATATCTCCTATGTGCTTGCCCGGATGAGCCTGCCTTATTCCCTTGAATAAAGATTCCCGGGTTATTCGAATTAACTTCTTGGAGGAAGATTCAATCCTGCCGACAGGCAGGGTAATGGCGCTATCTGCAAAATAACCTTTATAATCTATTCCCAAATCCAGACTGACGATATCTCCCAGTTTAATTTTCCTTTCGGACGGAATGCCGTGGACTACCTCCTCGTTGACCGATATGCATATATTTGCCGGATACCCTCTATAGCCCTTGAATGCCGCAGTCGCATGTTCCTTTGCAATGAGGTCGGCGGCGTGATTATCGATTTCCTGCGTAGTTATATCGGGAACCACAAAAGCCAGCAGTTTCTGAATCACCCTTTTTAAAATTTGACCGGCAAATATCATCAATTCAATCTCTTGAGGAGTTTTTAGAGTAACCATCCAATACCTTCAATATCTTTTTTAATACGACACCCGCTTCTTCATCCGCAATAATCTTTTGTAGTTTATTTTTATTTCGATAGTAATCAAGTAAGGACAGGGTTGCCTGCCGGTATACATTAAGCCGGTTCTTAATCGTTTCCTCATTGTCATCTGCGCGCCGGTAGAGTTTACCGCCGCAATAATCGCAAATTCCTTCTTTTTTCGGAGGCATATTCTTTATATGAAAATTCGCCTGACACTTGGAACACAGCCTTCTTCCGGTAAGGCGTTGTATAATTACCTCCGGGCTCGCCTCCAGGTAAATAACCGCGTCTATCTCCTGTCGGCTGCCAAGCAGCATCTTGTCTAATTCCACAGTCTGGCGGCCGTTGCGCGGATAGCCGTCAAGGATAAATCCGCCCTTTGCATCGGATTGATTTATTCTTTCCCGAATCAGCTGATTCACCAAATTATCGGGGACCAATTCCCCCTTGTCCATAAAGTCCTTCGCCTTTTTTCCTAATTCCGAGCCTTTACTTACCGCCTGTCTTAACAGGTCGCCGGAACAGATATGCAATATATTGAGCTTATTTGCCAATGCTTTTGCCTGCGTCCCCTTGCCTGCGCCGGGCTGGCCTATCAGTATTATCCTCACCTATCTCCTCCCCCGAATCCTTCCCATTTTAACAAAGCCTTCGTAATGGTGGGTCAAAAGATGCGATTCCAACTGTTTTATCGTATCCAGCATTACGCCCACGACTATTAATATGGCTGTTCCGCCAAAGAATGAGGCAACTAAATACGGAACCTTAAGCCAGGCCATAATGAAATCCGGAAAAATAGCAATAGAGGCGATAAATACGGCGCCGGCTAAGGTTATGCGGGTCATAACATAATCAAGATAGTCCGTGGTAGACCCGCCCGGCCTGACTCCGGGAATAAAGCCACCGTATTTTTTTAAATTCTGGGATAAATCAACCGGATTAAAAACTATGGCTGTATAAAAATAACAGAAAAATATTATGAGCAGCGCATAAGCTATGGTATACAGGATCTGGCCTCTGGTTAATGCCTGTGCCAGCTTCTGAAAAGCGGGATTGGGTATAAATGAAGCAAGGGTAGCCGGAAAAAGAATAATTGCCTGAGCAAAGATAATCGCAATTACGCCGGCCGTATTAACCTTCAGAGGTATATATGTACTCTGCCCGCCGTAGATTTTCCTGCCGACAATCCGGCGGGCATATTGAACGGGAATCCTGCGCTGTCCCTCGGTTACAAAGGTGACTGCTGCGACTACGGCAATAAGG
>CAZPQS010000040.1:0-9073 GCA_964588765.1 uncultured Planctomycetales bacterium | reverse complement strand
CCTGATTGCCAAAGAAAGAGCTTCTCTTTTGACCGGACCCTCAGCCCCTGCGTCTATGAAGGGGTGATTCGCGAACTTATCCATAAATTTAAATATCAGAGTAAGGATTATTTGAATTCGCTTTTAACCAGATTGCTAACCGAATTTATCTGCCAATATCAAATCAATTTGGAGCTTTTTGATTTAATAATGCCTATCCCCTTGCATAAAATAAGATTAAGGGAAAGGGAATTCAACCAGGCAGAACTCATTGCGCGAGAAGTCGCCGAAGAATTTTGCCTTCCTCTTTCCGCTTCTAATCTTTGGCGCGAACATCATCGCCGGGCCCAAATGGAACTCAAAGAAACGGGTGAGCGCTGGAAGAATATCAAGGGCTGCTTCACTCTGCGTAACCCTGCAGAGGTAAAAGGCAAGAATATAATTTTAATTGACGATGTGTTAACCACCGGAGCAACCTGCTCAGAGGCTGCCTCTGTGTTAAAAGCTGCCGGGGCAGGCAGTATATTTGTCCTGACCTTGGCTAATTAAAATGAAGATTCTACGCAATTATATCCTTAAGGAATTCCTCGGCCCATTTTTCGTCTCGCTGGCAGTATTATCCCTGGTAATGCTCCTGGGAAACTTAGTCCGTCTGGCTGACCTGATTATTAACAAGGGGGTTGATCTTTTTAGCGTAGCCAAGGTCTTTGCTTTTCTTATCCCCTCCCTTCTTACCTATACCTTGCCTATTGCCGTGCTGGTAGCGATACTCCTTTCTGTTGGCCGCCTCTCCAGCGACAATGAGATTATTGCCTTGCGCACAAGCGGAATAAACATATTACATTTAATCATCATACCCTTATTAATTGTCGGCCTGATTCTGAGCTTAATCCTGGTAATCCTTAATGACCGAATCGTTCCTTATGCCCATTTTGCTTCGCGCCGGACTTTAAGCTCTATCGGAATACAAAGGCCGGCTGCCGCTCTGGAGGCAGGGACATTCATCAACTCCTTCGATAAGTATATTATCTTTATCTACCGCATTGACGGCAACCAGCTTCATCAAATCCGTATCTACGAGCCTCAAAGCCCCGGTAAGCCCTGCCGCACCATAGTTGCTAAACGGGGGGAGTTTGTCTCTTTCCCGGATAGAAAAATGGTGAAATTAAAACTTATTAACGGAACATCCGACGAGCTCGACCCGCACAATCCGACAGAATTCTATAAATTGAATTTTAAAACCCTGTTTTTGAATTTGAATCTGGCCGAGACCGAGGAGAAAGAACTCCAGAAGAAGCCCAAGGATATGACCCTGGAAGAAATAAAACTCCAGATAAATAGATTCAGGGCCTCGGGCGTAGAAACGCCCCCCTTGATTACGGAGTTCCATAAAAGGATTGCCCTTGCCTTTTCGGTGGTTGTTTTTGTTCTCCTCGGCGCAAGCCTGGCAATGCTTACTCACAGGCGAGAGAAATCAATCAACTTCTCGATGGCCTTTGGCATTACCGGCATATATTATCTTCTGTTGTTGGGAACAAATGCGCTTTCTCTTCAGGGTTATCTTATGCCCGCATTGGCGATGTGGCTGCCTAATCTGATTCTGGGCATTGTTGGTATTTTTCTCGTGATTAAGATATGCGTATATTAGACCGCTACATATTAAATTCAATGATTAGGGTCTTCCTTGGCTGCTGCCTGATATTTTTGATGCTTTATGTAATCATCGATATTTTCAGCCATCTGGATGAAATACTAAAACAAAAAACAAATATCAGTTTTCTGTTTATATATTATTTGAATTTCCTTCCCTTTATCTTTGTGCAGATTGCTCCGTTTGCGTCTCTGCTTGGTTGTCTTTATACGTTAGGGGTCCTTAATCGTAATAACGAGATTATTGCTATGCGCACCTCGGGACTAAGCATATGGAGAATCTGCAGGACCCTGATTGTCTTTGCCTGTCTCATAACGGTTCTCGTATTCATGGTCAATGATAAATTTGTCCCTCAATCCGAGATAACCAAGCAGAAGATAAAAAATCAAATAGAACAGGCCGGCAAGGAGACGCCGGGGGAAACCCAGGAGGCAATCACTAACCTCTCCATTTACGGTTTAAAGAACCGCCTTTTTTTTATTAATAAATTTATTGTCCCCGAAAATAAGATGGAGGGAATTACCATCCTGGAGCAGGATAATCTTACAAATGTGCGCAAAAAGATTGTCGCCTCATACGGCATATACAAAGATGACTTATGGCATTTCTATGAATGCGTAACCTATTTTTTTGCTGAAGACGGCCGAGTCAAAGGCGAACCTGCTTATTTTTCCGAACAGTTAATGGATATTACGGAAAGTCCCCAGGATTTTTTAAAACAGAGGCAAAAGCCGGAGCTTATGACCGTGGCGCAATTAAACGATTATATTCTGAAACTCTCAATGAGTAAGGCCCAGAAGGTAGTAAGGAATCTAAGGGTAGACCTTTATCAGCGCTTCTTTATGCCGTTAACCTCTCTGGTGATACTTATCGTAGGCATTCCCTTCTCGCTGATGATGCACCGGCGGGCAACCGGGCTTTCTTCGCTGGGAATAGCAATTATGGTAGGATTCTTATATTATGTAGTCAATGCCGTTTCAATCGCCCTTGGTAAGGGCGGTTTACTCCCGCCTATCCTGGCTGTCTCTTTAAGCCATATTCTATTTTTAGGTTTGGGGCTTTATCTTATTCGTGAATTTAGTTAAGATATAATCGCGCTACCCGATTGCCAATACCGCAAACAATCTCATAGGGAATAGTTCCACAGATGTAAGCCAATTCCTCAGCGCTAATGCGCGAATTCCCCTGGCAACCAATAAGCACTGCTTCGTCACCAATCTTGACTCCTAAATCTCCGACATCCACCATAATCTGGTCCATACATACTGCGCCGCTGATTCTAAATCGCTTTCCTTTAATTAACACATCTGCGCGGTTGGAAAGGTTGCGCGGATAGCCGTCGCCATAGCCGATAGGCAGAACTGCCACAGTGGTTTCTTTTCTCGTTATATAAGAGCGGCCGTAGCTTATCCCCTGGCCGGAAGGCATGCGTTTTAAATAAATAATCCGGCTTTTAAGCGAGAGGGCCGGCTTTAGCTTTATATCGAGACCTTGCGAGGGCTTGATTCCATAAAGCATCAGGCCGGGCCTGACCAGGTTAAAGCGGCTCTCCGGATAGCCGATGATTCCCGCGCTATTAGCCGCATGAAATAAGGGAATCCGTATGCCCATCCTTTTTAAATCTCCGATAAGTTGATTAAAGATATCGATTTGATAATGGGTAAATTCGGGGTCGCAGTCTGCGCAGGGAAAGTGCGTAAATAGACCCTCGGCCCTAAGATGCCTGAGGCGGCTAACCTCCTCGACAAACTTTATTGCATCTTTGTATAAAATGCCCAATCTGCCCATCCCGGTATCCACCTTAATATGCACTCCGATAATCTTACCTGTATTCTTTGCCTTTTGATTTAGCTTAGAGGCTAATCCATAATCGGAAATGGTCTGGGTGAGGTTGTATTCGACAACTGCCCCGGCATCCCTGCTGAGAATATTACCGAGGATCAGGATTGGTAATGTTATTTTATTCTTTCTTAAGATAGCCGCTTCGTCAATGCTGGCTACTCCCAGATAGTCAGCGCCAAGCTTTGCCAATCTTTTTGCTATGGGCAGCAAGCCGTGACCGTAGGCATCAGATTTTACCACTGCCATTATCCTGGTCTTGGGGCCGACTATTTTTTTTACCCGGCGGAAATTAAATTCTAAATTAGATAGGCCTATCTCCGCCCACGTCGGCCGATATCCGATTTTTAATTTTGGTATGTCATTTTGCATCTTTAATTTTTATCTGGCACTCTTTAGGATAAAGATAAATCGGTTTCATTCTCCCGCCATCGCTAAATCTTCCTTTATCAATAAAATCCAAGGTGAGCTTGATTAGATTTCTTGCCCGAGGATACCATTTATCTTCATTTAAAAATATGCTATTTTTCATCCTCTGTTTTAACCTCAAATGATTCAGGCAGAGGCCGTCTCCCAAAAAGGTAATTGATTTATGCGCATAGACCCTGTTTAATAATTCCTCAATATTTATTAAAAGATAGGGAGTCCTGCGCTTTAGTTTATCATTCAAACCGGCTTCATACAAGGCGGTAAATATAAGATTCCTCTTTGCGTCGATTAAGGGACATATAATTTTGCTGTTTCTCGGGCAGGCGTTGCTGGCGAGGGTATCCAGGGTAGGCAGGCCGATTACCGATTTTTTTAAAGCCAGGGCAAATCCTTTTATCGTGGCTAAACCAATGCGTAAACCGGTAAAAGAGCCGGGGCCTAAGCCAACAGCAAAATAATCTATCTTCTTAAGCGACAGCGAAAGCCGCCTCAGCGCCTTTTTTATTGTAGGCAGAAGCAACTCGGTATGCCTTATCCCCGAATCAAGATTATATTCCACAATTTTATTTTTGTGGTCCATTACGCCCACGCAAAGCCTTTTGGTTGAGGTTTCAACGGCAAGTATATTCATTTCAAAGTTTTTTCAATACCCTGCGGTACCTCTCTGCGTTAGCAATCAATCTAATCGCTCTTGCGGTCTTTCCCTTAATCTCTAATTCTATCTTTAAAAATTCGGCAGGCAGGAATCCTTTCATTCTTTGCGCCCATTCAATCACGCAGATACCCTGCGCATAAAGATATTCTTCATATCCCAGGCTTAGTATATCTTTGGGGTTTCTTAATCGGAACAGGTCAAGATGATAAAGGGGGATTCCGGTCTTCGTCTTCTTAACCGAATGGGTCTGCCTGCCGGCAGGCAGGTATTCACGGACCAGAACAAAGGAAGGACTCATAACCTCATCTTTGCTTATCCCCAATCCCTTTGCCATTCCTTTAACCAGAATTGTCTTTCCTGCTCCCAGGGCTCCAAACAGACAAACAATGTCGCCCGGGCCTAAGAAACGTATAAGTTTTGCTCCCAGATTCATTGTTTCTCTCTCTGAATGCGAGACTATCTTTAACATCAGAAGTGCTTGAAGCCGCCAGATTTAAGTCTTATCTCTCTTGCCTGCCTATCAAGCAAAACCAGCCCTCGGGATTTATTAACAATCTTTCCGATGGGAGAAAACTTCTTATTCTGCTTCGACCTCATCAGTCTTCTTGCCTCGGAAGGTGCCAGGGTAAACAATAATTCAAAATCCTCACCCATATAAAGAGCCTCATCGAAACTACGCGCATCGGCGCTGAGCGGAATTAAATCCTTAAAAAGAACCGCTCCCGCATTCGCCTGCTTTAGAATGTGACCTAAATCTTGAATGAGGCCGTCAGAGATATCAATCATAGAATTTATTTTATAATTCTTAACCAGGTATCTTGCCTCTTTAATCCGCGGGCTAAACCTAAGGTGCCTTCTATAAATTGAGCCGCCCAACTTGCCGGAAACAAAGATAATGTCTTGTTTCTTTGCGCCCCTTCTTGTTGTCAGGTTTCCCCGCTCAACCGTGCCCAGTAAACTCACATCAATAATTAACTTATCCGACCGGCTTATATCTCCGCCGACAATCTTAACCTTAAATTCCCCGCCTATAGAGATTATCCCGCGGTATAACTGCCTTACCCGGCTGACCGGCATATTGGGAGATAATCCCAGGGAAATCAGGGCATAGCCAGGAATGCCTCCGCAGGCGGCAACATCGCTTAAACAACACCCTAAGCTTTTGCGTCCGACCAGATATGGCTTATCCCGCCGGCTAAAATCCATACCTTCAACTAACATATCGCAGCTCAGAAGCAAAAAATTCTGGCGATTAAAGGGGAGAATTGCGCAGTCGTCCCCAATGCCCTCAATGACTCCGGAAGAAGATTTTGTCATCCTCTTTATTAAATCAATCAAACCAAACTCGCCTAATTTCTTAAGCTTCATTCTATTCTTGGGTACACTTCCGGCGATTGGCGCAAGAGGTGTCCCTTGATTGACTCAAGAACTGTCCCTTCAATATTGTACCTGTACGGAGGTCGTAATATGCCCTTCTCAGTAACTATGGCGGTAATTAACTGATGGGGGGTTATATCAAAAGCCGGATTAAGCACCTTTACCTGAGAAGGGGCAATCGGCTTTTTAAAAAGATTGCGGGTAACCTCCAGGGGGGAACGCTGCTCAATGGGAATTTCACTACCGGTCTTAATTTCCGGGTCAAAGGTAGATAAAGGGGCAACCACATAGAAAGGGATACGATGCCAGTTAGCCAGAACTGCCAGATTATAGGTTCCTACTTTATTGGCTGTATCGCCGTTACGGGCAATCCGGTCTGCGCCGACAAAAACCTTGCTGATTTGTTTCTTTCGCATCAAGGTGGCTGCCAGGCTATCACAGATAAGGCTGACCTCGATACCATTCTTCTTCAGTTCCCAGGCGGTTAATCTGGCTCCCTGTAAAAGAGGGCGTGTCTCGCAGGCAAATACCCTGAATTGCTTCCCTTGCTTTTTTGCCTGATAAATAACCCCCAGGGCCGTGCCGTAATCAATGGTAGCCAGGATACCGGCATTGCAGATGGTCAATATTCCATCGCCATTTTTAATTAACCTCGCGCCAAACCCGGCCATCCTCCGACAGGTAACGCAGTCCTGCCGGATAATCTGCCTTGCCTCTTTAAGCAGGCCGGATTTTATTTTATTTATTGAATTATCCTTATTTTTGTTTAATGTATCCCGCATCCTCTCTAAAGCCCAGAAAAGATTTACTGCTGTCGGCCGGGAAGAGCCGAGATAATCGATTGCCTTTTCTAATTGCTTTTTAAGTTGGGCCCTGCTCCTGGAAACACTCTGATAAGCTGCTAAAACCACGCCTAATGCCCCGGCGGCAGCTAAAGCCGGAGCGCCGCGTATCTTCATTGACCTTATTGCCCTGAAAAGCTTATGAATATCCCTAATATAGATATATCTCAATTTATTGGGTAGTTCTGTCTGGTCAATCATCTTAATCCTGTTCTTTTCCCAAGCAATAGTTTTAATCCTCATTTTTTCCATCAAAACGGATGCTATAAATTCAGCCTGAATAATCTTTGGGCATTATCGGTAGTTATCCGACCTATCATATCCTTATCCACGCCTTTTATCCGGGCAAGCTCTTCAGCCAGATACCTTACATAACCTGGCTCATTTCTCCTGCCGCGAAAACCCTCGGGAGGCAGGAACGGCGCATCAGTTTCCAGAAGCAAGCGCTCTAAAGGGACAGACCTGGCTAATTCCTTGAGATTTTCCGCCTTCTTATAGGTGAGATTACAGGTAAAGGAAACATAAAGACCTAAATCAAGAATCTGTCCAAGGAACTTCTCATCCCCGGAAAAGCAATGCACCACACCATAAGTAATATTTTTGTCTTTTAATATTTTAAATACATCCTCCTGCGCCTGGCGGCAATGAATTATTACCGGCAGGGAGTTAAGTTTGGCTAATTCCAGGAGGGTTATAAAAAGTTGTTTTTGATTCTCGACTGAGGAGATGCCTTTGTAATAATCAAGACCAATCTCCCCAATAGCAACCACCTTTGCCTCTTTGGATAATTGCCGGATATTCTTTACTGCCCCCTGCTCTGTCTTATCTGCCTGGTGA
Organism: uncultured Planctomycetales bacterium; assembly: GCA_964588765.1. Lineage (GTDB taxonomy): Bacteria > Omnitrophota > Gorgyraeia > Gygaellales > JAHJCI01 > CAZPQS01. Next base: position 1,464 of record CAZPQS010000040.1, on the reverse strand, counting down.
GGATGAATGCCGATACTGGCGTAGATAATATCGTATTGCCTGGCTAAATTTACTCCTGCCTGAGAACCAGACAGGCTTGAGCCTATATTAATAATACACTCTACGCCCTCCTGCCTTGCCCTTTTAATTACCTGCTCCCGGTCGGCATCAAAATCAGGAAAATCCAGATGGCAGTGGGTGTCTATCAGCATAGTTATGGGTTATGAGTCATCGATTATGGGCTACGGGTTATCGGATTTTTGAATATCAATCCGAGGGAACAACGGCCTGCCTTTCCTAACCTTATCCTTGCCCAACTGTTCTCTTATGGATTCGGCGGTTTGCGGCATAAACGGCGCAATGGCATGTTCGACATTCCTTATAACATTGACCAATACGAGTATAAATTTTTCAAGTTCGCTTATCTTGTTTTCTTTAAATAAATTCCAGGGTTTTGTATCTTCGATATATTTGTTAGCCATATTTATCAATTCCCAGATACCCTCCAAAGCGGTGCTAAAGTTAAAATCAGGTCCGACCAGATTACCGGCGACTCTCGGACCGAGATGTTTTATATTGATACCTATTGCACTAGCTTGCTTATTTTCTGCTGCCGGACCTTCTTCGGGGATTTTACCCGCGAAATATTTCTCAATCATCGTAAGGGTCCGATACACAAGATTGCCCAAGTCATTGGCCAGGTCGCCATTGAATCTTTTAATTATTGCCTCTTCCGAGAAATTTCCGTCCTGCCCGAAAGGAACGTCGCGTAACAAAAAATATCTATATACATCTATGCCGAATTTATTGACCATATCCATGGGGTTGACCACATTACCGCGGGATTTAGACATCTTACTTTGCTCAATCATCCACCAGCCGTGGGCGAATATTGTTTTCGCAGGCGCTATATTTAACGCGCGCAGCATAATCGGCCAGTATATCGCATGCTGCCTTAAGATATCCTTGCCCATTAAATGCAAATCTGCCGGCCACCAGCGGGAGTGATATCGGCCTTCCTTGTCAAATGAACCGACGGCGCTGATATAATTTATCAAGGCGTCAAACCAGACATAAGTAACGTGCTCGGAGCTGAACGGGAGAGGTATCCCCCATTTCAGCCGTTCCCTTGGCCGCGATATACAAAGGTCGTTTAATTTATTCAACCCGAGAAAGCTTAATACCTCTTCATAACGGCCGGGGGGTTTTATAAAATCGGGGTTATCATTAATATATTTAATCAGCCACTCCTGATATTTTGACAGCTTGAAAAAGTAATTTGTTTCGCTGATTCTTTCTAAGGGCCTTTTGCAGTCCGGGCAGTCTTGCGCCTCAATCTGTGTTTCTGTCCAGAAGGTCTCGCAAGGCGTACAGTACCAACCCTCATATTTTGCCGGATAGATATCGCCTTTATTATACAGAATCTCCAGCACCCTTTGCACGCAGGATATATGCCTTTTCTCGGTAGTGCGGATAAAATCATTA
>CAZPQS010000039.1:0-9237 GCA_964588765.1 uncultured Planctomycetales bacterium | reverse complement strand
GCGGGTTACTTAGGGCCCGGACATCGTGAATATCTCAAGGAAAAAATCAACGGTTATGAAGTGTCCGTAGAGGAATTTCTCACTAAAGAAGAGCAGCAAGCGGCGATGACTGAGGCGAAGAACCGAGTCATTGAGATGGTTTACGATTCCTACCAAGCAGGTTACTATTCTGCCGGTGAAATCTTACATAGAGCACTGGAAGAGAAAAATAGCGCAAGACATGTTACCAACATAATATATAAGCATAGCAAAAGGAATAATATTGACCACAAAACCTACCCTGACGGAAAAACAGAATATTACGACCCGCACACCGGCCTAATTTCCGAAATAACAGATGAGCCGGTGTATGATGAGTTCGGCAATGTAAGCACCAAGCACAGCTGGAATTATCAATACAATAACCGCATGCTCACCAGTTATGAGGCAGATATTACGGATGAACAATCGGGTAATGTCAGTCATCTATTCTTTTACGGAGCGACTTATACCGGGGATTCAGTTTTTTACGGAGGAAGAGACACCGATGCCGACTTAAAAATAACCGAATATTATCTTAAAGAGACGGATTCGGCGGGTAACGTTAAGTTAACTCATGTATTTGACAATAATTATGAAGGCAAATTCCTGCGCGCCTTTTCGCAAACCATAGAAGACAGTGTCTATGGAAAGACCTCATTCACCCGCTTCAATATAACCTATGATGATAATAATCCGGACCGCACAAGCTCCTATCATGAGGAAGGAATCAACACAGACGGTTTGGCTTACACCTTAGATAGAACCGCTACTACCTATAATAACAGAGGCCTGGTCAGCGGCTATCACGAAGAGATGGCTACCGCGGGGATTGACAACAATAATACAAAAGCAATCATTGATACCCAATTTAAATACTCGCAAGGACCTGACGCGGATAGACTGTTAGAGTCAATTATTACTACCCGGACAATAAACGCCGACGCCTCGGAAAGGATAGAAACCACCACCACAACCTATGATTATGATTACAATCAACACCTAATCGGCGCCTCAGGAAACAGCGTATTTACCGGCCAGGAGGAAGACTGGCTCAATGAGGAAACCCAAACCTACGAACAAGGCAACAAATTCAGCGGAACCTCACAAATCCAATATGAAATCCTGCTTGGCAAGCCTATGACCTTCAAGACAAGCTCCCAGACCCTGTATTATAGCAATAATATCAGCGATGATGAACTCCTTATAGTTGAAAATACAACTGTGACCTATCAAAATGACCTGGTAAACAACCTTCCCAGGGTTATCGCTACCCAGGAACATACAGAGATTACAGACCCCTTAAGAGACCCGGAATACGCCCATAGAACAACTCGCAATATCACCACGACTTATTTCTATGATAGTAAAGGCAACCTCATAGATGCCCGGGGAACCGGACAGAAAACCGGATACGAATATTCCGGCGAGAAGGGCTGGCATAATCCATATAATAATGCGCTTTCAATAGAGTACGAGGTTATTTTAGGAAAAGCGCTAATGAGAACATATGATGAGGTTCCTATCGAAGTAGAATAACAAAATTTAAAGGAGAAAAAGATGATGGAATTAATGAATAAAAAAGACGTCGAGAGAAAGGAGGTGAAAAGAATGAAGGGGATATGCGCATCGATTATTGCCGTCTTGTTTGTGTTGGGGGCAGGCTCAGTCGTATCAGCAGAGCCTACTACCTCAATGGATAAAACCATCCATATTGAATATATGTATAATCCTTACGGCGTGCTTGGCTCTTCTCTGGAGAAAACCACAACCGAGACTACAACTGCGACTACGACTACAATAGATGGAGAAGAAGTCGTGACAACTTCAACCTCAACAACTATCCAAACCGTTACGAGCAGCTGGAAGGGCGGAAGCCTGAAGGTCGATTCCATCGCAGGCACGACCAATACTACCGGTGATGATGAATCCTCCTCGAGTACCACGTTCTCTACTGCCTATGATTATGACGAGCTTGGGCGCTTAGAAGGTGCCTCCGGAGATTCAACAACTACCGGAGACAGCGGTAATGATAGTAACGGACAAGCAATAGGAACATACGCATCTAGAAATGCTAACTCCTACGTAACTAAAAATGGGCAAATTATGACTGATTCCTCAACCACCAACAGCACAAACTATGCCCCGGATGGAACGGTAGAATCCACTTCTACCCAAACAACTACCTACACTTATGAGCTTAAGGGAGGGAATTGGGTCATTGCCCAAGAGACAACTACTACAAACACTTCATACACAAATGGAGGCTCAGCCACGGTAACTAAGGTAAAAAATTACGCAAGAGATGGCAATGGGGTATGCACAGGCATAACCCAAACAGCATCGGGTAGCCAGACAGTAAAAAATAGTTATGGCGGTAATGTAACATTCACAATGAGAAACTATCAAGCTACCTTTACTTACGATACAGAGGCAGGATATTATCTCGCTTCTGAGAAATGGAACTGGCAGAGCTAAAACCTGATGAATTGCTCTTTAATTATGGTATAATGCAGTAGATGAATAAAATATTAGCCTTCATCCTTCTCTTCATAGTGTGGGCTTTGCCTGAAGAGGTACTATATAGTTCCCCTCAAGAAAAGATACACCCTCCAGTTCAGCAATCAACCATTTCAGTTACAGGAAGATTGTATTTAGAAAAACACGGCCAAGAAGAATGGCTGGTTTTGCACTCAAGAGATGCACAAGCCTACCTGATAAAAGGCGAGCTCATTGAGGAGCTTAAAGATTCGCTTCTGGAATTGGGCGAGGACAATCTGGTATCCGTCAGAGGGAACCAGGACGGCAGGAGCAACATCTCCTGCGAAAGGTTCTATAGATACAAGTACAATAAAAGCGGTAAAAAGGAATTAAAAAAAGAGATAAGGTGTATCCGTTATCATAATCTTGATATTACTGAAATCCTCTTTGCCAAGAAATCGGACGAAGAAATCCCCCCTCCCGAAGAAGATACCGAACAAAAAAAAAGATTATTAACGAACGAGAGGAATGTCCGGGCTTTACAGCCGGCAATTATCGGCGAGATTTACGGTAAAATCGAATCGGTTAACGTAAAATCGCCGATTAAAACAATTGAGATTGCCAATAGAGACCAAAGCAGCCCGCTTAGGAAAATTATCTTAATAATCAGCCCTGATACGCGCATTGTCAAAAATATAGACGAGGAGGAACCGATTACCCTGACGCCGGCCGCACTCAAGACAGGACAGGAGGTAATTGTTATGTATTCCCGCGATGAATTAAAAAGTGAGGCCTTGCTTATTACCATTACAAAAGAGTAGCATTTGTTACAATTATATGTTATAATTGTAATCAGGGTTAGGGACTGGCAATAAAATATATTTAGGGGGTAACCGCGCATCTTTTCTGATGCGAGGGGAGCCCCCTTTTTATTTAGTTGTCAACTATCAGTTATCGGTTGTCAGACTAAAAAAATAAATCTGATAACTGACAACTGGCAACTGAAAACTAATTATGCAAATATCCAAGCTCTCGGTAAACAGGCCGGTTACAATAATAATGGTCTTCAGCGCAATTCTGCTGCTGGGGTTTATCTCCTGGAGCAGGCTTCCCCAAGAGCTCTTCCCTTCAATTACCTACCCCCAGATTACCGTAGTTACCTCCTATGAGAATGCGGCTCCGGAGGAGATTGAAAGCCTGATTACCAAGATTATTGAAGAGGCAACCGGCACGGTAAATAACGTCAAAAGAATCAGTTCAATCTCCAAAGAAGGCATTTCCCTGGTTATGGTTGAATTCAACTGGGGAACCAATATGGATTTTGCCGCCCTGAATGTGCGGGAGAAGATTGACCTGATTAAGGAGAGACTTCCCCGCGAGGCAGAAGAGCCGATTGTAATGAAGTATAACCCCTTTGACCTTCCGATTATGAACCTGGCGGTAACCGGACCGATGTCGTCTTTGGAGTTGCGCGAGCTCTGTCGAAAATATATTAAGGATGCCATTGAGAAGGTTGAGGGGGTAGCCTCGGCAACAATCAGCGGAGGGGACGAGCGGGAGATTGTAGTTGAAATTGACCAGGCGCGGCTTAGGGCGTCGCAGATTTCAATTATCTCGGTGGTGGACAGCATAAAGGCAGCAAATCTTAATTATCCGGCAGGAACCATCAAAGAGAGCTTCTATGAGTATCTGATTCGCACAATGGGTGAATATCAGGAAATCAGCGAGATTCAGGAAACGCCCACCGCACTTGAGCTACCCGAGCAAGAGGCAGAGACATTCAAGGAAAAGGAGGAAAAGGAGAAGAAGGGGCGGCGGCTGGTATATCTTAAGGACATTGCCAAGGTCCAGGATACAATAAAGGAAAAGACAAGCATCTCCCGCTATAATGGAAAAGACAGTATCTCCCTGGTAATAAGGAAGCAGTCCGGCACCAATACCCTGAATGTAGTCAAGGGAGTAAGAAAGGAAATCCAGAAATTACTCTCCGAGAGATTACCTCAGGACATTAAGATAGAGGTAACCTATGACCAATCTCAATTTATCCAGGAGGCGATTGCTAATGTGCGCAATGCGGCAATCCAGGGCGGGATACTGGCCTTCTTTGTCCTGCTGTTTTTCCTGCGCGAGCTACGCTCCTCGGCAGTAATCACTGCCTCGATACCAATCTCGATAATGGCTACCTTCTGCCTGATGTATTTCGGCAAGATAAATCTCAATATGATGTCTCTGGGTGGCCTGGCGCTGGGCGTGGGTATGCTTGTGGATAATGCCATTGTGGTGATTGAGAATATCTTCCGTCACCGCCAGATGCAAAAGAAGTTAAATCAGGCCTGTATCGATGGCGCGGGAGAGATGACCGGACCGATTGTCGGCTCAACCCTGACTACCGTAGCGGTATTCCTGCCATTTGCCTTTGTAGTGGGAATCGCCGGGCAGATTTTTAAGCAACTCTCCATGACTATAACCTTTGCCTTATTGACATCAATAATTATAGCTATCTCTCTGGTTCCGGTTCTGACCTCCCTGGGTCATCAGCGCGCCCTGACAAGGACAAAAAACAAGCCAGTGGATACGCCACCACGCCGACCTGGAACGTCTCAAGGACTGCAGGGCTATGCCAAATTTATCTCTGGCCTACTCTCCCATAAGCTGATTGTTATTATCCTGGTTGTTTTAATCTTCCTGGTTGGTTTAAGAATCCTAACCCGCCAAGAGCGCCAGTTTCTACCCAGCATTGACCAGCGGCAATTTATTATCAAGGTAGACCTGCCTCCGGGCACCCGCTTAGAGATAACCGACGGTGTGGTAAGAAAGATAGAGAAAGTGCTCCTGTCTATTAAGGAAACCGAGGGGGTAACCGTAAATATCGGCTCAAGCGAGGAAAGGACCTCGGCAGAAACCACACTGCAGACCATGGGCTCCCACCAGGCGCAGATTATGATAAATTTAAAAAAGATGTCGCCTAAGGAAGGGATTCAGCGCTCAACCCAGGAAGTCATCCAGTACCTCAAATCCAATCTTCAGAATAAAGACCTGGAGGGCGCCCAGATTGAATATATTGCCCAGGAGTCTTCCCTGAGCACGGCCTTAGAAGAGGGAGCGCCGATTATAATAGAAGTCAAGGGCCCGGACCTTAATCAATTAACCGATATCTCTACATCAATCCAGCGCCGGCTTAGTAAGGTATCGGGATTGTATGGAGTCAAGGGCAGCCAGGTCTTACCCAGCCCGGAGACAAAGCTTCACATCCTCAAGGATAAGGCCTCACTCTACGGACTTTCTGTGCGGGATATTGCCCTTACTGCCCAGGTTGCCCTTAAGGGCTATGTAGCCACAAAGTTCAAGCAAAAGGAGGGCGAAGAGATAGATATTCGCGTTCGTCTGCGGCCCGAAGACAGGACTAACCTGGGCACCCTGAGGAGACTGCTTATTCTTTCCCCTTTAGGAATGAATCTGCCGCTATCCGAGGTAGCTTACCTGACTAAAGGCAAGGGGCCGACAGAAATCAGGCGGGTTGACCAGCAAAGAACAGCGCTGATTACCGCCAATATATTCAAACGCCCCCTCATTGAGGTAACCCAAGATATAAATGCAATCCTGGATTCAATAAAGAAAAGTATGCTTGCCGTTAGCAAGGATTATACCCTGCAATTAACAGGAGAACAACAGAGAATGGCTGAATCCTTCCATAGCTTAGCCTTTGCCCTAATTCTGGCCTTTGTTTTGATTTATATGATTATGGCTGCTGAATTTGAATCGCTCTGGCAGCCGTTTATTATAATGTTTACGGTTCCGCTCTCTCTTATCGGCGTAAGCCTCGTCCTTTTTATTACCCGCACCCCTCTGAGTGTAGTTGCCTATTTAGGTATAATTATGCTGGGAGGAATTGTGGTTAACAATGGGATTGTCTTAATTGATTTTATCAACCGGCTGAGAAAACAGGGGCATGCGCCGCGCCAGGCAGTAATACTTGCCAGTCAAACCCGCCTGCGGCCGATATTGATGACCTCGCTTACTACCATTTTGGGACTTAGTCCTTTAGCCCTGGGATTGGGAGAAGGCGCGGAGTTGCGCGCGCCTTTGGCTCTTACCGTAATTGGCGGATTAAGCTCAGCTACCTTCTTAACCCTGGTGATAATTCCTGCTCTGTATTTAACCGTAGCGGAAAGGATAAAACCAAAACCAGCTCCTCCGGCTCCGGAATTAAAGCCTGAGGTTAAGGAGGAGGCAGCGCCGGTTGCCCCAAAAGAAATAAAACCTAAAGTAAAACCAATACCTGAAATCAGGAAACCAGCTCCTCCGGCTCCGGAACCAAGGCCTGAGCTTAAAGAGGCGGCAGCAGCGCCGGTTGCTCCCGAAGAGATTAAACCTGAAGTAAAGCCGACGCCGAAAGTCAGAAAACCGATTCCTCCAACTCCGGAACCAAAACCCGAGATTAAGGAGGGAAAAGTCAGAAAGCCGATTCCTCCGGCCCCAAGACCAAAGAAGACTCCGTCTAAAAAAGAATTAAATACGCGCCAGACTGAAATTTTAGAAAAACTAAAAACCCTTAAGAAAATAACCCGCAAACACTACGCCGAGATTTTTTCAGTTTCCACTCCCACGGCAGCACGAGACCTGAAGCAATTATTAAACCAGAAACTCCTGGTAGCTCGCGGGCCACTTGGTCCCGGCCGCTGGTATGAATTGATTAAGAAAGAAAAGAATGAATCTACCTAATCTCTCCGTAAGAAGACCGACGGCAATGTCTATGTTCTTTGCCGGGGTAGTTTTGATTGGCGTAATCGCCTTCCGACTGCTGCCGGTGGAGATGATGCCCAATACCAGCTTTGGGGACATTACCATTAATATTGACGTGCGAGGAGGGATACCGGCTTCGGAGGTTGAAAAACGGATTTCCAAACCGGTGGAAGAAGCAGTATCGGGAGTCAGCCACCTTAAGAATATCCTCTCCATATCCAAAGAGGGAAATGCCACAATCATCCTGGAATTTGAACCGGGCACGGATATGGACTTCGCCGCCCTGGAGGTGCGGGAAAAATTCAACCGCATAAGAAACAGGTTGCCTCCCGAGATTGAGAAACCGGTAATTGCCAAATACGAATATATGGATGTGCCGATAATGATTCTGGCAGTTACCTCCGACATCCGCAGCCCCGAAGAATTGCGCAAGATAGTAGACGAGAGAATAAAAGACCGTATCCAAAGGATTGAGGGGGTTGCCCGCGCCGAGGTCAGCGGCGGAAGGGAGGGGAAAATCCTGATTGAGATAGACCAGCATAAACTTCAGGCTTATTCCCTGTCCATAAATCGGATAGTAGATATCATTAATCTCAATAACGCCAATCTCCTGGCCGGTGAAATAAAAAGACTAAAGGATAAATACCTGGTGCGCACAATCGGCGAATTCCAATCCCTGGCTGAAATTGAGAATATAGCCATTGCCACCACCAAACAGGGGTCGGTAATCCGGCTTAAGGATGTCGGCGAGGTTCACGATTCCTATTTAGACCCGACTGCCTTTGCGCGGGTAAATGCCCAGCCGGTTGTCTCGATTTATATTCAGAAGGAATCCACCGCCAATACAATAAAGATATCCCAGCTCATTGATAAAGAGATAAAGGCCCTGAAAAGGGGAATCCTGGATAAAGATATAAAGATTACTCCTACCTTTAACCAGGCGGAATATATCCAGAAGGCGGTAAATCGGGTTAAGCTCTCCTTAAGTTACGGAGCAATCCTGGCTACATTAGTTCTGTTTATTTTCTTAAGGCGTTTTTATTCGGTTTTTATTATTGCCTTAACCATTCCGCTTTCGGTTCTTTTTACCTTCAGCCTGATGTTCTTTGGAAAAATCACCTTAAATGTGATGACCTTATCCGGCCTTGCCCTGGGCATCGGGATGCTCCTGGATAACTCTATTGTTGTCTTAGAAAATATCTTTAAAAAAAGACAGGAATTAACCCAATCCGAACAGCGGCAGACGCCGCAATCTTCCGATAACGCCCGGATAGAAAAAAACCTGGCTATAGACGGAGCCAACGAGGTAATCCTGGCCATTGTTGCCTCAACCATTACTACCCTGGTTGTATTCCTGCCTTTGGTATTTATTAATCCTGAGATTAGAATGCTCTACAGCGGCATAGCCCTGACCATCACCTTTGCCCTCCTGGCTTCCTTATTGGTCTCCCTGGCTTTTGTGCCGATGCTGGCGGGGAGGATCAGATTAAAAAGACCGCAGCCCAAACAGGAACCCCAGACAGAGATTCCCCCAGTTCCTGCGCAAGACTCTGCGCAGGAACCCCCAAGAAGACTCCTTAACCTTTATCGAGGGTCTGTGGCTCGTTGCTTACGCCTTCGCTATATAGTGATTATCCTGGCATTGCTGGCCTTTGTGGGCGTGCTCCAACAGGGTAAAAAACTGGAGAGGGAGTTTATCGGCGTGGCTGAACAAAATAAATTTACCGTATTTATTGAGATGCCCACGGGAACAAGATTGGATGTCTCGGATAAGATTGTCTCCCGGGTAGAACAGATTGTTGCCCGTCGGCCGGAGGTAAAGACAATTACTGCCAAGGTTGAGCCCTGGTCAAGCAAGGTATATGTGGAACTCCTGCCTCTAAATAAGCGCAGGCTTTCCACCCAAGAGGTAATTGAACAGCTAAGACCCTTTACGGATAGGATTGAGCCAGCATTTATCTATTATGAAGAGCCGGAGGAAATTGGCACCAAGGA
>CAZPQS010000038.1:0-9285 GCA_964588765.1 uncultured Planctomycetales bacterium | reverse complement strand
CCGGGCTTGAGCCTTCAGCCTGGAAGGAACCGTCAACAGAAATCTATATCTTTACTGCCGAAGTATTTTCCGAATAACAGGGACCGGTTCTCTCTAACGCTTTGTTAAATAATAAGTTAAGAATGAAGTCTGAACTATTTTTTAAATAAAGAAATAAATATAATAGTCTATTGTGCCAGCTATTATTTATAGAGAAGAGAAAAATCACTAGGAACTTAATCATAACCCTTTGTAAAACAAATGGTTAGAGAGAACCGGTCCCATGGATAGAATTATTTTTACTCTGTTTGTCTCCGGTTTATTCTTAGGCGCTGGTCCGTGCCTGGCGACCTGCGGCCCGATACTTATTTCTTACATTGCCGCAACAAGGCAAAATCCAAAACAGGGCATTCTGGTCTGGTTTTTGTTCTCTCTAAGTAGAATCTGCGTATATCTGATTCTAAGCGCGGGTATATTTCTATTAGGGGAATTCCTGGTGAAGCAGAAATTAATACATATTGCTAAATATATTTATTATCTCGGCGGAATGATTATTATTTTAATCGGGATTCTTATAATAGTTAGAGATTCGGCAGGGACTTCCCGTTTCTGCTCGATAATCTCCGAACGGGTAAATCAGCGATTACTAAAAGTTCAGCCGATTACCCTGGGTTTAATTATGGGGTCAATACCCTGCGCGCCACTGTTAGCCGTACTTTCCTATATTGGCTTGGTATCCGTTACCTGGCAGCGGTGCGTTTTTTATGGTTTAATCTTTGGTTTAGGGACACTTATCTCTCCCTTAATGTTATTAGTCCTGGCAGCGGGATTGATTCCCAGGATATTGCTCAATAAGCCCGGAGCCTACCGCGTCTTTCGCGTTGCCTGCGGATTCATTATCGTGCTTTTGGGCGCGCAATTATTTTTTCAAGCAAAATATGGCTCGATTATACTGCCCTAAAGAATTAATCGACGGCAAACAGATTGTTATTAACGAGCGCAAGAAGATTCACTATCTTTGCGATGTTTTGCGCCTGAAGGTCGATGATGATGTCTTTGTCTTCGACGGTCAAGCGCATGAATATCATTGTCAAATCCAGGGATTATCAAAGAGAAGGGTAACGCTCCAGATAAAGAAAGAAGCCAATGTTAAATTTCAATGGAAAACCAGCCTGACCGTTGCCTGCGCCTTACCCAGGCAGAAGAGCAGGTTTGATGATTTGGTGGACAAACTGTCGCAGCTGGGCGTAGACAGAATTATCCCCATGATTACCGAAAGGGTTATTGTCCGCTGGGATTCCAACCAGAGACAGCGGCATCATCAACGCTGGCGCAAGATTGCTCAAGCTGCCTGCATTCAGTCAGGCAGAAATACCCTCCCCGATATCGAGCCGATAAAAGAAATAAATCAAATATTAGCCTGTGCCGGGTCTTATAATTTAAAATTAATACCTACGCTTATGAAGAGAAAAGAAAATTTAAGCGATATCCTTTTTGGATCCCTGCCAAAGAGCATCCTGGTTCTTATCGGCCCGGAAGGGGATTTTACAAAGCAGGAATTAGCTCAGGCAGAAAAGGCAGGCTCTATCCCGGTTTTCTTAGGTAATCTGATATTGCGCGTGGATACGGCGGCTATTGCCGTTGCCGCCTTTTTTAGATTATATGAAAACTGTAAGATTCTATACCCTCGGCTGCAAGGTTAATCAATACGAGACGCAGGTAATCAGGGAACAATTCCAGGCAGCAGGCTTTCAGGAATTAGAGGAAAGCCTGCCGGTCGGCGTTTGCGTAATTAATACCTGCACGGTTACCCATCAGGCTGACCGCGATTCTCTTTATCTTATCAGGCGAGCCTGCCGTGAGAACCCGGATGCCAAAATCGTGGTTACGGGCTGCCTTACGGAATTTGACGGGGCAAAAATTTTAAACGAAGGAAGTGACTGTCTGATTCTAAAGAATAAAGACAAATTAAATATACTTTACTTCTTAAACGGGCACAACAGACCGGACAGGGATAACGGACCGAGTATTTCCTACTTTAAGAATCATAGCCGCGCTTTTTTAAAGGTTCAAGACGGCTGTAACTATTATTGCTCTTATTGTAAGGTGCGCCTGGCGCGAGGTAAATCCCGCAGCCGGGCGCTAAGCGAAGTTAAAAAAGACGTAGATGCCCTGGCCAGGAATGGCTATTTAGAAATCGTTCTTTCGGGGATATGCCTGGGCTCATACGGAAGGGAGCTGACCCCGGGACTAAATCTGGCCAGGTTAATTGAGGAACTACAAAGCATTCCGGGAAACTTCCGCATCCGGCTTAGTTCTATCGAAGCAAATGATGTTACCGACGAATTACTCGACATAATGACAAAATCCAATAGAGTGTGTCGGCATCTGCATATCCCCGTTCAAAGCGGGGATGAGCAAATACTAAAGCAAATGAACCGTGCCTATTCGCCGGGGCAATATATAAAGCTCATTCAGCGAATAAGAAGATGTATGCCCGAGGTCGCCATAACCACCGATGTTATGGTTGGTTTTCCCGGCGAGACAGAAGTAAACTTCAATAATAGCGTTGAATTAATTAAGAAGATTCAGCCTTCGCGCGTGCATATCTTTCCCTACTCAAGAAGGCCGAATACCCCTGCATATAATCTCGGAGAATCCGTATCCGAAGAAGAGATAAAATTAAGGACGGCCATTTTACAAAAGATTACCCGGGGATTGCGTTTAGCTTATTGCCAGAAGCTTATCTCCAGGACAGCCGAGGTTCTTATAGAGAGAAAGGTTTCCGGCTGCCCGGATTTATGGGAAGGCTATACGGATAACTACATAAAGGTGAGAGTAGAATCCAATCTTAACTTAAAAAATCAGATTATCCGGGTAGAATTGAGGCAGATACACGGAGATTTTGTTCTGGCAGATATTGCTTGAAATAATGGTAAGGCTTTCCAGAAATTCTTTGACAGTAATCTAATCTGAGAGTATAATCAAATTTTGAGATTTTATAACCATATTAAATAAAGGGAGGCAAATAATGGCACAAGAAAAGAAGAAGACCGAAACACCGGATATTCCCGATCGCCAAAAGGCGCTGGAGTTAGCCTTGGCTCAGATTGAGAAGCAATTTGGTAAAGGCTCGATTATGAAATTGGATATGAAGACTCGCCTGGATGTAGAAGCAATCCCTACCGGCGCACTCTCCCTTGATGTAGCCCTGGGGGTAGGTGGTTTTCCGCGGGGAAGGGTAATAGAGATTTTTGGTCCGGAGGCTTCAGGAAAGACTACCGTGGCTTTGAGCGCAATCGGGCAGGTCCAGAGAAGGAAGGGCGTCGCCGCATTTATTGATGCAGAACATGCGTTTGATTCCATTTATGCCAAAAAGATGGGGTTGAATTTAGATGACTTGCTGATTTCTCAGCCTGATACAGGAGAGCAGGCCCTGGAGATTGCCGAGACCCTGGTTCGTTCAAATGCTGTGGATTTAATCGTCATCGATTCGGTAGCCGCGCTTACCCCGCGAGCGGAAATTGAGGGAGAAATGGGAGATTCTCATATTGGTTTGCAAGCAAGATTAATGTCCCAGGCCCTCAGGAAATTAACTGCCGCGATTAGTAAGTCGCGAACCTGCGTAATTTTTATCAATCAAATCCGGATGAAGATCGGTATAATGTTCGGCAATCCCGAGGTTACTCCCGGAGGAAGAGCCTTAAAGTTTTACGCATCTGTCAGGCTGGATTTAAGAAGGATTGGTTCGATAAAACAGGCAGATACAGTGATTGGCAGCCGGGTGAGGGCGCGGGTGGTAAAGAATAAGGTCGCTCCTCCTTTTCGTGAGACAGAGTTTGAAATCCTACACGACCAGGGAATAGCCAGGACCCGAAACATTCTTGATACGGCGGCTAATTTAGGGATAATCAATAAATCAGGAACCTGGTATATTTTTCAAGAAGAAAAACTCGGTCAGGGAAGAGAGCAGGCGGCCAATCATTTAGAGCAAAAGCCGCAGGTTATGGAGAAGATTGAAAAAATGGTAAGAGAAAAGATATCAATTTAACAAGGAGAGTAGCTATGGGTAGGAGGACGGTTTATCTAATCACATTATTGATTGGTTTGGTTGTGGGTCTGGTAATTACTGCTCGCTTTGATTTTTCGCCTCCTGTAGAGACCCAGAGCTTAAAATATACCGATAATTTCCAGGATGCGGTAGTTAATGTCGCCAATACCACAGGAAAGGCAGTGGTTTCCATAAGCACCGAGAGAACCCGGCGTGTAGGAGGTATGCGGGGATATCAATTTGGCTCACCCTTTGAAGATTTTTTTGGCGGCGATGAATTTTTCCGCCGTTTCTTTGAGGATTTTTTCGGAGAAATGCCTCAGAGGGAATACAAACAAATGGGTTTGGGTTCAGGCACAATTATTGATGCCGAAGGTTATATATTGACCAATGAGCACGTAATTTCCGGGGCGGATAAGATTACAGTGACCCTGTCTGACGGTAGAAAGTTTAAGGCACAGCTTAAGGGCAAGGACGCGCGTTCGGATTTAGCCGTGATTAAGATTGATGCCCGCAATCTGCCTGTGGCGAATTTAGGCGATTCCAATAACTTGCGCATCGGTGATTGGGTCGTGGCAATCGGCAACCCGTTTGGATTTGCTTTGGAGAATCCAGAGCCCACTGTGACGGCAGGGGTAATCAGCGCTTTACATCGCTCTTTGGGCAAGGCTTCGTCAAGGGAACGAGATTATAATGATTTAATTCAAACCGACGCAGCAATCAATCCCGGTAATTCCGGCGGCCCTTTGGTTAACCTGAATGGCGAGATTGTTGGAATAAACGTGGCAATCTTTACTACCAGCGGCGGTTATCAAGGGATTGGCTTTGCCATACCGATAAACAGCGCTAAGAGAGTTCTCTCGCGGTTAATTTCCGGCAAAAGAATCCTTTATGGTTGGTTAGGGGTTTCTGCCCAGGATTTAACGCCGGAGTTAGCCCAACACTTCGGTCTTCCAGATACCCGGGGCGCGTTGGTTGCCGGTGTTTTAGAAAATAGCCCGGCCCAGAAGGCGGGAATTAAGGAAGGGGATGTGATTAAGAAATTCGGCGATGAGGAGATTGACAGTGTGCGTAAACTTCTGTCGGTGTTGTCAAAAGCCGAGGTCGGCAAGAGAATAAAAGCTGTAGTCTGGCGGAACAAAAGAGATATGACCGTAGAGGTAGCCATTGGCGAGCGGCCGGAGAGCGTGGAGGAGATTCCTTCCGAGGCAGGTGTAAGCGGTACGTGGCGAGGGATGGAGGTTGAAGAAATTACTCCCAATTTAGCCAGGCACTTTAGAATCGAACAGGGGAAAGGCGTGATTATCGTAAATATTGAACCGGGAAGCCCGGCGGATGAATCCGAACTTGTGCCCGGCGATGTTATTCTGGGAATAAATCGCGTCGCAATAAATAACCTTTCTGATTATCAGAAGGTAATTAAAGATTTAAAGGGCGATGCGCTGATTAAAACACAAAGAGGATATGTCGTAATTCAGGGATGAATAAGGCGCTTCAATATGCACTTCGCTTACTTAAATTTCGGCCGCGTTCAGGATATGAATTACATCAGCGCCTTAAAAGACGGGGCTTTACCGAGTCTACTATAAAAGAGACTCTCTTTTTTTTAAAAGATAAGGGCCTGATTAATGACCTTGAATTTGCCCGAATCTGGGTTGAATCCCGGCTTAAAAGACCTCTGGGCATCAACCGCATTAAACAGGAACTTAAGATTAAGGGAATAGATAAAGGACTGATTGAGCAAGCAGTTGCGAATATCAGCAGCGAATATAGCGAAGAGGAAGTGATTAGAGAGCTGGCCTGCCGTCGCTGGGAGAAGATAAAACATCTCCAGCCCAATAAGGCTAAACAGCGCCTGTATCTCTATTTATTGCGCCGTGGTTTTTCTTCAGAGAAGATTCAGGAAGCAATTAATCAAATATGAACTCCGCACCTTTTAAATATTCAGAAAGATGAAGGCAGATATCTTACGGGATAAATTCTTGGATTTTTTCAAATCTAAAAAGCATAAGATTATCGAGAGCGATTCCCTTCTGCCGATTGATGACCCGACTATTCTCTTTACTCCTGCCGGGATGAATCAATTTAAGAAGGAGTTCTTGGGTTTGGGTCGTCCGCTTAAGCGGGCGGCTACATCCCAGCGTTGCCTTCGCACCGACGATTTAGATAAGGTAGGTAAGACTCCCGGGCACCATACGTTTTTTGAGATGCTCGGTAATTTCTCTTTTGGGGACTATTTTAAAGAGGAGGCAATAGCTTGGGCATGGGAGTTTTTAACCCAGGTTCTTAAAATGGATAAAAAAAGAATCTGGATTTCTGTATATAAAGACGATGATGAGGCCTACGGGATTTGGAGGAACAGTATAAAAATACCTGTAGAAAAAATTATAAAGTTGGGCGATAAAGAAAACTTCTGGCCTTCCGAGGTTAAAATTAAAGGTCCCAATGGACCCTGCGGGCCGTGTTCGGAGATATTTTTTGACCAGGGTTCCGATGTAGGATGTAAGAGGGCGGATTGTAACCCTGCCTGTGACTGCCCAAGATTTGTTGAGGTCTGGAATCTCGTGTTTACTCAGTTTAATCGCAAGGAAAAAGGAATCCTGCAGCCTTTACCGAGAAAGAATATTGACACGGGTATGGGTCTTGAGCGACTGGCAGCGGTAATGCAGGGGGTTTATTCTAACTTCTCAACCGATTTATTTAGACCGATAGTAAAAGAGATTAAATCCAGCATTAAGGATTCAAGATTAGCGAATGATGAGTTAATCAACGCCGTGGCTGACCATGTTCGCGCAATGACCTTTGCCATTTTTGACGGCGCAATACCTTCAAATGAGGGAAGGGGCTATGTTGTGCGCAAGCTTATCCGGCGTAGCTTAATGCACCTGTATAATTTAGGAATCAAGCGGCCTTTCCTGAATCGATTGGTTCCTGTGGTAGCCCAAACGATGAAGAAGCCCTACCCGGAGCTTAAAAAACAACAGGAGGATATTTCCGGAGTTATCAAAGCCGAGGAAGAAAATTTTATTTCCATACTTGAATCAGCCCCGGAATTATGGGAACGCGAATTTAAAGATAAGCAAGATGCAAAAAAGCTGGCAGAGACGGTTTTTAAATTATATGATACTTACGGGATATCTATTGAGGCTTCGGCAGCGAAGTTAAAGAGTCTCGGTAAGCGATTTGATTGGGACACTGTCAAGAATCTAATGAATTCCCAGAAAGAGCGTTCAAAGGTTGCCAGTTCAATGAAGGGCGATGTCTTCAGCATAAACAGGTTGCCGGTTAAAGTAAAAAATACACGCTTTGCAGGCTATAAAAATAATGAAACCGGCTCCAAGGTTCTTGCAATCTTGAAGGATAACTCCGAGGTAAAGAAAATCAATGCCGGCGATAAAGCTAAAATTATTTTAGACGTAACCCCTCTTTATCCCGAGTCCGGAGGTCAGGTTGCCGACACAGGCGAGATTAGAAAAGGAAAAAATGTTTTTCAGGTTAATGATACCAAACGCATCAATGCAGTTATATTGCACATAGGCAGGTTAAAATCAGGAACTATTAAGAAAAATGATTCCGTTAAGGCTTCAATTGACTTACAGCGCCGCCTCGATATCGCTCGCAATCATACGGCAACGCACATCCTGCAATCGGTATTAAGAAGGGTGTTGGGCACGCATGTCAAGCAAAAGGGTTCACTGGTAGCGCCGGAGTATCTTCGTTTTGATTTTACTCATTTTAAGGCTCTGGGTAGTGATGAATTGTCAAGAATAGAGGAATTGGTTAATACCCATATTTTAGATAATGATAAAACAGATATAAAAACAATGTCTATCCAGCAAGCGAAAAAACTCGGCGCCCTGGCATTCTTTGAAGATAAATATCAGGATAAAGTAAAGGTGATGTCTATCGGCGGTTATTCCAGAGAATTATGCGGCGGTACGCATTTAGATTCGACCGGTCAGATCGGTTTATTTAAAATATTATCCGAAAGCTCTATCGCTTCGGGAGTCCGGCGCATAGAGGCGGTTACAGGCAGATACGCATACAAAAAAATAAAGGAGCAGCAGGATTTGCTCAATAATATCTCCGAACAGCTTAAAGTCCCTCAACAGGAGATTGGCAGGAGGGTAGAGAAGCTTAATAAGGAGTCAAGGGAGTTACAGAAGAAAAAAAGCGGCATTGCATTAGAGCAGCTGGACATTAAAGATTTATTAAAGGCAGCCGAGGAAGTTCCAGGAATCAAGCTAATAATCAAACTCATTCCGAACGTCGAAGAAGCCAGCCTAAGGAGCCTGGTTGACTTAATAAAAAATAAACAGCCCCAGTGCGTTAGTTTACTTGCCACGGGTAAAGCCGATAAGGCAATATTAGTAATGGGCGTTACCCATGATTTATTGAATAAAGGTTTAAGTGCCGATAATTTGATAAAGGAAGTAGCCAGGGCGATGAACGGCAGCGGCGGGGGCAGGGCAGACTTTGCCAGGGCCGCGGGAGATTTAGATAAGATAGAGGCAGGATTTAACCGATTAAAGGAATTATTACGGGCAGGTACCCAAGTGGCCAAAGGGGACAGACTGTAAATCTGTTGCACTACGTGCTTCAGAGGTTCGAATCCTCTCCTGCCCACCACTTTATTAATAATTCTTAATTTATAGGGAAAGTATGGACATAATAATGATGAGTAATGTATGTGGCGTGTTATCTATTTTGTGTTTATCAATTCTTTTAATTCTTTATATCTTAAAATTTATTAGGAAATCGTTTAATCCTTGGCTATCGATACAAATATTAGCTAGTTTTTTCGGTACATTCGCAATGCTTTTTGTAGCTTCGCGGACTTTTATAAAAATGGATAATTCAACCAAGGCAACCGTAGATACCATTCTTTCTGTATCTCAAAAGCAAATAAATGAATTTAAAAGTTTTATTGAGGAATTAAGAATGACAAATGCCACATTAGAGTCCGTTTCATCAAATTTAAAAGTTGTTGCCGAAGATGTTGTTGCGACCCGGGCGCAACTTCCTAAATTATATGTATTTTTTGTAAGAAACCAAACTAAGATTGATTTAAGAGCTGGCGAAGAATGCGAGTTGGAGCTATGGCTTGGAAATGCTGGAACAACAAATGTTACTCGTCCAAATTGGTCTATATTTTTCTCACCCGAAATTGTAATTATTGATAAAGGGGAGTTCGATTTAGTCGAACAAAAAAAAGGAGAAAGATATCCTAATCACAATATGTTATTTTTTAGAGC
>CAZPQS010000037.1:0-9436 GCA_964588765.1 uncultured Planctomycetales bacterium | reverse complement strand
GATAAAATAAGAAATCATCGGAATAATTGATTTTGTTTTAAAGGCAATGGCTGAGTTTGGATTCACGTATTTATCAATAGCATTAAGCACTCGCCCGGAAAAATTTATTGGCACGGACACCGACTGGGAGGCAGCCACGCATGCCCTGGAGGAATCCTTGAAAGAGAAGGGCCTTAGTTATAAAATTAATCCGCAAGAAGGGGCTTTTTATGGGCCGAAGATTGATATTAAGATAAAGGACGCCCTGAAGAGAGAATGGCAGTGCGCAACTATCCAATGCGATTTTGCTGTTCCCCAGCGGTTTGATTTAAAATTCGTTGATTCTCAGGGAGCAAGAAAGCAGCCAATTATGCTTCACCGGGTTATTATGGGAAGCCTGGAGCGCTTTATCGGCGTGCTCATTGAACATTATGCAGGCGCTTTGCCTCTATGGCTTTCGCCCGTTCAGGTAATCGTCATCCCCATAAAATCAGAATGCCAGGGCTGGGCAGCGAAGATAAAGGATAGCCTTGAAGCCCAATCAATAAGGGCCGGGGTAGACAATCGCAATCTCACTCTACAGAAGAGAATCCGCGAGGCCGAGACAGAAAAGATTCCTTATCTATTGATTGTCGGTGAACGCGAAACTAAATCTCAAACCGTATCCGTAAGAAAAAGGACCAAGGGTGATATCGGGACGATGTCCCTGGAGAAATTTATAGGCAGGGCAAAACAGGAGATAGATAAAAAGGTTACATAAAATTCCGCGTGTAACCTGACAAACAGGAGGTGATTAATATAAAAAAGTTTATCCGCATAAATGAGAGGATACGCGTACCTCAGGTGCGCCTTATCGGTCCTGAAGGAAACCAATTAGGAATTGTACCAATACAGAAAGCGCTGGATTTGGCTAATCAATATGAATTGGATTTGGTTGAGGTAGCCCCTCAGGTTGAGCCGCCGGTTTGCCGCGTTATGGACTTTAGTAAATTTAAATACGACCAGGAAAAGAAGGAGCGCGAGGCAAAAAAGCATCAAATGAGGATGCGGCTCAAAGAGGTTCGTATGAAGCCCAACATCGAGGAGCACGATTATCAGGTAAAACTTAAGCGGGCAATCGGGTTTTTAAATAAAAAGGATAAGGTTAAGATAAGTCTTTTCTTTCGCGGCAGGCAGATGGAGCATGTGGATTTGGGCAGGAGGGTTTTAGACCGGTTTATAAGCGATTCCCAACAGGCAGGCAAGATAGAGAAGGATGTGAGTTTAGAGGGCAGAATTATTTCGGCTGTGCTTGCGCCACGATAGGTCAATACGCCCCGCACTTACGCGCGGGAATGTAAGATGCCGCAGGCGTAAGCCCGTAGAGGAGTCAGTATGAAATTAAAGACACACAAGGGTGTCGGCAAAAGGTTTAAGATAACTAAATCGGGTAAACTTAAATATGCCGCCTGTGGCCGAGGCCATTTGCTTACGGGGAAGAAAAGAAAGAGGAAAAGAGCTCTGCGCAAGCCTCATATATTGCAGAGGTCGGGCCAGGGCAGATATCTCGACCGGTTGTTACCGTATGGTTAGAAGACAAACAATAAGAGGACTAGAAAACGTCAACAAATAGGGGAGGAGTATGGCTCGAGTTAAATATAGCCCAGCAAGGCGAAGGCGGAAAAAGAGGTTATTAAAAAAAGCCAAAGGTTATTATGGCGACCGGAGCAAGCAATATCAACAGGCAAGACGCACGGTTACCCGGGCCTTGGTTTATGCCTATCGTGACCGGCGGGTTAAAAAGAGGCTTTTTCGCCGTCTCTGGATTGCCCGGATTAACGCTGCTTGCCGCAGCGCAGGAATTAAATATAGCCAATTCATCGATGGATTGAAGAAAGCCAAGATTGATCTGGACCGCAAGGTCTTAGCGGATTTAGCGGTTAAAGATAGTCGGGCATTTAAGAAGTTGGTTGAAATAGTTAAACAATAAAAAGTTTATAGCGAACAGTTATAGTTTACAGCTTAAGACTGTTAACTGTAAACTTCCGAGCGGAGCAGGAAAATGTATGTTATTATTGTTGGTTGTGGCCGGGTAGGGGCAGAATTAGCCAAATTACTTTCTAATGAGGGCTATAATGTGGTAGTCGTTGATAAGAATCCGGCAGCATTTAACCGCTTGGGAAGGACCTTTAATGGCCTTACCCTGGTGGGCAATGGCTTTGACCCAGATGTGTTAAAAGAGGCAGGCATAGAGAAGGCAAATGTCTTTTGCGCCCTTACCAATGGGGATAACACCAATCTGGTCTCCGCCCAGGTTGCCAAGAAGATATTTTCCGTGCCTAAGGTAATTGCCCGCGTATATGATCCGGAGAGAGCTCAGATCTATCAGAGCCTCGGTTTGGATGTCATCAGCGGCACCATCCTTTTTGCGGCAATGCTCAGGGATAAGATTATTGAGAGCCGTTTTTCCAGTTATCTAATAGAAACCAAGGATGTAGGCGTTATCCAGATGGAGGCCAAAGATAATCTGATTAATAAACGCGTCAGGGATATTAATATCGAAGGCGAATTTCAAGTTGTGGCGATAAAGAAGATTGAAGGCACAATTATACCTACGCCCGATACGGTATTTAAGAAGAACGACGTGATTATGGCCATTATTAAAACCGAAAGCCTGGATAAAATAAAGAAGAAATTTAAACTATAAAATAGTTAACCGGGAGTCATTTCTAAAATGTATATATTAATAGTTGGCGCAGGGAAGGTCGGTTATTGTCTGGCCCAGAGGCTTGCGCGCGATAATCACGGCGTTGCCCTGGTTGAGAAGGACAAGGGCATCTGCGAAGAAATTACCCGCCAGCTGGATATCCTGGTAATTAACGGCGATGGCTGCAGCCCCTCTGTTCTTAAAGAGGCGGGTATTGAGCGGGCCGATGTAGTCGCTGCGGTTACCGGGGACGACGAAGATAATCTGATTGTCTGTCAATTAGCCAAGGAGAGATTTTCCGTTGCCCGCACAGTCGGCCGGGTGAACGATCCTAAGAATGAACACATCTTCTTTGAATTAGGCGTGGACATTCCCATTGATGCTACAGCGATTATTACCAAAATGATCGAGGAGGAAGTAAGTTTTACTGATTTTGTGAATCTGCTTAGTTTCAAACGGGGCAAGCTGGCTATTGTGCGCGTAGACTTGCCCGATGATGCGCCGGTAATTAACCAGAAGTTGGAGAATATCCAGCTGCCGCCCGATTCGGTTCTGGTTTCCATTGTGCGCGGGGGAGAGGTGATTGTGCCCCGCGGGGACACGGCTCTGGAGTCAGGAGACGATATCATTGCCTTAACTATGGTGGGCAATGAATCCAAACTTTTAAATGCCTTATTGGGAAAAATTTAAAAAGATTATAATTGCGATAATTAAAGGGATATCGGGCATTGCTACCGAAATAGGTTATGCCCTGGCAATTATGTTGGCGGCATTTTTCATCTGTGTCTTAATAACCTCCTTTTAACCTCTCATGTTACTTAAACCCCAGATAAAAGATATAAGGACCGTTACTTATTATTTAGGTAAGATTATTATCGGTCTGGGCCTGACCATGCTCCTGCCGCTTGCCCTGGCTTTTGCGAACCGGGAGATAAATCCGGCAATTGACTTTGGTATCAGTTTTCTGATTAGTTTGATTATCGGCTTTATTCTGATTATCCTCTGCAAAGCCAGGGAGGATTTGAATTGGATGCAGGGCATGAGCCTGGTGGGCTTGAGTTGGCTGGTGGCAATGTTCTTAGGGGCCGTTCCTTTATTTTTAAGCGGTCATTGGAAATCTTATTTAGATGCCTGTTTTGATGCAATGTCCGGCTTCGCCACTACCGGTTTAGTTCTGGTGCAGGATTTAGACCACCTTGCTGAGTCCTATAATCTCTGGCGGCATCTGATGATGTTTATTGGTGGACAGGGGATTGTTATTGTTGCCCTGTCTTTTTTTGTGCGTGGCTTCTCCGGAGCATTCAGGATGTATGTGAGCGAGGCAAGGGAAGAGAGGGTATTGCCCAATGTGGTGCAAACGGCAAGGTTTATCTGGCTGGTCAGCATTGTCTATCTTGTCCTGGGCAGCGCTGTCTTGGGCTTTATTGCTCGGGCTGAGGGTATGTCCAAAGGCACCTCTTTCTTCCACGGCCTGTGTATATTTATGGCCGCCTTTGATACGGGAGGATTTACTCCCCAGTCGCAGAGTATACTTTATTACCATAGCTTGCCCTTTGAGATAGCCATTATCTCGCTGATGCTTTTAGGAGCGATAAATTTTAGGCTGCATTACAGCCTCTGGACCGGCAATAAAAAAGAGATTTTCAAGAACATCGAAATCATTACTCTTTTTATCAGCATTATGTTCCTCTTTTTGCTTACGGCCATCGGGTTGAATAGGGCAGGCGCTTATCTTGAGCCCGTTGTTTTGTTTCGCAAGGGGTTTTTCCAATTTATCTCCGCCCACACCGGCACGGGATATATGACCATATATGCCAAGCAATTCATTCGTCAATGGCTGGGCTTTTCCTTTATGGGAATTATTTTAGCAATGAGCCTGGGCGGTTCTACCTGTTCGACTACCGGCGGCATCAAGGTATTAAGGTTGAGCATCTTTTTCAAGGCTCTGGCTGCAGAGATAAAAAGGATTATGCTGCCGGAGTCAAGCGTAGTGGTTGAGAAGTTCCATCATATTCAGGACGAGGTTTTAAAGGATAAACAAATTCGCATTAGCCTTTTGATTTTTTTAATGTATTTAGGGTTATATATATTGGGAACAATCGTCGGCTGCCTTTATGGATATCCCTTGTCTGAGGCTATGTTTGAATCGGTTTCTGCCGGTGCCAATGTTGGCCTGTCTTGCGGCATAACCAATCCCTCTATGCCCATACTACTTAAAATAACCTATATCTTTCAGATGTGGGTGGGGAGGCTGGAGTTTGTTTCCATATTCACGCTTTTCGGCGTATTGATTGCGGCGGTTAAAGGAAGATGATAAAAAAAATTATAAGCCTGTTCGCCTTTTTATTTTTAATTTACCACTTGCCATTTATCACCTACCACTATTGCCATGCTCAAGAGGCGATATCCAGCACCGAGCTAATCGAGAATGCCCAAATCTATGACGGCAAGGAGGTAGTCTATGAGGGCGAGGTTATTGGCGAGATAATGCACAGAAGAGACGGCGTGTGGGTGAATATTAATGATGGTGACAATTCCATCGGCGTTTGGATGTCTGAGGAATTAGCCGCAGCAATTAAGCACAGGGGCAGTTATAAAGCCAGGGGAGATATCCTGGAGGTTAAGGGCATATTTAACCGCGCCTGCGTCCAACACGGCGGTGATTTAGATATCCACGCGACGGCTCTGCGCAAGACAAAATCAGGATGGCTTAAACAGGAAAGGATAATTCCGGCTAAGCGCGATCTCTTAATTATCCTTATAGTGATACTATGCCTAATCTTAATCTTAAGGATCTCAATAGTCAGATAGAGCAAGACTTTGCCGATGTTTCAAATCCTGAGGCGCTGGAAGCTCTACGCATAAAATATCTGGGCAGAAAAGGAATTTTGGCTGGACTCACGGCCGGCATTGCTGATTTACCGGCGGAGCAGAGACGGGAATTCGGCCGGCAGATCAATCGCATTAAACAAAAGCTCTCCGATTTATTATCGGGAAAGAAACGGGGCTTTAAAGATTTATCAGCAGAGGTTGCCGTAATTAAAAAACAAGCAGGGCGGATTGATATTACCTCTCCCGGCATAGCCCAGCCCTTGGGCCACCGCCATTTAATTACCCAGGTAATTGAAGAGATTTGCGATATCTTTATCCGCTTGGGCTTTGTGGTAGTGGAGGGGCCGGAGATTGAAACAGAATATAATAATTTTACCGCCCTCAATATTCCCTTAGAGCATCCCTCACGCGATGTGTTTGATACGTTCTATATCCAGTCAGTCGGTCAAACAGGAAGGCTTCTACTGCGCAGCCATACCTCACCTGCGCAAATCCGGGTAATGAGGTCGCGCAAACCGCCTTTGGCGGTAATTGTGCCGGGCAGGGTGTATCGACCAGACGCGGTCGATGCGTCTCACTCGTTTATGTTTCATCAGATTGAGGGATTTATGGTCGATGAAAATATTAGTTTTTCTGATTTGAAAGGAACGCTGGATTTTTTTGCCAAATCCGTATTCGGCAAGGATATTAAGATGCGCTTTCGCCCGCATTTCTTTCCTTTTACCGAGCCGTCTGCGGAAGTGGATATCTCCTGTATTATCTGTCAGGGGCGCGGTTGCAGTGTTTGCGGTCAAAAGGGATGGCTTGAGATATTAGGCAGCGGCATGATTCATCCCAATGTGTTTAAACATGTGGGTTATGACTCAAAGAGATACACCGGCTTTGCTTTTGGTATGGGGATAGAGAGAATCGCAATGCTTAAATACGGCATCAATGACATCCGGCTATTCTTTGAGAACGATTTAAGGTTCTTGAAACAGTTTTAAAGAGGCATATTTTGCTCGTGATTTATTCCGCGCACGAAACTTTTTGCCGTCGGCTACGGCTTACTCCTCGCTACGGGACGGCTTACGTGAAATTAGAACCCTCACTCGTCGTAAATCCTTGCCGACAAATGCCTTAAAGTTTCTAATTGTGCGCTTCATAAATCCCTCGCAAAATATGCGAGATGAAAATTTTATCAAATAACAAGATATGAAGGTAACGTATAATTGGCTGAAGGATTTTGTGAATATTAAAGTCCCGGCTGAGAAATTAGCCGAGAAGCTAACTATGGCGGGATTAGAGGTAACCTCCTTAGAAGAGAAGGGTAATGATTTTGTCTTTGAGTTTGAAATTACCCCTAATCGCCCGGACTTGCTTTCGGTTATCGGCATTGCCCGCGAGGCCGCCGCCGTTACAAATTTAAGATTAAAATTACCATCCGCTAAGCGCTATGCGCTATCCGCTAAAAAGTCGCAGCTTATTTCAATCAGAATCGAAGATAAGAAAGATTGCCCTTTATATACTGCCAGGATTATTAAAGGTATTAAGGTTGCGCCCTCGCCCGATTGGTTAAAAAAACGCCTGGAATTGGTTGGTCTGCGCAGCGTTAATAATATTGTCGATATTACCAATTATGTGCTTTTGGAAACCGGCCAGCCGTTGCACGCCTTCGATTTCAGTAAAATTAAAAATAACACAATATCCGTGCGCAGGGGGAAGGGCTCGGAGAAGATTATTACTATTGACGGGCAACAGCGGAATCTCGCCAGGGATATTTTGGTTATTGCCGACGAAGAAAAGGCCATTGCCGTTGCCGGGATAATGGGCGGAGCAGGTTCTGAGGTCAGCGAAAAAACCGGCGAAATATTGCTGGAGGCAGCCGTGTTTGACCCGGTTATTACCCGCCGCGCCTCGCGGATATCGGGCTTATCCTCCGAATCCTCTTATCGTTTTGAGCGGGGACTTGATTGGCAGAATGTGGAATTTGCTTCAACGCGGGCAGCAAATCTTATCTTAAAAATTGCCGGCGGAAAACTTGTTTTGAGTAAGTCTACGATAAAACCAAAAGTAAAAAAGAGGACCGTTATTCTTAAAACCGGGGAGGTCAATCGGGTATTAGGCAGGGATTTCACCGTAAGCCAGATACGGGAAATACTCATCTCTCTGGGTTTTATAGTTAAGAAGCAAAAAGCGAAGGATTTAAAGATAGATGTCCCCTCATTCAGAATCGACATCAGCCAACCCGTTGATTTGATTGAAGAGGTAGCGCGGATTTCAGGTTACGAGAATATACCCGCAAGATTACCCAGGATTCTTCCTCAAGACGGGGAGGTGTCTTTAATCTGTGGCAGAAGGAAGGCAATTAAAGATATCCTGATTGGCCAGGGAATAAATGAGGTAATCACCTATAGCCTGATAAGCAAAAGCCTGGCCGGTCAATTTGGATATCCTGATTCCCAATTAATTACCATTGCTAATCCGTTAACCAGCCAGCAAGGGGTTCTTCGCCCCGGCTTAATACCCGGTTTAATCTCCTGCATCGGATATAATCTCAATCAAAAGCAAAGAGATATCCGGATATTTGAAATCGGCAATATCTTTCGGGTTAATCAGGAGCAGCCTTATCTTGGCCTGGCGTATTCCGGCAAAGAATTTAATATATTATCTATCAAGGGGGTATTAGAGCTCCTCCTTGAACGTCTGGGAATCGCGGATTTTGAATTTCTCAAACTCGATTACGAACATCCTTATTTTCAAAAAGAGGTTTCTTTGTCATTAACGTTAAATAAAAAAATCTTTGCAAATTTAGGTGCGATAAAACCGGATATATTAAAAAGATTGGATATCGAAGATTTTATTTTCGCCGCCGAATTAGAACTGGATTGGCTTTTTGCCCAGATTAAGAAGGCGCAGAAAAGATATATCTCCATCCCTTTATATCCCGAGGTTGTGCGCGATATAAGTATTATGCTTAAACAGGATATATCCGTTGGCGAGGTAATTAAAAAAATTAAAATAAATAGAATTCCTTATCTTATAGAGGTAAGTTTTAAAGACCACTATTTAGGTAAACAAATCTCACCGGGTCATAAAGGCTTGACCCTATCCTGTATTTATCGGGCAGGCGACCATACCCTGACTGCCCAGGAAATAGATACCTCTCATCAAAAGATTCTGGATATTTTAAGAGCCGAATTCTCTGCCCGACAGAGATAAAAAATTTTTCAAAAAAATACTTGCATTTTTAAAAATATTTATCATAATATCTGTAGTATTATTGTATCTGGAAGACCACATTATCTTGGGCATATAAATTTACCCTTTTTATAAGATTAAAAAGGAGCTTGAAAAAAATGTTGAAAACAATGACTCAAGATATTAAGGCAAAATCAAATGCAAAAGAAACAGCCTTTGGGTTTCAATTGCTTTTAGATTTATACGATTGCCGGCCGGGCGCTTGCGATGATCTGACTCTATGCTATCAGTTCCTGGATGAGATTGTCGGTTATTTAGGTATGGAAAAACAAGCCCCCCCGAATATATTCCGCACGCCCGATGAGCATTTTCCCGATAAAGCCGGGCTTTCCGGCTGGGCACCATTAGTAGAGAGTTCGGTGGTTATTCATACATTAACTCAAACAAATTTCATCTCTGTTGATATCTATTGCTGTAAGCAATTCGATGTTAATAAAGCTAAACTTTTTGTCCGCAAATTTTTCTCTCCTAAACGCATGGATGAGCAGTTTATCCTGCGCGGCATAGATTACTACAAATAACCCTCCCTTTATTTAAATCTTATTTGACTACCGGGGTTTTATATTTTATAATACCTGATTACATTCGGGAGCAAGGCTTATAACAGGCAACAGCTAATGACGGGCGGTTAGTTCAGCTGGTTAGAACGCGTGACTTACATTCACGAGGTCAGGGGTTCGAGTCCTCTACCGCCCACCA